>JAMBLJ010000049.1 GCA_023336815.1 Actinomycetes bacterium
CAACCCATGCGATTTCATGACCTGAGACATACCCACGCTGCTCTGCTGATTGCCGCGAACACGCACCCGAAGCTGCTGCAGTCGCGGCTCGGCCACACGTCGATCAAGACCACCCTCGACATCTACGGGCACCTCTACGAACCACTCGACGAAGTCGCCGTCGACCGCCTCGAACAGATCATCGCCGACGCGATCGCGCACAGAACGCGCGCGGAACGAGGACTAGAGATGTGAAGCGAGGACCTTGAAATGACCAACAGCCCTTGCGGGGCAAGGGCTACTGATCGGTGGAGGTGACGGGATTCGAACCCGTGGCCCCTACGTTGCGAACGTAGTGCTCTGCCGGACTGAGCTACACCCCCGGACACACGGAGATTACGGCTTCTGGCGCTGGAAACGGCAGGGGTTCGTATGTTCTCGACGCCAGAAACCGATCACGCCCACTCGAGGTCGAAGCCGACACGGTCGGGATGGGCATGATCGTTGACACACACGACTCGGCTCGTCGACGTCGTCTCAATGGCGTCCTTGCTGGCGACGAATACGGGACGGGTGTCTCCTGCACGCCAGCTGACGATCTTGTGCGTTGCGATATCCGTCGTCTCGAGACGTATGTCATCGGTTCCGCACGCGGGGCAAGCGCTGATTTCCATATTGGGTTCTCCTGGTTATTCGGAAAGCTGGGAGCGAAGCCGCTCCTGGACGATCGTTGAGGTGAGATCTGCTCGGGAACGCTCGATGAGGGCTCGAGCGACATCGGTCGTGCGGCGTAGTCCAGCGGTCATGCCATCGGGATAGTCGATCGAGGTCAGCAGATCGTGGACCGCCTCCATGTCGACGAACGTCCGCTCGGCCTCCTCGAGGTCTCCGTGGCGAAGTTGGTCGAGCATCCTCCTCCGCTGCTCGCCCACCGCTTCACCGAGACCTTTGAGGTACGGGACCGCGTGGACGTGAAGTTCCGAGGGCAGCGGCAGAGGTTGATGCGTCAGGAGCGCCGCCGTCAGTTCCGCTTCTGCGTACTCCTTGACCGCGTCGTAGAAGAAGCCAGCGTGATAGATATCCCAGTGACCATCAAGGGACGACTCGGCCTCGAGAATCAACGACTTGACCTCTTCAAGCAAGGATCGAGCCAGCTCGACGTCATCGCGATGAAGTGCTCTGATGGCATTGGCGGAGTTCCGGATGATCGGACGCGAGTTCCCAAGGGCAAGCTCTCTTGCGGCGAACTTCTCGTCGAGTTCAGAACGGACCTCGGACTCGAGGCTGGTGAGATCGATCCGGGACTGCATGTCTTCAGCCAGCGATGACGCGAACTGTCTTCGACTCTTCGATATACGGTTCAGGTGCATTCACGCGGCGACGCTGACGAGCGTGAGGCGTCTGGGTATTGAGCGCAACAACCTGTGCTCGCGGCATCATGCGCTGCTGCTTCATGGTGAGAAGCAACGTGACGTAGGCAGCGATCGACACGTTCACCGCAATGTTCACCCACAACCAGGGAACTGAGCCGGTCCACGTCGCAAAAAACAGTGTGGCAACCGAGGAGATCGCAAGCCCCACGAGCACATGTTGCCGACGCCGCTGGGCATGCCGGCGCACGTATGCATCTCCATCGGGCTGTGCTGCGGATACCTGTGCGAGCTTCTTTCGGGTCTTCGCAAAGGCGCGCGTCGTCGACTTCGGAGCATTGCTCCGATGGTCGAAAAATGAGGGGAGTACGAAGGCCGCCCACAATCCCGCAAGCAGGATGAAAACTACGATCGTCATCGGTTCAGAACTCTCTTACTTCGCCAGCAGCCCGAGCGTAGGCAGAAACACGTCCAGGCCAAAGGATTTCCGCGGTTCGTTCAGGGTTATGTACCCATTGTGGTCGCGACCGGCCGTCATCAGCAAGTCGGACTACGGAAGTGTAGGGAGTTCTCAGCGGTGATCGCCGAAATCCCCAGATGCGATCTCGACGGCATGCTTGAGTACGGGACCGATCACGTCGAGACCCTCGGCCACCGCCTTGGGGGAGCCTGGGAGGTTCACGACGACACACGAGCCGACCAGTCCGCTGACACCGCGCGACAGCATGCCAAAGGGCACAACGCCGAAAGTCGCGGCGCGCATCGCCTCGGACAACCCGGGAATCTCTCGATCGATGACAGACCTCGTACCCTCAGGTGTGAGATCTCTGGGAGACAAACCTGTGCCACCGGTGGTCGCAATGAGATCTACCTCGGTTGCGAGTTGGGTCAAGGCCTCAGCCACTGTATCGATGCCGTCAGCGACCACAGATGCTGATACGACGTCGAAGCCAAGCTCGGTGAGCGCCTGGGTTGCAGTTTCGCCGCTCACATCAGTGTTCGTCCCTGCTGTCACGGTGTCTGACACCGTGACGACGGCCGCGGTGAGATCACGCACGTTCCCACGACCCGCTCCGGCCACCGCTCTTTGCGACGACCTCAACACTCGACACGCTCGCTTCCCGATCGATTCCCTTGATCATGTCGTACATGGCAAGCGCACCAATCGACGCTCCGGTCATCGCTTCCATCTCGACCCCTGTGCGACCGCTCACGCCAACGGTGACACGAATGACGGCGCCGCCGTCGTCAGCCTCGACCGTCACGTCAATGGATGTGATCGGAAGCGGGTGGCAGAGCGGTATCAGATCCGAGGTTCGCTTCGCTCCCTGGATTGCGGCTATACGAACCGTTGCGAGCGCATCGCCCTTCGGGAGATCCCCGCTGAAGAGACGGTCGCGTGTTGCGGTGGTCATCGCAACTCTCGCGATCGCCGTCGCGACCCGGGACGTAACGGCTTTCTGTCCGACGTCAACCATCCGTACATGACCCTGCTCGTCGAGGTGGTTCATCTCATCCATCGAACGGTCTCCTTTCGTTCCATGAGAACATCTCGATGTCTAGCGTCTCGCCAGCTGAGAGTCGTGAAACACCTCGAGGCACGATCGCAAAGGCGTCAGCCATCGATAGGGCCGACAACACGTTCGAGCCCTGCTCTCCGGATCGTACAGCGACGAACGACCCATCGGAGCTCTCCGCAAGGAGAACACGCAGGAAGACATCGCGATCTGCGGTCGTCTCGACATCCTCCCCCATGACACCTGTGATCCTGGGTCGGAAGACGTTTCTTGCACCCATCATGTGGAGAAGCGCAGGACGCACCATCTGCTCGAAACTCACGAACGTCGATACGGGGTTCCCGGGGAGACCGAACAGCGGAACGCCGGAAACGCTTCCGAAAGCGAACGGTTTCCCCGGCTGCATAGCAACCCGCCAGAACTCGACAGATCCTGTCTCCCCCAGGATCTGTTTCACGAAGTCGAAGTCTCCCATCGAAACACCGCCCGTGGAGATGATCGCATCGCCAATCTCAGCCGCGTGCCGATACGCAGAACGAAGCTCATCAACATCGTCACCGATGATCCCGAGATCGACGTACGGAACACCGAGATCCGTGAGGACCCCACGCAAGAGCACTCGATTCGTATCCCGTATCATCCCCGGTCCGAGTTGGGCAACCTCCGGCTCCACCACCTCGTCACCGGTTGACATGAGCGCAATGATCGGCATCTTGGCAACAACGGGTGACACACCAACGCTTGCAAGACTCGCGAGGTGCCTTGCGGTCAGGCGGACACCTGCCTCGACCACAACGTCGCCAGGAGAAACGTCGCCACCGGCGGGCCGAACGTTGGTTCCCGGTGAGACCGCGCCTGTGAACGTCACGTGGGAGCGATCGGTGGATTCTGTGTTCTCTATGGGCACTACTGCATCGGCGCCATCGGGCATCGGCGCACCCGTCATGATCCGTGTGACGGTTCCAGATGTCACCGCCATCGTGGGAACGGTGCCAGCAGGAACATCCTCGTTGACGGGGAGTGTCACTGTCGCACCGGTGAGATCTGCAGCCTGAACAGCAAAGCCATCCATCGCCGAGTTCGGGAACGGAGGGACAAGCGTCTGTGCAATGGCGGGTGCGTGGAGAACCCGGCCGAGGGACTCGGCGATCGCAACGGTCTCGGAGCCCATGCGCGGCATCGTGTTGAGAACATCTGCCTGGGCTTGCTCGAGTGGCCTCACGACACCTTCCTTTCGGACGCACTGACAAGTCGTTGGATGTTGCCAGTGTGACGTAGGATTACGAAGAGAGCGATCACCGTGCTCCACACCAGTTCCACACTCTGGCGGCCTGTCAACGCGAGCAGCGGAACCAGGAGTCCCATTGCAACAAGCGAGCCGATCGATGCTGTCTTCCAGACAACGAGAGCCACGATCCACACGGTTCCAAGCACAAGACCAACGGCAGGCGCCAGGTAGATCATGCCGCCGATGGTGGTCGCAACACTCTTTCCGCCCCTGAACCGATGCCATACCGGAAACGCGTGCCCAACGACGGCAGCAAGAAGCGCCACGTATCCGAATGCCGGATCGATCGCGAGCACTCCGATAGCGGCTGCGACAGCACCCTTTGCCGCATCACCCACGAGGACAAGAGCGCCAAGCTTCTTCCCGAGAACCCGCATCACATTCGACGTTCCCGGATTCCCCGATCCAGCCGAATAGATGTCTACACCCTGGGTTCGAGCCATGAGCACCCCGAAGTTGACGCTACCGAGCAGATAGGCGAGCACGATCACGAGCAGGGACATGAGCTGAGTGTAGGTATGGGCAAGATGGCTCTTCCGCCGGCGATCCGCACATGCTTGACTTTGAGTAGGTCGCTCTCTCCGGGACGGTACCTGCAGGCCCACCTTTTCCCCCTGCTTGCGGGCGTCTCCCGGGGAGAGCACCATCCCGCAAGTCACACCCCTTCCCATCACCGCAGAATCTCGATACGCTCGATGTGTGTTGTGGCTCTCGAGACCGCCCTACCTGCGATGGATCGCAGCTGCTGCCATCGTCGTCGTTGCCCTCATATGGGATCTCTCAGGGCGCCAATCTGAGCGGTACCCGTTCGCTGCGACCACTATCGCCCGGGGTACACCGCTATCTGAGGCAGGAATCGAATGGAAATCGGCCACATCTGCACTCTTCCTGGTTCCCGACTTGACCAACGCCACTGCGAGTATCGACATAACACCAGGTGACCCGATCACAAGTTCGGTTGTGTCTGCACTCCCAGTGATTCCTGATGGTTGGTGGGCGATACCTCTGGCATTGCCAACAGATGTTCAACCAGGAGCAGAGATCCGGGTGGTCCTCCCCAACGGTACCGGGATTCCGGGAGTCGTCGTTCGATCTGCGGTGAGCGACGCCTTCGGATCCAGCGGTGCCGCCACCGTTGCGTTCCCAGGGGAGATCGCCGATCTCGTGGCACGCTCATCGTCCTTCGGTGACCTCATCGTGCTCGTCGAGCCGTAACGCCCTACAGGACGATCGCAGCGAACGTGCCAGCCAGGACGCAGTACACACCGAACGGCGCAAGGCCAACACGGGCGAGAACCCGCAGGAGGATCGCGATCGCCGCGTAGCCCGACAACCCGGCGACCAAAACCCCGACCCAGACTGTTGCATCCACGCTCGCTCCAGAAGAATATGCATCGAGCATCTCGAGGAGTCCGGCACCAGCGATCACCGGAATACCCAGCAAGAACGCGAACCGCGCTGCCTCCTTGCGGGTCATTCCGCGCAAGAGTCCAGAGGTGATCGTCATACCGGAACGCGAGATTCCAGGGATCAACGCAAGCGCCTGGGCGAAACCTGTCAGAAGTGCGTCGATGGGTCCCAGGTCGGAAGTCCTTCGATCCCCAACGCGCAACAACGTCGTAGCGAGAAGAATGACACCGGTGACGATGAGCATGATGGCAACGGTCCGCGGCTCACTTATCAATTCCTCAACGGTGTCTTTGAATACAAAGCCGAGAACAGCGGCGGGGAGCGAACCTATCACGATGAGGGTGATCATCTTGCGTCCAGGCCGATCGAATCTCGCCATCCGAGCAAGATCCGACCGGTAGTAGATCAACACCGCAGCAAGGGTGCCCAGGTGCAGCATCGCGCTCGTAGCCAGATCCGGGCCATCCCTCTCGAGGAGAGCTGGAATGAGGACGAGGTGTCCTGACGAGGAGACAGGGAGGAATTCAGTGAGGCCCTGGATGAGGCCCCACAAGATCGCATCAAGCATCAGGGGAGGTTAGGAGAGGGGTCCCGCGAACTAGCCATACCCGGATCGCCTAGATGTCAGCCTGCTCTTCTTCAGGGATCGCAACCCTCGCGATCCTCCGGGAAAAGAAGAACACACGTTTGAGATTGGCGATCACATCCATCTCGAAACGATAGGTCGCAACACGGTTCGGCTCATCCGCAACGAGACGCTCAACCTGATGAAGATTCGCCTCCCTCTCGAGCTTCATCATGCCGGGCTTCATCTTTGCGACCTTGCGAGCAGCGACCTCGTTCTTCTGGGTGACCGCAACGAGTGCCCGATCGAAGGCTTCGGCAACACCTTCGTGGTACCGCGTGATCACGATTCGCGTCTCATCGCTCACCGCGATCGATGCATCGACCCTGTGCCGACCGAGGACAACCAGGTTCGTCTCGATGACATCGCCGATGGCTTCGAGCGCATTCGTTGCCTCAAATAGATCCATGAGTTCGTCGCTGCCCGCTTCGCTCAGCTTCTCACGCCCTATCTGGCCGAGGAACTGGACGATGATCCCGTGGAGGGCGTCGACCTCATCGTCCATTGCCTCGAGGTCGGCGAGGTCATCGATCGTCCCGTCGAGAACTGCTGGCAGAACGGCGGCGATCATCGCCTGGACTCTCGAGGCCATGCGCAGCATCTCCTGTCGGGCCTTGGCAAGAGCAACGGACGGTGTGCGGATCAGCGACGCGTCGATGTACTTCGGCTGGAGCGTCCCCGATGCCTCCCGGTCCGGCACGAGACGGGTCACCAGCGCAGCGAACTGGGTAACGAAGGGCAAGAAGATGAGAGCGTTGACGACGTTGAACAGCGTGTGCGCATTGGCGATCTCTCGCGATGTTCCTCCGCCGAGCGAACCGACGAACGATGCCAACCATCCAACCAAAGGTATCCAGATCAGCACACCCGCGACGTTGAACAAGAGGTGGGCAACCGCTGCTCGCTGCGCTTCACGAGGTTTGCCTATCGCAGCCAGAAGGGCTGTGACGGATGTGCCGATATTCGCTCCAAGAACGAGAGCGATGCCGGCCTCCGGCGTGATCAGACCCTGTCCAGCGAGAACGATGACGATGCCCGTCGTTGCGGACGACGACTGGACAAGCGCCGTCAACAATGCACCGGCGAGGACACCAAGGATCGGATTGTCAAGAGTCCCCATTGCAGACAAGAAGGGTTCGTACGAACGGAGAGGGCTCATCGCCTCGCCCATGACGACCATGCCGAAGAAGACCAGGCCGAGACCCATGATCGCCGTGCCCTGGGCCTTGCGCGACTCCCGTTTCGCAATGGACGTGACAGCGAATCCGGCGGCAACAAGAACCAGCGCCCAGCTCGTCACGTTGAACGCGATGATCTGGGCCGTGATCGTCGTGCCGATATTCGAGCCGAGGATCACGGGAATCGACTGAACGAATGTCATCAGACCGGCACTGATGAACCCAACGAGCAACACGGTGGTCACCGACGACGATTGGATGACTGCCGTGATTCCCGCACCTGTGACAAGACCGGCGAAACGATTCGACGTGACGCGCTCGAGCAAACCACGCGCTTTGTCTCCGACAACGAGACGAAGGGCCTCGGTCATCCGGTCCATGCCGATCAGGAACAACGCAAGACCGCCGAGCAACCCCGTAACCAGCAAGAACCAGTCGATCGAGTCGGTGACCTCGATCGGAACAGCTTCCGTTACGAATATCATGAGGTTCGTCATGGCATCAACACGACATGTCGAAGCTGTGTGTCCCCGACATCAGAACCCGTAGGTAGATGACATACGAAGCTGTTCCGCGATGTGCACGTTGACGAGTGATGGGACGCCGGACTCCTCCGCACGCTGGAGTGCGGGGAGAATCTCACTCGGTTTGTCCACGAACTCTCCGTATCCCCCAAGGCCCTCGACGATCTTCTCGTACGGTCGGACACCGAGGTCGGAGCCAACAACGCGCTCGGGGAACATGATCTGATGGATCGCCTTGATGTTGTTCCATGCTCCATCGTTGCCGATCACACCAACCACCGGAAGCTCATGGCGGATGAGCGTGTCGTACTCCATACCGTTGAACCCGAACGATCCGTCTCCGTACACGATCCCGACTCTCGTTTCCGGCTCGACGACCTTTGCAGCGACTGCGAACGGGGCTCCAACTCCAAGACACCCGAATGGTCCCGGATCAAGGAGCCCTCCCGGACGGCTCGTGCGGAGCCACTTGGCCGTCGTGGACACGATGTCACCACCGTCGGCCGCGACGATCGAATCATCGCCAAAGAACTCAGCGACATCTCGAGCGAACCGTTCCGGATGGATCGGACTCTCATTGGAAGCTGCAAGCTCTTCGGCTGCCGAGTGACGCGCCGCCTCGGCTTCGAACACCATGGTCGTGAACGCTGAATCGTCCGTCCTACCGATCTCTCCCACACGGGACGCGAGCTGGGAGACGACGGCGCCAGGGTCCGCGACAAGTCCGATGTCTGCATCCCGATTCCACCCGATCTTGGATGGCTCTGCGTCGATCTGTATGACACGAGCATCGAGGTTGACCTTCTTGCCGTATCCCGTACGGAAATCCCAGTCGACACCAAGCGCGAGCACGACGTCGGCCTCGGCGAGAGCGAGCCCCCGCGACCGGTTGCCGAGATACCGATGGCCCACAGGGAGAGCCCCACGGGCGAGGCTGTTCAGGAACACGGGCGACCGGAGGGCCATGGCGACATCGTCGAGATTCTCCCTGTACCCATCCTGGCGGCTCCATCGGAGTCCGGTGCCACCAAAGATCACCGGGTTCTGCGCAGAGGATATGGCTTCCACGATCTCGGCAAGGGTTTCGTCGGTTGCGCCCGCAGGGCGGTTCGCCCGGTAGCGCTCGGGCCAGATGATGGCAGTCTCCTCCACCTGTCCGGCGGAGACATCCCATGGGAAGTCAAGGAACACGGGGCCACCCCTGGCACCGAAAGCGTGCCGTGCAGCCATTGCTATGTACTCGGGGAATCGCCCAACATCGCGTGCCGTGTCGGCCCACCTCGTTATCGATTGGAAGAGCTTGGGATGATCCATCTCCTGAAGCCCACCTCGAAGGTTCTCGGCCTCCTGGTGTCGGCCACCGATGAGCAACATTGGACTGTTGGCGAAGAAGGCATTAGCAACACCCGTGACCGCGTCGGTCACGCCAGGGCCGGCGGTCACGATGGCGACGCCGAGCTTGCCTGTGAGGCGTGCGTACGCGTCAGCAGCATGGGCAGCAGCCTGTTCGTGGCGTACATCAACGACCCGCATTCCTTCCGTGACGCAGCCATCGATGATCGGAAGGACATGGCCGCCGGTGAGCATGAACACCGTGTCAACACCCTCTCGTCTGAGAGCCCTGGCGATCACCTGTCCACCATGGATCTTGGCCATCGGTCACTCCTCGGTTCGCTGTGTGGCTCGACGTTCCTGACACTAAACCGGTTGCGTACAATGTGACGATGTTGAACGAACACCCCGCAGTACGAACACGCCTCCATGATGAGCCAATCGCCTGGCTCACGACCGTGACCGCGTCTGGGAGGCCATCAACGGCTCCCGTGTGGTTCTATCTCGAGGACGATGACACGATCACCATCTACAGTCGCGATCCATCGGTTCGCGTGAGAAGTCTCGCTGGCAACTCAAAGGTCACGCTCCATCTCGAAGGCAACGGCATGGGTGGAGCCATCGTCGTACTCAACGGCGACGCTGTGGTCGACAAACAGATGAAGGGTGTAGCCTCCCACACGGCGTACGTCGCCAAGTATCAGAAGTTCCTCGAGGGGAACAGCTGGACCCCGGAATGGTTCGAGGAGAACTATCCGGCACCGATTCGTATGACGATCAACTCGATCGTCGGCTGAAGTTCCCGGCATAAGACCGGCACCTGGCGTGTTCCCATCCAGAGTCGACCAACAAGGTGTGAAGATGTTCAAGAAGAAGCCCAAGGC
>JAMBLJ010000050.1 GCA_023336815.1 Actinomycetes bacterium
ACCGTGGGAGGTGTGGCGGAGACACAGTTGAAGAACGAGTACGGTGCAAGGTTGTACACCCCGCCCCCGTCAACGGTGCCGATCCAGCCGATCGGGCGCGGTACGACAAGTCCCGTAAGGAGTTTGTATCGGTCGATCGGAGCCAGATCTGCGGTATCGAAAGTTGCCATCGATCGATACCGTAGCGCACCGGTCCCTGCTGCCTGCCGCCACGAGCGTGGTGCCGTGTATCGTGAGCTACACCAATGGCAGACCCGAACTTCCTCCGTTTCGACACGCTCAGTCTCCACGCAGGTCACGAGCCAGACTCTGACCACCACGCCAGGGCTGTCCCGATATACCAGACAACATCGTATGTCTTTGAGGATGTCGACCATGCCGCTGGATTGTTCAACCTCGAACGCCAGGGGCACATCTACACGCGTATCTCGAACCCGACCGTTGCTGCATTCGAAGAGCGTGTTGCTGCTCTCGAGGGTGGCGTTGGGGCGATCGGGACCGCAAGCGGCCAGGCAGCGGTGTTCCTCGCGATCCCGACACTCATGGATGCCGGTGCACACATCGTGTCATCCGGTTCGCTCTATGGAGGCACACACAACCTGTTCGCCAACACCCTGCCCCGGCTGAGCGGGATCACGACCACGTTCGTTGATCCGAGGGATCCTGATGCCTTCGCAGCAGCGATCCGTCCTGAAACTCGTCTCGTGTATGGGGAAACTCTCGGCAACCCCGGTCTCGAGGTGCTCGATGTCGCCGCCGTTGCTGACATTGCCCACGCAGCAGGACTTCCGCTGATGATCGACAACACATTCGCAACGCCATACCTGTTCCGCCCGTTCGACCACGGTGCAGACATCGTCATGCATTCCGCTACGAAGTTCATGGGAGGCCACGGCATCGCAGTGGGAGGAGTCCTCGTCGATGGCGGCACGTTCGACTGGGAAGCGTCAGGCAAGTTCCCAACCCTGACCGAGCCGTACCCGTCGTATCACGGCCTCAGGTTCGCCGATGAGTTCGGAACACAGGCGTTCCTCATGCGAGCCCGTGTTGAGGGACTCAGGGATTTCGGTGCTTCCATGGCGCCCCAGAACGCGTTCTATCTCATCCAGGGCCTCGAAACACTTCCCGTGCGTATGGCCCGCCACATCGACAACACACGCACGATCATCGCCTTCCTCGACGAAGCAGACGAGGTGTCATGGGTCGTGTACCCCGAACTCCCCGACCACCCCGACCACGAACTCGCCCAACAGACCCTCCCCAAAGGCAGCGGAGCGATCTTCCCATTCGGGATCGTAGGTGGCCGCGAGGCTGGTCGCCGCTTCATCGAACGTCTCAACGTGTTCTCACACCTTGCAAACGTTGGCGATGCCAAGTCGCTTGTTATCCACCCTGCCTCGACGACGCACGCCACCATGAGCAGCGAGGAACTCGAAGTCGCAGGCGTCGGAGAGGACCTCATCCGGCTTTCGATCGGTCTCGAAGACCCTGATGACCTGATCGCTGACCTCTCCCAGGCGCTGCGAGCGTCACAACGGGGATGACACCGTGGATCTGACGTTCAACGGTCAAACGATATACGCCTCGACGGGTGGCCGCGATTTCGACCGGACCCTTCCGACCGTCGTCATGCTCCACGGTGCAGGTATGGACCACACCGTCTGGCAGTTTCAGGCGCGCGCCTTCGCCTATCACGGGTACGGTGTCCTGTCTCTTGATCTTCCTGGTCATGGTCACTCGGATGGTCCCCCACCAACAACGATCGCTGGCTACGCAGATGCCGTTGCCGGAATGCTCGATGAACTCGGCGTTGACTGCGCACACATCGTCGGCCACTCGATGGGAGCATTCGCCGGTATCGATCTCGCCTCCAGGTACCAGGGCAAGGCCTCATCGCTCGCACTCATGGGTGTCGCAGCGACCATGCCGGTCCATCCGGACCTTCTCGCTGCGGCAGAGAACAACGATCACCTCGCCTTTGACTTCGTGAGTTCCTGGAGCCACGCTCGGGATGCACACACCGGTGGTCATCCGACGCCAGGCCTGTGGATGATGGGGTCCACGATGCGTCTGCTCGAGCGCAGCGGACCTGGTGTTCTGGCGAGCGGTCTCGAAGCGTGCAACGCATACGACGTTGCGATCGAGCGAGCATCTGAGCTCACCGTTCCCGTGCTTCTTCTGATGGGACAACAAGATCTCATGACACGACCTGCTGCAACTGAACCTCTTGCACAAGCGATCTCGAACGCAACGACGATCATCGTTCCCAAGACGGGACACATGGCAATGATCGAACAACCCGATGTCGTAATCAACGAACTGACTCGATTCTGGCAACGCTCCAACGCAGGAGGAACCTGATGCCCGTGCCGATGTGGATCGCTCGTAAGAACCGCCGGTTCTTCAACCCGAGGGAGATCAAGAAAGGCGTAAGACCCGTGCTCACCCACATCGGCCGAACATCGGGAGCCACCTTCCATACTCCGCTCGATGCACACCCGATCGACGGCGGCTACATCTTCATCGTCATGTACGGACAGCAGTCCGACTGGGTCAAGAACATCCTCGCTTCAGGCGAAGCCACACTCACCGTCGAAGGCGCTGACACGGCCCTGACGAATCCAAAGATCATCGGCAAGGGCGAGGCGTTCCTGGTGCTGTCTCATGATGTCAAGGCGCCTGCTGGGTTCCTCAACGTGACCGAATACCTCCGGATGGATACATCGGCGTAGCTCGCTACGTGTGATGTCTCCGACCATCCGTGACCTTGACACCGGGGGATCGAAACGAACTGTCACACGCAACACATCTCCAGAAAGGCGACGGATCCCATGTGACGTGATGGACCGCAGCGGAACCGGCGCACTTCGGACAGGGCGGGATTCGGCGTGGCGCTGAGGTGTCTGGCTGAGGTAGGGGGTACACAGCTCCAACGTGACTTCCCATCCGGTCGAAGATCGCATCAAGATGACCGCACCAGAACGCCTCGTCGCCAACACCCGCATAGAACCTGTCACGTCGCACGATCCATGTCACGAGATCGCGGAGCCGGTTGAGATCGGCGCTTAGGACCGCTTCGTTGATGACTACATCGTCTTGCACCCTGTCGAGATACCCCGTACGCAGCGTGCCGGATGCATAGATAGCGTCACGCATTGCAGAGAAACTCTGCGCAGTCGCCATGCTGTTGAACAGCGATTGCCAGTCGATGGCACCGTTGGGTAGGTCCGTTCGAAACTTGGTCATGATGTGTGATTCATCGGGAATCACGACCCTGTTCTTGAGTGCGACTCCCCGTCCCATCGCTGTCTCCGATTCCTGACACACCTGCGGGATACGTTCGGGGGATGAACACAGATCAGCCACTCATCGCTGGAGAGCGGCTCACGGACCTCGAGGCGGCTCTTGACTACATGTGCTTCACCGTCGATGACCGGGGAGAGATCACGATGACCGGGGCCGTGCCCGAGTATCTCAGCAGATGTCTCGAACGAGCCCTCGTCACCATCGAAAACGAAACACCCGCACACGGCAACGAGACGTTCGGGAGTGCCGAATGGCACCCGATGCGCCAGCTCCTGCTGCGTATCGGAAGGGTTGTCAACGGATCATGATGTGTGGGCCCTCGGAGCCCATTCGATTCGTGTCGCACCCCACCGATACGTTGGAACCATGTCACAGCACAGCAACTTCGTTGCAGGAGAACTCAGGGAAGACCTGAACGATGCTTTCGACCATGTTCGCATCGTCGATCTTGTGTGCGGATGTCTCGGTTTCTCAGGAAGCCTGCCATTCGTTCTGAGTCAGAGCATCACCAGAGCTCTCAAGACCATCGATGCCGAACAGGCCCACCAGAACGGCTACCAGCATCACGACGACGCTCCCAACGATCCAGTCAGAGAACTTCTCCATCGTCTCGGTCGAGCCGACCGTGCTTCCCCCGGTGATGACCCTGAGCCCTGGTATGGGACAGGAGACGCCGCCTAGTTCAAGACACGCGTCGAGCGGCCTGCTGGCCGAGCCA
>JAMBLJ010000051.1 GCA_023336815.1 Actinomycetes bacterium
GGCGGTGTAGGCGTGACCTTCGACAGGGGCGGCAACTGGATCACCTTCAACAATGTCGCGACCGGACAGTTCTATTACGTCAGTTACAACATGGATATCCCGTATCGGGTTTGCGGCGGGCGGGGCCTGTCAATGAAAGTGAGACACTCACGGTCCAGAGTTTAGTGAGCAATCACGAGTGACATTTGCTCATCTCGCGGCCCACATGCTTCGGATTCCCACCCCTCGATTTCTCATGATCGACGCTCACGACGGATCCTGCGAATTCGTTTGCTTTCTCACACCCAGATTCCTTCGGTTTATTGATCCAGACGGCGCGCGGCAGGACACCCGGCGTGGGTACCCCGTGAGGAAACCGCTCGGGATGCGCCGCGTAGGCCGCGGCAAGCACCGCAGCCCGGTCGGCCAGCCGCTGGGCGCCGAGGCCGTGGTGCACGTCGTGGGGAGTCAGCATCGCCAGTCCGCCGTGCCGGTGAGCGCTGTTGTACCAGCCGAAGAACGGCCCGCAGAAACTACGCGCATGCTGCAGACACCCGAACCGAACCGGGAACTCCGGTCTGTACTTCATCGTCCGAAACTGCGCCTCCGAAAACGGATTGTCGGTTGACGTGTAGGGTCTCGAGTGAGTCTTCGTCACCCCGAGATCACTCAACAGCAACGCCACGGCCTTCGATCTCATCGACGGCCCGCGGTCGGCGTGAAGCGTCAACTGCCTTTCGCTCACTCCCTGTCGCTCGCAGGTCTCACCTATCAGCCTCTCCGCCAAAGCCGCCGACTCCTGCTGGGCCACCATCCATCCGACCACAAAGCGGCTGAAGACGTCCAGGATCACGTAAAGGTGGTAGTATGTCCACTTCACCGGCCCCTTCAGCTTCGTGATATCCCAACTCCACAACTCGTTGGGAGCCGTGGCCATCAATTCAGGCGCCGCGTAGCTCGGGTGCCGCAGCTGGTTACGCCGCTCGCGCACTTCCTCGCTGGCATCCAGGATCCGGTACATCGTGCGCTCTGAACAGAGATAGCGTTCATCATCCAGCAGCGTCGCGTACACCTCGGCTGGAGCCTGGTCCACGAAGCGCGGCTCGTGGAGCACATCCAGCACCTCCTGACGCTCCCCTAATGACAGGGCGCGCGGTGGCGACGAGCGAGGCTTGGACGGCGCTCGGGGCCTGCACCAGCGATAGTAACTCGCCGGAGCCACGCCAAGAGTCTCACAGGTCGCCCGCATCCCAAGACGCGGCCCGACTTCGGCAATCTTTGCCATCACGATCTCCCGCCGTTCTCTGGCAGGTCGATCCCCAGTAATTCCGAAAGTTTTTTTTGGACCTCTACCAGCGCCTCAGCACGTTCGGCCCGGTACCGCAACTGCCGGTTCTCCCGCTCCAACTCGACGATCCGCTTCGCACCCGGATCAGGCGGCTTTGCCACGGGTCCTCGCCTGCGAGTACCCGCGCCGCCCAACTCACCACGATCCCGGGCTGCTCTCCAATTCGACAAGCTCGATGAGTACAAACCCTCGCGCCTCAGCAATGCACCGAGTTCACCTGGCTTTCGGCACCGATCTACCGCTCGCAGAATCCGCCGCTTGTACTCCAACGTAAAACGCCGCCGCTTCGCCTTCGCCAATACCTCTACCTCCAATCCAACATTAGAACGACACAACTGCTGGCTCTCCATCCTCGCCTGCCTCCATCGCCCTTCTACACTAAACTAGCAGTAACAACGTGTCTCACTCATATTGGCAGAGAGGGGACCGCGCAACCCACCGATAACCTGCAGGCTGTCGCAAGCTACGTCCGCTTTAACTTCTCTGGTGAAAACAACTCTACGAACGACTACGTATATGCGATCTACCGTGGTAAGGTAACCTACCAGCTGAGTAGGTATCTGTTCTTCCGCGGCATTGTTGAATACAACGACTTCCGAGCCGACCTGCTCGCAGATTTCCTGGCTTCATTCACCTACATCCCGGGGACCGTCTTCCACATCGGCTACGGCTCCTTGTTCGACAAGACTCGTTGGGAGACCGATCGGTATGTTCCGGGCGATCGGTTCATGCAAATGAGACGCCAGCTGTTTATTAAGGGGTCGTATTTGTGGAGGATGTAACTGGCTGAATCCTCCCTTCCTCAACTGGCGTAGTGACCGCTAACCAAGTCACTACGCCCTGAGGAGCAGTTTTCCATGGAGCAGTTCCTTCGAGATGTTCGTTACGGATGTCGCATGTTCGTCAAGAATCCCGGCGTCACCCTATCTGCAGTGATCGCGTTTGCGCTCGGCATCGGATCCACCACAACCATGTTTAGCATCACTCACGGCTTGCTGCGAGACATGCCGTTCGATGAACCGGAGCGTCTGGTGTATTTGAGCATCGACCAGCTGGCCGGTTCGAGATTCGATGAGCATTTGCTTTCGGTTCACGAGATCGCTGAATGGCGGGAACTGCAGTCGACGTTGGTGGGGCTTGGCGGATTCCGTGACGCCGATTTCAACTTGAGCGGCACTGAAGGGCGTCCGGAACGAATAAATGGCGCGAGAGTGACGGCGAACGCCTTCGACATTCTTCGCGAGAATCCGATCCTGGGGCGGAAGTTCTTTGCGGAAGAAGAACTGCCTGGCGCTGAACCGGTAGTTCTTTTGGGACATTCCATCTGGGCCACCCGCTACGATGCCGATCCGGATATCGTCGGCCAGACAGTTCGACTCAACGGCGTATCACGAACTGTGGTAGGCGTTATGCCGGAGGGATTCCGCTTTCCCTACGAGGAGGACATCTGGATCCCCATCGAACTCGACCAGACGGCGGTGGTGCGGGGTGAAGGGCGCAACATATACGGGCTCGGTCGATTGAGGGATGGGGCCTCGTTGGAAGAAGCGCGTGTTGAGTTCGCTGGCCTGGCTCGCCGCCTCGAACTTGCGTATCCCGATATCTACGATGGCATCAGCATGAGGGTGATCAACTACAAGGAGCACATTGTCGATAGCGAAGCTGTGATCATCATGAACGTTATGCTGGGGGTGGTGAGCTTCGTACTTCTCATTGCATGTGCCAATGTGGCAAACCTCCTGCTGGCACGGGCCGCATCGCGAAGTCGCGAGATCGCCGTTCGTACCGCTCTTGGCGCGAGCCGGGCAAGAGTGATCGGTCAGCTATTGGCCGAGGCTCTGGCTGTATCGACTGTGGGCGGGATAGTCGGGTTGGGGCTCACCTATGTCGGCGTGACGATGTTCAACAACGCACTCACCGGTCAGATACCATTCTTCTGGATGGTGGTTAGCATAGACCCGGCGGTGTTGATATTTGCGTTTTTGCTCGTTCTTGCCGCCAGCGTCTTCGCTGGTACGGCACCGGCCCTGAAGGCAACCGGTGTCAATGTGAACGAAGTTCTCAAAGACGAAACCCGTGGCGTCGCGGGTCTCCGACTCGGACGGATCAGCCGATTCTTAGTGGTCGGTGAGGTGGCTCTCTCTTGCGGGCTTCTTACTGTGTCGGCGCTCATGGTCAAAGGCGTGATGTTGCAGGCATCAAGCGGTTATTCCTTTGCGACTGACAATGTGCTGGCAGGGCAAGTAACGCTTCAACCGGAAGAGTATCCCGAGACCTCCCATCGCGAGGCCTATTATCGTGAGCTCGTGGCTAACGTCGAAGGACGACCTGGGGTGTCGGGGGCAGCAATCAGTTCGGGCTTCCCAGGTCTGCGGGCGTATCGGTGGCGGGTGCAGGTAGAAGGAACCGAAGACGCTGAGATGCAAAACCTGCCCTTCACTCGTTGGGCCACCGTTAGCCCGGAGTTCTTCCAGACCCTTGGGGCCAACATCATCGAGGGCCGCGGGTTTACCTGGAGCGACAACTTTGATAGCCAGCCAGTTGCTATCGTGAACCAACGGTTCGCAAACCGGTTCTTCCCCAATGAGAGCCCATTGGGTCGACAGATCCGAGTAGGGCTCGCAGATGAGATGGAGGAATGGAGGACGATCATAGGCGTCGCTCCCGACCTCGCGATGAATGGTGGGGACGAGGAGTACTCCGACGGTTTTTACGTCCCACTTGCCCAACGTGTCAGAAGGGGAATGGTCTTGATCGTTAGCGGTTCTGGCGATCCGCTCACCCTTGCCCCACTTGTTCGAGAGGTGGCTGCCGGCATCGATCCTCATACACCCATTTACCAGCTGAACTCTCTGGAACGTACGATCGCGCTGGAAGATGCCCCTGAAC
>JAMBLJ010000052.1 GCA_023336815.1 Actinomycetes bacterium
CCCCGCCCTTCGAGAGTTGTCGATGTTTCCCTGACCAACTCAACGCGCTCTACCCGTTCACGAGAAGGTGGACTGGCACTTTCCCGAATGAAGTCGATCCAGGGATGGCAGCGCTCAAGGAGACTCTGGAGAACGTGATGAAGCTCCAGATCGACTACTACGCGCTCGTCGATATGGGTGCGTTCGTAGACCTCGTCGATGCGATAGGCGGAGTTGATGTTTATGTACAGAACCCGCTGGAATCCGAAGTCTCCCCACCCCGCGAGGGTGACCCCTGGGCACATGTGAAGGTCGACGTCGGCTGGAACCATCTCAATGGATCCGAAGCCCTGGCGTACTCGAGAGCACGCAAGGGGTCCAGCGATTACGCACGAATGCAGCGGCAACGATGCATGCTGCGTGCGGTCGCTGCAAAGGCCGATTCGTTGACGCTTCTCCGAAGTTTCTCCGCCATTGTGCGTGCCGTGGAGGGATCTGTTGTGACGAACATCCCGCTTTCGTTTGCACCCGACCTTCTGACGGCGGCGGCGAATCTGAACTTCAACGACATCGAGACCGTGGGTTTCGTTCCTGGCTACTGGGCCCCTGAACGCGACTACGGCGGTCGACCGATTCTGGATGTTGGAAGAGTCAGGGCAAAGGTTCGATCGGTGATCAACGATCAGTCGAACCCGGAGTCCGTGGAGGTCGTCGCCTCAGAATGTGATGCTTAACGGCAGGTGAACCACTCTGGCGCTGTAGCCGGTACCTTCCACGCCTATGGATGACAGGTTCCGTATCGCTGTAGCGGTGGGACTCGGGGGTGCGGTCGGCACCACTACCCGGGCTGTAATCGCTTCGCTACTTTCCCGTTGGGGTGCCGCGGGGCTGTGGGGCGTGCTCTTCGTGAATATTGTGGGTGCGCTGGCTCTCGGCTGGTATGCAGCCCGCGTTCGACACACACCACGATGGTCAGCCACTGTTGCAGGTTTCGTTGCGGTAGGCCTCCTCGGGTCATTCACCACCTTTTCGGCGTTCAGTCTCGAGGTCGTCGACCTCTTCGCTGACGGTTCCTGGTTGTCAGGTACTGCATATGCAATGGGATCCGTCGGGGCTGGTCTTACGGCAGCGCTGGTGGGGCGATCGATGGCAGCACGCTCGTGATCTGGGTCCTGATTGCCGTCGGAGGTTCCATCGGTGCACTCTCGCGATGGTTCGTTGCTTCTGTCGTTCCTGACCATCGTTCCGGGTTCCCGCTGCCGATCACGATCGTGAACGTCGTCGGTTCCTTTGCTCTGGGCCTGGCCGTTGGTCTGGATCGATCCAGAATCCTGAGTATCGACTTGCTTCCTCTGACCTTGGGTGCGCTCGGCGGTTTTACGACCTTCTCGACGTGGATGGTCGATATCGACACAGCTCCCTCTCGTCGGGTGAGCATCGTGATCGCTGTGGTTCCAACCATCCTTGGGGTGGCCGCCGCAGCGTTCGGGATCATGATCGGCAACGGGATACCTTCCTAGCAGCACGCAAGCCTGCCGTACCCGTGTATCCCGCTGTGCAGCGGGTGCCCGAGGCGGGTCGTACGACCCAATTATCGGCCGAAACAGTGCCGTTTCGGCGTTCCTCGGTCAAGCATGATGATCCGCCGGTCGATACCTTTGGGATGGCTTCAGCTCTCTTTGCGCGTAACGAACGGCGCCGACTTGTCGG
Source organism: Actinomycetes bacterium (assembly GCA_023336815.1). Lineage (GTDB taxonomy): Bacteria > Actinomycetota > Acidimicrobiia > Spongiisociales > UBA5794 > JAMBLL01. Next base: position 1,690 of record JAMBLJ010000052.1, read on the forward strand.
TCTTGTGCTGAAGATTCGCGCGGCCGTCTACTGGCTCGCAGGAATCTCGGTACTTCTCGTACCGGGACTGACATCACCGTCACGACTGGTTGGGCTTGTATCGATCGCACTCGCGACGGGTCTGCCGTTCGTCACACGACGAACCGGCAAGTACTCGGGTGTGCGACTGTCGGCAACGATCGACATCGCGATCGCCTACATCCTGTGGATAGCGGTGCCATCGGCTAGCGCGATATCTCTCATCCTGACGATCTGGGCAGTCACCTACGTCGTGTTCCTGGGGACGGGAAAGGCAGCAGAGCGAACTGCTGCCGCTGCCGTCATCGCGGAGCTTTCGAAGTTGGTGTTATTGGTACTCGCACCGTCAAATGAGCTGATCTCGGAGGTGGTGCGTTTCGTAGCTCCAGATGAGTCCGCCTTGATCCTCGCTCGGTCGGCTGCCATCGTCGGGGCCTATCTCGTGTTCCGCTCGGTCGATCGGTACGTTCTGAAACTCAACGCCGCTGCCGAGTCGAGCTCGGAGCGGTTCCGCCGGCTTATGGATTCCGCGCCGACGGCCTTCTTCATCGTGATCGACCAGACGGTCGCGTACGCAAACGAGATGGCCTGTTCGCTGCTCGACGTGCGTATCAGCGATCTTGTCGAGTCCGATTTCATCCATCTCATCGAGCCAGACCGCCGATCGGAGGCTCAGTACGCCCTAGGTCGAGCCACTGCCCAGCTGGAATCGGTCAATCTCACTGAACTGAGGCTGATGACGGCGAGCGAAGATGAACGCTGGGTAGACCTGACGATGCACGCCGTCGACTTCGGCTACGAACTTGCTGTACAGGTTGCCGTACTCGACCGATCGGCGCAGCGAAGGGCCGAAGATCAGCTGAAGCGATCCGAGGTCGGATTCCGTTCGTTCTTCGAGAGAATCCCCGTGCCGTTGTACCGGTCGCGACCAGATGGAACGATTCTCGAAGCGAACGATGCCCTCGTGAGTCTCTTTGGAGGAAGATCGAAAACCGACGTCGTTGGTCAGGATGCTCGTCGCTTCTATGTCGACGCCGGAGAGCGGGAGTACCTCACATCCATTCTCGGTGACAGGGGTGTGGTTGTTGGGTACGAGGCCAGGATGTCCAAGGTAGACGGATCCCAGCTCTGGGTGAGAGATACGTCCAGGCGGATAGAAACGGAGGCGGGGCCGATCTATGAGGGGGCGATGATCGATGTAACCGACCGTCACCGAATCGAGGACGAACTGTGGTCCAGAGCAGTGCAGCAGGAAGCGGCTGCAGCGATCGGTCAGGTAGCGCTCGAAGCGGATGTGATCACCGACGTGATGCAGTCGGTCTCCGAGACGGTGTCGACAGTTCTTGGAACCGAGGGATCGGTTGTGCTCGAGCGATCTGGTGATGGACAATTCGCGATGCATGGATCCACCGGATCGCTCACCATCGACGCTGATGCTGTTTCCGTTATTGCCGACCGGGCTCACATGACCGCCGCTTCTGTTGTACTCAGAACGGAACAGGAGGTTCTCTTCGCTGCTCCCGAACTGGCCAGACAGGGCATTGGATCGGCAGTCGCGGTCATGATCCCTGGCGCTGAAATCGACTTCGGAACCCTTGTTGTTGTCGCCCGTGATGAGCGCGTCTTTACTGCGGACGATCTGAACTTCCTGCAATCGGTAGCCAACGTGCTTGCTGCGGCAGTTGACAGAGCAAGGGCGAACGAGCGGCTTGAAGACCTACTGAAGTCCAAGGATGCCTTCGTAGCCTCAGTGTCGCACGAGCTGAGAACACCTCTCACGGTTGTAGCAGGGATGGCGCACGAGCTGAACGACAGATGGAAGGACTTCACCGAGGCTGAGATGGATGAATTCACACTGTTACTCGTGGAGCAGAGCCGTGACATGTCAGATCTGATCGACGATCTACTGATCGCTGCCAGATCGAACATCGGGAATGTCATGGTCCGATCGGAACGTGTTCCGCTTGGCGAGCAGGTAACGGCCGTTCTTGCCGGATTCGTTCCGAACGAAGGGAAGTCGATCGTGTCATCGATTGAGTCCGGGTACGTCGACGCAGATCCGATACGGGTACGGCAGATATTGCGAAATCTGATGACCAACGCGTTGCGTTACGGCGGCGACAACATCTCGGTCAGGATGGTGGTGAGCGCGGGTGCGATAGCCGTCGAAGTATCCGATGATGGTCCGGGTATACCGGTCACCGATCGTGACCGGATCTTCCTCGCCTATGAGCGGGCACACAGCACGGTCGGTCAGCCAGGGTCCGTGGGAATCGGACTGACCGTATCGCGAACACTTGCTGATCTGATGGGCGGCTCGCTGACCTATGAGTTCCGAGACTCGAGCGTATTCACCCTTGAGCTTCCGAGGGATCTGACGGAGACAGCGACGTCTGCGGTCGGAATAGCAGTCAGTGGCCAGCTTTCGACGCGAGCCCCTGCCTGAATCACAGGTTCGACCATGACCCAGGGTGTGTGGTGATCAACCGATTCACGTCGGAAGGTCCATCAGTACCCGCCGGGTAAGTGGCAAGGTCGGTCTCGTCGAGAAGTGGATCGAACAGACGCCACGACGCTTCCACTTCGTCGGACCGGACGAACAATGTCTGATCCCCTTCGATGACATCGGCAAGAAGTGTCTCGTAGGCGCTTGGCGCTGCTGCGAGGACTTCGTCGTAGCTCACAGCGAGTGGGATCTGAGCGATCTCCATGTCGTTTGCTGGCTGCTTCACGTCGATGAGTAGCTCGAATCCTTCGTCAGGCTGGAGGTTGAGTGTGAGCACATTCTGGTGACCTGGACAATTGCCCGACGTATGAAAGAGACACACCGGAGGCCGACGATATCGGACAACGATCTTCGTGGCCCGCTTGGACATCTGCTTTCCACTCCGCAGATAAAACGGGACCCCTTGCCACCTCCAGTTGTCGATGAACAGCCTGATTGCGGCAAACGTGGGCGTCGCCGATCGAGGGGCTACCCCCTTCTCGTCGAGATACCCGTCGCCGCTGTCGGACAGCGGAGCACCGTATCTCGCGAGAATCGCATCTGACCTGTCGATCGAACGAGCTGCCTTGAGGACCTTCACCTTTTCGGAGCGGATCGCTGCCGCATCCATCCCAACAGGGGGCTCCATCGCGATCAAAGTCATGATCTGCGTGAGGTGGTTCTGCACCATGTCCCTGACCGCCCCCGACTCGTCGTAGTACCCGGCACGATCACCAACACCGGCAGATTCCGCGACGGTAATCTCGATCGATTCGACATGGTTTCGATTCCAGGTCTGCTCGAACAAGGCGTTCGCGAACCGAAACACCAACAGGTTCCGGACCGTCTCCTTCCCGAGGTAGTGGTCGATGCGGTACACGTCGTCCTCAGAGAACCCGCCATGGATCAGTTGGTTCGATCGTTCAGCTGTCGCCAGATCTGTCCCGAAGGGTTTCTCGACGACGAGACGCGTCCAGCCGTTGGATTGGTTCAGCCCTCCGGATGCGATTCCCCCGATCGTTTTGTCCAGTTGCGAAGGAGGCACAGCAAGATACAGAACACGGTTGCTCGGCAGGGACTGGCGTGACTCGACATCTCGAATCGCATCTCCGAGTTCGCGGTACGCTGCCTCGTCACTGACGGAGCGGTAGGCGATCGTCCCACCGAGGAACCGGTCGATGCACGCTGTCCCGAGGCTTGCCTCGATGAGGCTCGAACGGACCAACTCCCGAAATTCCTTGTCCGAACGATGGCGTGAGCCAACACCGATAAGTGCGTGGATAGGGATATTGCACGCTGTGATGACATTCGCCAGAGCAGGAAGCAATTTGGTGCGCGAGAGGTGCCCTGTGGCTCCAAAGATGACGAACGAAACGCCCTCGCTCATGAGGGGAGCGTGTCCGCGAGGTCGATGAGGTTTGTGATGCCAGCAGTAGCGTTTGATCCCAGGTCGATCGAGATCACCGATCGGCCGCGTTCTGCGAGTGCTGTGCGGTCGCCAAGGGCTTGAGCTGCGATGAGTTCGTTGAACGAGTAGTCGGTTTCGGGAATGGGCATCGTTGTTTGTGCACTGTCGATCAGCTGGACATACACACCTCCGGGCGGCCCACCTTTATGGATCTGCCCTGTCGAATGGAGGAACCTCGGGCCGTAGCCTGTTGTTGTGAAAACGCCGTAGCGACGATCGAGCATCGACCTGAGACTCTCGAGACGGTCGTCGAGAGGACGTCCCGGATTCAGGTAAGCCTGAATCGAAACGTACGAGATATCTTGCGAGCTGATGGTGTCCGCGATTCTGTTAGCGAGGGTTGCGTCGTTGAGAGGTACAGGCGGTTCTGTGGTCGAAACGAGATCGCCGCTCATTGCCGATGCGGCGAGTTCCTTCGCTAGCTGAACATCCGGCTGATCGAAGGGCTGGATTCCGAGAACCTCGCCCGCTATGGCCGTTGCGAGTTCGAAGAGAAACATCGCACCAGCGATGTCATAGCTGTCGTCGACGGTGATCTCAATGTCGGCACCAGGGACGGGATCGCTTCCGATCGATATGATCGTGCCGTCGGTCGCGCTGGACGGAAACGGACCACCAGCGATGGGGATGATGCCACGTCCCTGTTTCCCTGTTGACTCAGCGATCAATTGCTCAGCCCAGACTGGGAACGCTTCGACTGGCTCGGTTGCCACGATCTGGGCCTTGTCCGCACCGTTTCGTGCTCGAGTTGCCAGGGTTGCCCCGAGGAGAAACGCGGGGTTCTCAAGGAGTTCAACCTCTGGTGCACACCGGCGCGCCACGTTCGAGGTCGAGGCCAGGAGTCGTCCAACATCGAGCCCTGCAAGTCCGGCTGGTACGAGTCCGTACGCGGTGAGCGCAGAGTAGCGACCGCCAACGGACGGATCCGCCTCGATACAGGCTCGAAACTCGCGGTCTGCGGCGAGATCCGACAACGACGAGCCAGGGTCCGTTATCGCAACGAACTGACTCCCAGGATGCTCGAGAGTATCTGATGCGACCTTCCAGAAGTACCGAAAGAGCGACAGCGTCTCGAGTGTTGTGCCGGACTTCGATGCGATGACGTACCACGTTGTGGCCGGTGACGTATGAGACGCAACGAAGGCAACTGCGTCTGGATGTGTACTGTCGAGCACTGTCAGCTTCGGGTACGGCGATTCCGTGCGTACCGAAGTAGAGAACACTTCAGGTGCTAGAGAGCTCCCGCCCATTCCACACAGCACGATATCCGTGATCCCCTGGGCGATCGATTCGGAACTGAGGTCGTCGATCACCGATACCAGGGGAAGTGAGGTTTCGTGAAGATTCAACCAACCAAGACGGTTCGCCACTTCGGGTGTTCCCAGCGGCGCCCACACGGTTGGATCAGCCCGCCAGACTCGTTCGATAAGACTCTCGTCCCGCCATCGGTCGGCGGTGCTGGCGAGTCCGCGTCTGGAGCCTGTTATCGCAAGAGTGACACTCACCTGTTTGCTCCAGCTTGTTTTGCCGATATGGCTGCGAGCAGATCCTTGAAAGCTGTCGCGAAGGCCGCTACGCCGTCGACCTGCAGCTGTGCCGTGATCGCTCCGAAGTCGACTCCGATCTCAGGGAAGGACGCGATGAGATTCGCTGCTTCGTCCACTCCCTCCGTCAGCCGACCTGCCGTGACAACTCCGTGGTCGAGGAAGGCTTCGATGGTGTTGGGGGGTGCCGTATTGACGGTGTTCGGACCGATCAGCTCCTCAACGTACATCACGTCGTTGTACGTCGGGTTCTTGGTCGATGTCGATGCCCACAGGACCCGTTGGGGACTCGTACCGCGCGATGCGAGCCGAGCGAATCGGCTCCCCTCGAAGATCTGCTGATACCTCCGGTACGCGAGCTTGGCGTTCGCAACTGCCGCTTTGCCGCGCAGTTCGAGAGCGTGTTCGGTTCCGACGGCTTCAAGAGCCGCATCGGTTGCGGCGTCGACGCGAGACACGAAGAAGGAGGCAACAGATGCGAGCCGGCCCGGATCGGCTGCCCGTTCGGCGCCATTGACGTAGGCCATGGCAACTGCTTCGTAGTCGTCGAGTGAGAACATCAGGGTGGCGTTGATGTTGATCCCCGTCGCTGTGAGTTCCTCTATGGCCGGTATCCCCTCCGCTGTGGCCGGAACCTTGACCATGAGGTTCGGACGGTCGACGCTTGCCCACAGCCTCATGGCGTCAGCGATCGTTCCAGCCGTGTCGTGTGCGAGCATCGGCGAAACCTCGAGGCTCACGTATCCGTCTCCGCCATCCGTGTCCGCATACACAGGCGAGAGGATGTCAGCGGCGCGCTGGATGTCATCGATCGCGAGAACCTCGAACGCAGAAGCTGGATCCAGGTCCGCAACTGTCGCGAGCTGTGCGTCGTAGAGATCTGACCCAGCGATCGCCTTCTCGAAGATCGATGGGTTGCTTGTAACGCCCTTGACACCGTCTTCGACGAGGTCGGCGAGACCGGGACCGGTGAGCATGTCCCTGCGAATGAAGTCGTACCAGATGGATTGGCCGACCTGGTAGAGCTCGTTGAGTTTGGTCACATTCCGCCTTTCGTCGTGTTCATCGACGATCGCTGGCGGTTCAGTTCTCCCGCTGTGCCAAACCATCGATCATCAGCTGGACATCCTCGCCAAGGTCCTCCCTGCGAAGCGCAAGGTGAAGAGTGGCTTCGATGAAACCGAGCTTTGAGCCACAATCGTACCGTTCGCCGGTCATTCTTACGGCGTGGAACGGCGTATCGCTGATCGATGCGAGGAGAGCGTCCGTGAGCTGGATCTCTCCACCGGTGCCCTGCGCGGTCGTCCCAAGGATGTCCATGATCGTTGGCTCGAGAATGTATCGTCCGATGATCGCGAGGTTCGATGGGGCATCGGCCGGGTCTGGCTTTTCGACGACCGACGTGATCTCGATCGATGCATTCGTTTCCACACCAGGGCGGATGATCCCATAGTTGTTGGTCGATTCCATTGGCACCTCGTCGACGAGGACGACGTTTCCCTGGGTCTCAGCGTGGATCGCGATCATGTCGGCGAGCGGTGGTGTGTCGGCGAGGATGAGTTCATCTGCGAGCAGTACGGCGAACGGCTCGTTCCCGATGAGATGACGGGCGCACCACACGGCGTGCCCCAATCCGAGAGGTTGCATCTGACGAACATACGCAACCTGGCCTGGTCCGGGTCTCAACCTCCGCAGCTCCTCAAGTTCTGATGTCTTGTTCCGCTCGGCGAGCGTGGTCTCAAGCTCATAACTGATGTCAAAATGGTCTTCGATCGCTCCCTTCCCGCGACCTGTCACGAAGATGAGATTCTCGATCCCGACGGCTCGAGCTTCGTCGACTGCGTACTGGATGAGCGGACGATCGACGATCGGGAGAAGCTCCTTCGGGATCGACTTGGTCGCAGGGAGAAAGCGGGTTCCGAGGCCTGCAACAGGAAAGACAGCTGTGCGAACGGTGGTCACGGTGTCACTTCTCCCAGAATTCGCTCCGCGTGACCCTTGGCGCGAACGTTGTAGAAGGCCTGCTCGACGGTTCCAGCGGCGTCGATGACAAACGTCGATCTGATGATGCCCTGGTACTCCCTGCCATAGTTCTTCTTGGTTCCATAGGCGCCGAATGCGGTTGCGATCACATGATCAGGATCCGAGAGGAGGTCGAACGGAAGCTTGTATTCATCCTTGAATGCGGCGAGCTTCTCCGGATCATCCGGAGAAATGCCGATGATCGCGTAGCCTCGCTTCGCGAACATCTCGTACCGTTCGGCGAAGTCGCAGCTCTCCGTCGTGCACCCAGGCGTGAACGCCTTCGGATAGAAGTAGACGACGTACTTCCTGCCAGCAAGCTGTGCAGAGTCCCGTGCCTGACCTGTTTGATCGATCGACGCAAAGGTCGGGGCCTCTGCACCTGTTTCGAGTCTCATCACGCTCCGTTCATTCGAAGGCTGAGGCTACTGCCGCCCGTATCGCCCATCACAGCCGGTATCGGCTCATCGATCACCCATCTTGAGGGTCTCGAGTGCTCGCTGCTCTGAGACGAAGCTGCCCGCATGCGGCATCGATGTCCTGTCCCCGCGTGTCCCGTAGCGTGACGTTCGCCCCCTCGCGTTTCAACGTACCAACGAAGCGCCGTACATGGTCGTGATCTGGCGGCCGATCCATACTCAGCGGTGTTGGATTCAGCTCGATAACGTTGACGTGGGCGCTGAGATATCGGGCGATGCGTGCAAGACCCACGGCCTCTTCATCCGAGTCGTTCTCATCTGCAATCAACGTCCACTCGAGAGAGATCCTTCTCCCCTTCGCTTTGTAGTAGGCAAGGGCTGCCTCTACGACATCATCGATGGGATACCGCTTGTTGATAGGTACGAGTTTGGTCCGCTCGGATGGGATCGTCGAGTGCAGGCTGACCGCGAGATTGACCGGCCACGGTTCTTCAATGAGCTTCCACATACCTGGAACGAATCCGACTGTGCTCACCGTGATCGATCGGGCGGAGATGCCCATGACCTCGATCATCCTTCGCAAGGACTCGGTCGTGTTTCGGTAGTTTGCCAGTGGCTCGCCCATTCCCATGAACACAACGTTCGTAACACGCTCTGGACTGCGGGGCAGCGGTGTTGTTGCAAGGAATGCGTTCGCATACGCCACTTGTGCTGTGATCTCGCCTGCGTCGAGATGTCGATCGAAGCCGAACTGTCCGGTTGCACAGAACGTACACCCCATGGCACACCCCACCTGTGAGGAGATGCACAGGGTTGTTCGGTTCGCATACCCCATGAGCACCGACTCGATGGGTGACCCATCCTTGCAGCGGAACAGCCACTTCTTCGTTTGTCCACGGTCGGCGGTTTGTTCGATATCGAGATCGAACGGCCAGTGTTGGGGATCGATGGCATCTCTGAGCGGCTTCGGGAGATTCGTCATCTCGTTGGCCGTCAACACCGGTGTCGTGTAGAGCCAGTCGCGTAGCTGGTTGGTCCTGTACGACGGTTCGTTCGGGAGCAGGTCACCGAGACTTTCGGGCTCGGTGAGGTACAACATCGTCAGCCGAAAGTCGACGCGGAGTCGATCCAAACCGACGCGGTAGCCTCGGAAGTTCCGGCGGCTGCCGCGACTTCGACCGGTGTCATGGCTGCCAGCTGATCGAATGTCGAGATGCCGCTCTCCGCCAGCTTCGTCGCGGTTACGGGACCGATGCCCTTGATCTCTGTCAGGTCGTCTGAAGCCCGTATCCCTGTTCTGAATCTGGGTGGGGGCTCAGTATGCGCTTCAGGGGTCGGCAGGAGTTTGTCGCGCAGAGCCCATACGGCCGCTCCAAGTCCGGCGACAACGCCGACGACGCGGATGAGGTTCTTGGCAGTGTTGTTCATTGGCGGGCCCTAGGTGTGATGTTCATGAGAAGCCAATGCTACCTGGAATCGTTCAGCTTCCTGTGCAGGAACCGTACGAGGGCAGGAATCCCCACGGAACCCACCAGTTGCTTCCCGAGCCGGCGATCTGCGCACCAGCTGCGATATTCGCCTCGGCGTTGTACGGGCTTGCGTACAGCCCATTCGAGTCCCTGAAGCCTGCTGCCGCAGCTCTGTTCTTCCAGTACTTGCTCAGATGTTGCATCAATCCTTCGGCGTTGGATCCGGAGTTGTAGGCCCTCGGGTCGCCCCTGGACTCCTTATAGATGATCCCGAGGACACAATCGACCCTGTCAGCGGCCCAGTACTTTGCGACGAGCGGTCTCCACGCCTCGACGTTTCGGATTCCGCCACCGTCGGCTGGCCATTTGGGGGACCATTTCG
>JAMBLJ010000053.1 GCA_023336815.1 Actinomycetes bacterium
AGCCGCAAAGCGAGGTACGCAGACATCGAGTACTGGCCAGATCGGTGCTCGGGGTCTCGCCAGCGGTGACCGTACCGATGGAGTAGAAGCGTCGCCTCTGAGGGATACCGGGCGATGAAGCGGTCCTCGACTTCCCCATACGATATGAAGTCCTCGGTGGACTCGAAGCAGGTGAGCAGTTTGTCCCAGATTTCGAGTTCCGCGCCAAGCCCACCTGACCCACTCGATCGATCTGGTGGTTCCGTTCGAGACGTGGTCGGTTCCCAGAGGTAGCCATCTTGGCCGTGGGACGGATGGAGGCACACGGCGAATGGGGTTCCATCATCAGCTTTATGCGTTTCGGTTCGATCGTCACTCGCACAGAGAGGGCAGAAGGCAGGCATGAGATGCAGTATGGCACTCATTTCGGTTCTGTCATAGCCGCCTTGTACCGTTCTCTTCTATGGACACGAATAGCAACACGGTCGAACAGATCATCGATTCTCAACGAGGGTGGGCGGGCCGCCACGGCACCAGATTCGGGGAATCGAACATGTGCCGAGCCGTCGATGACAATCTCTTCATCGCTCCCCACCGCTATACCGCAGCAGAGTTCGGTGCTGGTGCGGGAAATGAACTCGGTTTACAGGAGTCACCCGGTTCCATGGCATCCCTCCGATCGTCATCGGCTCTCGCTGTGAACGTGTTCGATGCGTGGCGGGGAAGCGATCTCTCTCCACTGGCGGATCTGCTGGGTGCCGATCCAGCCGCTGACCGGTTGCGATTCGAGGTTCAGTATCCGACAGGCTTGATCGGAACAGCGCCGCATCTCGACGTTGTCATCGATCAGGTTGGTGCTGCTCCGCTGGCTATCGAGTCGAAGTTCACCGAGATCTACTCACCGGCTCACAACGGGTTCCGACCTTCTTACTTCCAGAAGCCGGGGCTGTGGGATGGCTTCGAGGCATCCAGGCTGTTGGCGGAAGGGGTCGAGGACGGGTCGATGCGTTTCGACCATCTCGGAGTAGCTCAACTGATCAAGCACGCTCTTGGACTCAAGAACGCACACGGCGCCGATGGGTTCCGATTGCTGTACCTCTGGTATGACTGGCCAGGTGCCGCCTCTGATTCTCATAGAGACGAGATCGATCGTTTCGCTCAGATCGTACAGGGAGCCTTCGATTTCGAGACGCTGACCTATCAGGAACTCATCGTCGGACTCCGCAAGATTCCCGAGCCGCGTCCTGGCTATCTGTCTTACCTCGAGGATCGCTACTTCTCGGATCCAGCTACACGGTGGTGAGTTGAGGGCACCCCTCCTGCAGAGACGGCTGATGACGGCGATGGGGTTTGTCAGACCTCTCCTCGTTTCAGGCAAAAGCTAGGCCGTCACTCTCGTCGATGAGCAGAAGAGGATCGATCGACGAGCCACAGGCTTACGCACTACGCCAGCGAAGATTCGAGTTGGGCAACGAGTAACTGGACCACCGAGCGGTCCGAGTCGTCGAGTTGCCCTGTCTTTGCCGCTTTCGCTGCGAGACCGTCGAGAAGTGTCTTTGCCATCGTTGCTTCGGGGGAGGCGTCTGCGAGCGGCGCAATCACGGCCATTGCACTCTTCAGCGTCGCGACGTCGTCGTAGCCGTTGGCGACGTAGGTTGGGTTGTCCGATCGGTTCGCCATCGCCATGATCAGGTCGGTGAGATGGTCTGTGAGGCTGGATATCTTGGCATGGTCCAAGCGGTCCGGTGTATCGGTGGCGGCGTGATAGTGCTCCGAGCGTCCGACGCTGTAGAAGAGGAACGGGATCTCCGCGTTCATGAATGCGTCGTAGTCGGACATGGAGGGAATGATGTAGTTGTCGATCCGTCTGGGTCGAATCCCCTCCCGTTCGGGCAGTTCGTCTATGAGCGCCCCTGTGCCCATGGACTTCTCGGCACCGAGGACGAAGACCGACTCCCTGACCTCTGGCGGCATGCCTTCGGGTCCGAGGGCATGGCCGACGAGGTCGAGGCAGATCATCATGTCAATGCGGTCCAAAGGAACGGTCGGATGGTCGACGAACCACTGGGAGCCCATGGTCGACGTCAGGAAGTACGGCGGCTCTTCCGCATCGAACAGGGCGATGATGACCGACCGATCGAGATGTTGGTCGTTGAGTTGCTGCGCTACGTCGAGTGCGATGGCGACTGCAGCAGCGTTGTCATCGGCCCCAGGGTTGTTGTCCATGCATGCGTCGTAGTGGGCCGCCAGAAGAACGAACCGGTCACCGTGGCCGGGGACGATACCGAGGAGGTTGGACCCGCCGATGGATGGAAGGTGTTGGTCGTATCCGTGCTCTCCGGCCGGTTCGAGGCCGAGGACGTCCAAGCGGTCACGTAGGTAGGAACGAGCAGCGATTCCGCCATCGGTTCCGGGATTGCGCGGCAGGCACGCCAGCGAACAGAGGTATTGAACTGTCTCCTGTGTCTCTCTCATCTTCACTCCCTCGATCGGGCCGACCGTCAGATTAATCCTTGTCCACTATTGCGACAATAGGCCTCCGTACTAACCTGACACCAGAGTGTCGCTTCCGAGATATGCGCCTGGTACTGATACCTACAGTGTCAGCGTATTCACGCCGCGATGTCGATGGCCGGGCAGGTCGGGGGATGACGGATCTCTGCTGTAAGAGCGAGCTGCCCTGTCTCCCGCGTCCGGACGCACGACGAGTGTCGAACGCTGGGAGCAAATCCCAGTCGGCATACCTGTCGACTAGGCTTGAGGCGCGAATCCGTTCCTCTCAGATGGCCAGTGGGTCAATGCTTGGACGGACAGAACCGCTTGGAGGTCAGCCGCGTGGAGAAGTGGGTAGGGAATAATCCGACGGAGTGTCGCCTGTGGCCCTGACGTCGCCGAACGAATCGCCCGCGTTCTCTCTCGCGCCGACCAAGGGTGCTCGTCCGCCAGCCATCGCAATTGGTGTTCAGGCCATGCTCCTTGTCCTTGCCCTGGGCGGCTTCTTTGTCGATGGTCTCGCGCTCGATATCGTCATTGCCCTCATATCGGTGTTTGGCTCGGTTCTTGCATTCGGCGTGGCACGAATGCTTGATGACCGGCGACGGACCAGCGCAGGATATTCGGACTGGAGCATCGTATCGGCGCGCAGTCTCTCACTGTGGTTGATGCTGATCACTTGGATCATCGGTCTAGTCCATGTGTGGCGTGCAGCGATCGAATTCACCCGTGTGTACAACCTATGAGATCCTGGGCTATTCGGGCGCTGCTGGTTGGCATGTTGGTGGTCTCGTGGCTCCCTGGGCTGGTCGGCAATGCGGCAGCCCAAACCAGTGAGTCAGGAGGAACGGCATTCGATCTTTGCGGAGGTGATAGAGATGTACCGCTCGCCGTGGTGCTGCTGCTGGACAAGTCAGGATCGATCAAGGACGCGGCACCTGAGCAAGCGAGATTCATTGCCGTGGACCGATTCACGAACACGCTCCTTCGTGTTTCGACAGAAACCGATCGGGACGTTGAGATCAATGTCGTGCTGTTCGACACAGACACAGAGACGCTGGGTTGGTCGCCGCTTGACAGTGAATATGATCTTGAGCTGCTATCGGCTGAGATCGAAGACGGGTGGTCAGACCAGAATGTGAACGGCGACACTGATCAAGTTGTCGCCTTTTCGACTGCCTACGATCTATTGGAGGCGCGCTCGGCGTCGTGTCGGGTCACGGTCATGTTCACCGACGGCGTGATCGACACCGTCAACCCCGGAAAGAATCCGCTAGACCTCGAACGCACAGAGGCAGAGGCGTGCACGAATCTCTCGCTTGACAGAGACCAGCCCAGTCTCCGCGAAAGAGCTCATGACTTCGGAACCAACGATTTCGTACTCCTGCTGGAGCCGAAGCAAACAGGTATAGCGGACTTTCGGAATCGGTTGAGTCACACAATGACGCTCTTCACGTCTATCACAGGCGACGTGAATCCTCCAACGATTCCGGATCCGAGCGGCGGTATTGGGTTCGATCCGAACTCCACGGACCCTGACGAACCGGGAATGCAATGCAACCCGAAATACCCACAAACGGGACTCGTGTTGAGTGCAGCGCACGCCTCCGAACTGGAAGCCTACTTCCTCAAACTCGGCGCAGAGCTTGATCCCAACAGCGAATCCGGCGTGGAAATGTGTCCCCAAGAGATCGATGTCGGTACCGATCAGTTGCCGAATGGGTCGCTCATCAGTCGTTTGCAGATTATCAATTTCAACGGAGGGGGAGAGACGCTTCAAACGGATGACTTCGAGATACGACAACCGAACGGCCATGTGGAGCCCGCGGGATCTGCGTTTGGAGTGGTTGAGGCAAGTGATGTCGAACTCCAACTAGAAGTTACAGACTCGACGCTCCTGCCGGGGGGATGGGTCCTCCAAACCGTTGACAAGACGGGTGATGGAAGCGGCTATTGCGTAGAGATGACAGCCAGCGCCGATCTTACGGCCCAGTTGTCCAGCGACCCGAATCCGCTTCCTATCGCTCAGAGCGATGAAGTTCGGACGGTTACGATTGTGTTTGATCCGGAGATCGACGGCTACGAGTTTTCGTTCGATCTCAACGGCACGCGCTACACAACATCGAGTTCAACGGTCGAGGTGCTATTCGACCCAGAAATGGTAACCGACGGTGTGAATGTCTCTGGAGGAAGTATCAACGCGAGCAACACCGAGTTGTTCTCGGATATTCCTGTGGACGTGGATACCGCTATCAAGGTGTGGAACTATTCGTTGTCTGTGCTGCCTGCTGCTGTTTGCGAGAACGATCATATCACTGTCGCATCGGGTGAGGTTCCCGAATCGTCCACTATCCAAAGCAGTACCGGGTGTACCGTTATTCCCGGCTCGGACAGCGGAGATCTGCAGTCCTTCGTACGGATCCGCTCAACCGATGACGTTGAGCCGGAGGGTCGCGTTCAGGTTGCGTTCCTGGGCTCGGACGGAGACGAGATCACCTCCGATTGGGCCCCCTTCGTCGGAGCGCAGGATGTCAATGTACGAATCGACGGTCTGCCCAACCAAACTGTCGATTTCGAAGCGGGATACTTGATCGAGGTGAAGTATGGCCCGACCGCTGACCAGGCATCGATGCCTGACGGCTCCGAGTCTGAGGTCGCGGTCACTATTCAGCTCGATCTGCTCGCTCGAAGCAATGGGGCGTTTGCCACGATGCTCACACTCGCTGTAGCGATTCTTGCGGGGCTCCTCTCGCTGCTCCTGCTCTGGGTCTTCAACCGCATGACCGCACAACTTCCGAGTGCACACGACTTCTTCTTCTACACGACGAAACAGTCGGACATCATGAGGACACCTGTCGGCGGTTCGCTCGACCAGGACAAACTCGGCGCCGCACGCGGAACAGGGGGGACGTTGCAGTTCGGCAACGTTGGTCTCCGACTCGTACACCCTCCGCTGTGGCGGCCGCTAGCTGACTCCATCGGCGTCATCGATGCCCCAGGCGCGGCTGCATCGGATCCGACCGGTCCCCGTGAAGGGACAGCTCCCGTTGGGTTCGCATCGCTGGTCATTGCCTACCGAGACGGCGGATCGAACAGTGTCGCGCTCGTCATTGTGGTGTCGAAGAGTGGTCCCCGGTCCGGAATCGATGGGGTTCAGGGCATCCTAAGTGACCGAGCAAGGCTTGACCGAGTTGAACGTCGTCTCCCAGCCCCCCCGGAATCGGACAGCGTGGTTGGCAGTGAAGATCCGCACCCTGGGCCGAGCGCCCCTTCAGCTGCGCCATCTCCCCCCAGCTCTCGTCAACCGAAAGAACCCAGTGGGCCCACGCTCCCTGGTGGGGATGGGCCAAGGCTGCCCGATAGCGGTAAGTAGTATGAACGCTGGCACACTCACTGAAGGGATCGCAGCATGTACAGAAGGATGATATTCATCGGGCTCGGTGGATCCGGGGGAAAGACGCTCAGGTTCACGAAACGCGATATTCGACGGTGGCTGAAGGAAGTGGGTTGGAAGCGAGGCATTCCCAGCGGATGGCAGTTCTTACATATCGATTCTCCGACAGTTCAAGACGGAACATCTGTCGATGTGGACATGTTGCCGGATGCAGAATATCTGGGACTGGTTGGCCCCGGACAAGGGTTTTCCGGTATTGTCGGAACGCTGGATTCGGTTTCGGATTCGGCAATTGAACTCGAGGGATGGCGCGTAGACCCTGCTGCCCTCGGCGTACCTGTAGGGCAGGGGGCGGGCCAGTTCCGTGCCGTTGGTCGAACGATAGCTTTGGCCTACCTTCCCCAGATCTCAAGCAAGCTGAGGTCTGTCATCAGTAGCGTCAATGATTCCGGGGCTGTGGCCGAGTTGGATGACTTGGCTGGACGTGTATCCGGAGCAACGCCAGCAGGAGCCACTGGTGATCCGATCGTCGTCATCGTCTCGAGCCTCGCCGGTGGAACGGGCGCTGGCCTCTTCATGGATGTGTGCGATCTCATGAGAGAGATGGCTCCACCTTGGGGCGGCGACTCGTTCGCTGTCCTGTACACACCCGAGGTGTTCTCATCTCTTGGCGACGGTGCCACAGGAGGTGTGCAGCCCAACAGCCTTGGTGCGATTTCTGAATTGATGAATGGACGCTGGTTGCATGGTGGGATAGTTAACCAATCCGCGATTCCGCCGCGTTCGTCAGTGTTCCACACGAGGGCTGGCTCTGGCTCTCCTGTTGAGCGAAGCGGACCCGCGTTCCCGATGTTGATCGGAAGCACGGGAGGCGCCGCAGGGGTCTCGTTCGGTACGGATGTCGAGGTTTTCGAAATGGTCGGCCGCGCGATGATGTCATGGGCCACTGACCCCGTGATCCAGACGGACTTCCTAGCTTACGAAATTGCGAACTGGTCGGTGGCTGCAAACGCAAATCAGGTCAACGGCGCGCACGATGTGATCACGAATGCTGGGTCGGGTGCGAATCCGAAGGAAGCGGGCGACCCATTGTTCAGCAGCCTCGGATTTGCCCGCGTGAGCTTGGGAAATACCTACTTCAAAGAGTATTCAGAACAGAGACTGGCGCTCGATGCCGCACGATGGGCAACGGAGGCGGTCCGGTTGAGCTCCAACGCCCAACAGCATCTCGCTGTCGACTCTTCGCTCACTGCCAGCCAAGTTGCCGAGCGTATCGCATCGGATTACCTCGAGTGGTTTCTCCGCGAGACTGCGCTGCATGAACGCGGCCCAGAGGAGAACGACGTCATCGAAGCTTTGTACCCAGCTGATGAGTTTCGCAGTGGAATGGCACGTGCCGAGGTGCGTGCCATTGAGCTGACGGGCATCGACGGGCAAGCGACGGCTGACAAATGGCAGAAGGCGCTTATCCCAGCCGTACAGCAGGTCCAGCGAATATTCTTCGACGAGATTCGACCGAGTGTTGACCAGAAGATTAGGGACTGGATCGAGTCCGTTCAGCAGACCGTGATGGTTGCGGTCGAACGATCGATAGCGATCCACGGAATCCATGTTACGCGCGCGTTGTTGGACGCGGTGATCGTCGAGTTGGCAGGTGATGTCGACAGCGTCGCTGACGAGCTCCGAGGCGAGGCGATTGACGCCGAAAGCTATGCACAGAACTGGCAGGCCCAGATTGTTGCGGCGTTGGAACAGGCGCCGGGCAGGCTCGACGTCAACCATCCGGCAGTCCAAGCGGCCGTGGCTGATGCTGTCAAGTATGCAACGCAGAATCTCTACGCGTACCTGCTCTCAAATGCCGCTGATCTGCTTGATCAGCTTGGAAATGGGTTCCTACGTCCGCTACGGAACGCTTTGTCTGGTGCTCTTGCATCTCTCGAGAGCGACATGGATGGACTCTCGCACTGGCCCGCATGGAATGCAACATCAGTCCCCAAGGCTCTGCTGCCGCCCAAGAGCGAGGTCACGGTCCTGGATCCGTCCACATTCCCAAGCGAGTTTGAGGAAATGCTGGCCGCCACAGTAGGAGGGCCACCAACTGCGGTTGGAAATCATCGTGAGTCCGCGCGCTCCGATGTCTTGAGTGGGTCCGAGATCAGAAGCCAACTCCTACAGACGGACAGTGACTCGGCGACACTGTCCCGGCTTCTTGGTGTTGGCCTATCCAATAGCTGGTGGCCGAACAACGTCCTGCCGCAGGAGGGCCAGGCACCATCGAACGCGGCGTTCCATGTCCGCTACTCGCCGTCTGACGTCGTTAACCGATCATCTCACTGGCTCGATCGATCAGGGACGGCGTTCCATGATCTATTTGATGCCTCTCTCGCGTCGTACACGGCCCCGGACGATCTTGGGGGTGACGGTGGCAATCCAGAAGTATTCAGGGAGAGACAGCGACGGTTCCTGGAGAGTTTTTCGAAGGCGCGCTCTCTATCCACCCCGCTGATCAGGTTAGATCCGGACCTGCTTGGCATGCTGCATCCGCAGACCGACGTAGAAATCAGGGTGAGTTCAGTGCCGTTCGCGGGCCATCCCCTCGAGGAGGACATGGAGAACCAGCTTCAGACATTGTTCGGAAAGGCAAGTAACGCTGACTCACTGATCAAGCATGCAATGAGTGCAGATCGGGATGTGACTTCGATCGATATCATGTCGACTTTGCAGGCCCCTGTTTCTCCTCTTGTTATCGAGTCGCTCCTTGAACCCATCTCTTCGGCCTGGGGTGCTGCGAAACCGAGCCATGTGAGCCGCGATGCCTTCTGGGCCCATCGGAAGGCTCGATCGCTAATGGAGTTCATTCCGCTTCCTCAGGAGCACATCCTCGCGTCCGTTCGTGGATTCTTCACGGCGCGCATGCTTGGGCTGCTGGAACTCGATGGCGGAAAAGTACTGATCAAGACACCGTCTGGGATCGTCGCTCAGTTTCCAGACCCTCTACTGCGACCATTCACGAACAGTAAGGACCTTCTCCCGGCCTTGCTCGAGTCACTTCCGCTCGCGATGATTGAAGTGCAGCGTGTCGGCTCCGTTGAACCGTTAGTGCCCTACACCGCCCTGCGTGACTACGGTTGGCAGACGAGTGAACAACGAGCCTCCCAGATTCTTGACTATGAGGTTCCCGCAACCGTGCTCGCAAATTGGATCGATACCGGACACGTTGACGGCCTCGGCCAGGTCTTGGCGCCGCTGAGAAACATCCCATCAGCCGAAGATCGGCGCGCGGCCGCCGAAGAGTTTCTTCTCCGGACGGAATCCGACTACCAGGAGCAGTATGCAGCGTACCTGCAGAACGTCCAATCCAAGAAGATGAAGATATCGCAGACGCCGGATTGGCCCAGCCTCTGGCCAGCGATAAGGACGGCCCTTCGGCAGCTTGCAGAGGCTGTTGAATCGGCTCCGGCAGCGAATTTCGACGACGAGACGATGTAGCGTCACCATGGACACCGTTTCAGTCATAGCGTATTCTGCACAAGACGATGACGTGGTTGCCGCAATCGGAATCTTGGGGTACCTCGTAAAACTCTCGCTGTGCCACCCCTTTGTGGCGGTGCCACTCAACGGAGTTGACGAATCGACGGACGGACGAGTTTCAGCGTTCAGCATCGATGCAACGTCGATGACAGAACACGGGTTGAATGAGCTACTCGCCAATAAGGGAGCGCTCGATGTCCTCCGATATGTCGCGGTGACGACCTTCACCGAGAAGGGCGATGAACTGGGCGGGATTTCGGCGAACGCGGCTGAGCTGAGCGACCGAATTCGCGGGCTGACCATGAACAAGGTCCCGCTCGTCGAGGGGCGCCTCCTAGTGCCGTTGACCACAGATCGGCTCACGACCGACGAGTTCTTCGGCGGCGGCAGCGTCGTCAACCTCATAGCCCTCCCTGAAGACGAGATTGAGATCGATTCGATACCGCTTTACGCCGATGCATTCACTGAACGACAGAGAGCCGCCCACGTTGCTCTGGAAGTTGCAACGGTGGCAGGGATTTGGGCGGGGATGGAGGGATCCCCACTTGATACGTGGTCAAGTGATTCTGCGGGGACGCCCGCCGTGCGGGCGAGCTTCGTGTCTTCCGCAGCCCGCGTGATCTTAGACACGTCGCCCGAACTCGGTGAGGCGCTCGACGTGACGAAGTACCTTCCAGTTCCCAGCAGATACCTGTCCCTTCCGCCGTACCCAGGGGTTGAAGAGCGAGCCGCCAAGGAGATATATCCGCGCGAGTTGCGATATCTGCCACCTCGCCTAGATGTAGGTGACCGCCTTGGGTCGCGGCTTGATCTTCTTACGCTGTTGCGCGAGCTTGGAAGGCTACCGAGTTACGCCTGGCGGTCTGTGCAGCGAGACCTCTACGAGTCGGGTCAGGAGAATCTGAGGACAATCCTCAACCAAGCTGGATTCGATGACATTGAGATCGTTGGTGACGCGCAGACTGGTCAGCTTCTTACCGAGGCGGATATCAATGCCATCATCTTGTCGGCGGAGCATGAAGCGAAGAAGCCTCGACCAAATCCGATTCCTGGTGAGTACTGGCGCTCGTTGATCGGCAAACTCATGGGCGTTCTCGATGGTGGCCCCGATGGTGATCAGGCGCGAGCCGCTTTGAGTTCTGAGGCGCAGGTTCTGATAGACCAAGTTCGTATCACCGTGCCGTCGCGCGACGTCAAGAAGGTGGCGAAGGCCGTCAGCGCACCTGCCGAGATACCCGCGGAACCGACCAGCGATGCCACGACGACGACCAAGTCGAGTACGGATGCAGACGATGGTCCGGAAGCTCCCAAAGACGAGGCATCGGCAGAGACGAAGGTTGCGTCCGTATCCGAAACCAAGCAGTCGCGCCCGAAACGCACTCCGCCTTCCTACAGAACTGTACTTACGGAGATCGGGAGGCAATTCCGTGACACGCAGTCCGTTGCTCATGGGGACATTGATAACACCGCCGAGGATCTGAAGAAGACCGGCAGGGCGTTGGCTGAATGGCAACAGACGGACATTCTCGGGCTTATCCCGTGGGTACTGGCGCTGGCGGCCTTTCTGGCAGGATTCGGTCTCATTGCTTTGACTCCGTTTAGAACTGTCGTCGACGGACTAATTGACGGGACGCTTCGTTCGGCGCTGTTCGCGACGGGATCGGCCCTGGTGATCATCCTGGCCGGAGTAGCTCTTCTGGGAAGATCCGGTCCAAAATGGCACAGAAACGCGACGATTGCTGCAGTATTTGTGGGCCTACTCGTTGGTGTCGCGTCGGCGTTCTCAGATCAGCTGCTTGCTGAGGCGGACGACACGATTGGTCGATGGCTTGCCGGCCTCACAGCTGCCATGGCCGTCGCGGGAGTGATCAAAGCCCGCAAGGAAGGACACTCTGCAACCGCAAGACTGCTGCAGCGAACAGCTATCACCTTCTTCGCTCTGGTGCTCATCATCGGTGGCGCGAGGGAAGATTCGCTGGTTTCAGAGCTATCACCTGACACCATGCATAGACTGGCAATAGCCCTTGTGGTAGCAGCCCTGTTGATGGCCGTCATGTCAGCGATCATCGTCGCGATCGCGCGAGTCCAACAGGAGAATGCTATTGCCTCAGCGGCTCTCAGACTGGAGGCCGGCCGTCATCGTCTTGTCGTCGCCACCGATGCGTCGCGGCGCCTTGAGAGTGCAATACGACAGTGGGCATGGACCGGCTCGAGCCTGAACTACGTGATCCAGTATCCCTTCGGTCAATCCTCAACGACGACACGCCCTGAATCTGACGTGGATGCCTTCGGTCTTCTTCGCTTCCAAATTGTTGAGCTCGAACTGGGAGAGGAGGGTCGTAGTGCGCTTCTTGCGGGACGCTTACGTTCGTCAACAACTGCCGGTTGGCTGCTACGCCAGTACGACCTCGCTGTTGAAACTTTCACTCTGCGGGAGTCGCGACTCCAGGGCTTGCCACCTGGTTCTGCCGATGACTTCAACCCAGACGACGACGAGGAACCGCTGACCGCAGATACATCAAGTGCCATCCGAGATAGAAGCCCACGGGTGGCGTTTGCGCGATGGCTCAACACTGGAGAGGCCGACGAAACGCTGGCAAGCCCAGTTCTTAGTGATGACATGGTTGACGTTTATCGTACGGTGTTGGTCCACGACGACAACTATCGGCTGATCATGCTGAGTGGTCCAGAGAATGGCCACTTGGGTTCGATGGTTGATTTGTTCCACGGAATCGTTCCCGAGAAGCCGAGACTACTTGATCCTGCGCTCGTGGCGCGACTGTTCGCTGGATCGGGGGATGGTCAGCAAATGGTATCAACGGTCTGGTGGCCATCTGAGCTGACAACTGTTCCCCTTGCAGACGTCGGTCACCTCCAGTGGCAGCAAAGCGTGCCTTTCACTCGGGACGGCATCACCGAGCGCCTCGTTCTTCAGGCAGTGAGGTTTGACCGGTCGCAATCGTTCCCCTTCCACGAGTTGGCTGGCGAGATGGATCGGACTACTACGCCAGGGGTCTTGGATGAGGATTCGATGTGAGCAAGGCGGGCGGCTCGCCCTGGGATAAGCAGAAGGTCCCCGATGGGCCGCGCCTTGTCGACGATGGTGCTGTACCGGATTTGGGGAGCCCAAGGGCGAGCAGCTCCGGTCCACCAAAGGACATCACATGGCGGTCTGCTCCGATGGATGTACGTGAGAATAGAACAAGGCGCTTCAGGCGACCTGGACGAATCGTCGGAATCGCTGCGGGTGCTGGGGCAGTGCTCCTCCTGATCGTCTTCGGATCGTCGCAGTTCTCTGATGGCGGTGATGGGTTCAACGTTGAGACAGCTGCTCGTTCGGTGGTTCGGATCGCATCCATCGATTGCGGGAAGTCAGGCTCGGGTTCTCTCGTCACCACCAACGGCCTGATTCTGACCAATTCGCACGTCGCGACTGAGAATGGTCGCGATATTTGCAATCCAGTGGTTGGTTTCACGGACTCCTATGACGTAGAGCCAACCGATTGGTATCAGGCGGTGGTCTTAGTTGATGATTTCGAGATAGACCTTGCCGTGCTCCAGGTACTCGACGACGATGGCTCCCCACTCATCATCGAGGATCGCGACCCGATCCCACTCGAATCGTCCACTCCCGAACTTGGTGAGCAAATCCAGACTCTCGGTTACCCGGGAATAGGGGGTCAGACCATGACCTTCACGAGTGGTGACTATGCGGGAGTCGCCGAACTATCTGGAAGTGAGTTCTACAAGACAACGGCGAGCCTGAACGCTGGCCTCAGCGGTGGATCGGCGTTCAACGGTTCGTTCAGACTGATCGGTGTGCCGACAGCAGGCTTTGGCGTGGATGTCATCTGCGAAGAGAATGACTGCACGGCGTTCGGTGACTCGCTCGGTCTGGTACGACCAATTCGTTACGCGATTCCGCTCATTGAAGAGGCCAAGCGTCTCTCACGGTAGACCGTTCCCGGTAGTCGATTCAAGGATGCAATTCGGTCGACCGAGACTCTCACCCACTACCCGTCACTTTGTTGCCGTCGGGGCACCGTTCGAGATGTCGTACCTATTGACTCTGCCCTTGCGAAGGTCCACGATGGGCACCATGAAGG
>JAMBLJ010000054.1 GCA_023336815.1 Actinomycetes bacterium
ATCACTCCTGCATCGTGGAGTTGCGTAGCAACACCGAAGGAACGCTCTTGGCGTTCCCGGTTACGCTGGGCTCATGAGACGGACACTGGACGGACATCTCGGTGACTGGGTAGGTACGTGGTCGACCTGGCTGCAGCCAGACGTTCTCTACGACGTGTCTTCCCTGGAACTGTCGGTCGTTGAACAAGACGACGGATGGATGTTGTCGTACGAGGGCCACATTGCTTCAGATCACGCAGCCGGATCTATGCACTACCGCTTCGATGTGTCATCGAGTCGGATCACCTGGATCGATTCGTGGCACACCGATGGTCAAAAGAGCGAACTCATCGGTATCGGAGACGATCCTGCGTTCTATGCCTACACCGACGGGTCCGATCCCTGGGGTTGGACGATCGATGTCGAACCCCGTGAGGATCGCCTGCTCATCACACACAGCAACATCCCACCAGGTGGTCGTCCGACGCGAGCGGTATCAGCGCGCCTCCGCCGCTGACGCCAGTCCGCCTTTCAAGGGGGACTGGCGAGTCTTCGAGTGAGGGGGATGGGAACCCGCGTTGGTCCAAGTTCTCGGAGTTGCGCAGCAACTCCCGAGGAACGCCCTTGGCGTTCCCGCTCTGTCTTTCGAGCGCAACCAGCCTTAGCCGGATGGCGCGAGTTCCCATCCCCCTGCGTCACTCCTGCGTCGTTCTGCTGTCCCCCTTGAAAGGGGGACTGGGGTTGTTCGCTCGATTGCGCAGAGTTGATCGCACGTCTGTGATGTCCGCAGGACACGTCTTTGATGCCTTCCAGTAGCACCAGCCGGTTGGAAGAAAGAACACCTGGAACAACGAGAGGCCAACTGCGAGGTTGTATGGAGCAGGGATCGATCGGTTGAGGACCTGGGCTGTGACCGTCGTGAGGCCGGCACCGGTCGCTCGACCAACACCGTTCACGAGGTACCCAACTCCAAAAACGGTACCCCTGTGTTCGGGTACGTTCACATCAGAGATCAGAGCGAACCAGTTGGGAGAGTCTGCGGAGGTCAGCGCGAGTGCGACGATCGCGGACAGGAACGCAGCAGCTACCCATGGATTCGTCGCGATCGACGATAGGACCTCGCCGAGGAAAGTCAACGTGCTCGCACCTTCCGTGACTTCGAGTCCACGGAGAGGGATCCAGAAGAAGATGAGAAAGAAGGGGATGGCTCCGAGAATTCCGATGGCAGAAACGTATGCCCGACCTGACAGATTGCGGTGCTGCCACCGATCCCCGATATGTCCAGCCAGAATGGAGAACAGCGCACCGATCGAGAACATCGCAGCGAACAGGCCACCAACCTGTTGCCCGGTTGCTTGTGAATATCCCTCCGCGATGACCTTCTCCTGATAGAGAAGCGGAACCCAGATGAGCGATCCGTATGCGATCTGCGCTGTGAGACCCTGAAGGACGAGCCACCGATTGGTCCGAACATCCGCGAGTTCGTGCAGCTGTGACGGATCGATGTCATAGTCGTAGGTCTCGCCGTCGGCGTAGAGATCGGCGAGTTCGGGTTCGCTGAATCCCCTTGGCGGATCGAAGGCGAGAAGGAACAAGATCGAGAATGAGAATCCTGACACTGCGATGATCAAGAAGGGAGCACGTGAATTGACGGCACCTGTCTGGGATGCAAGCAGGCTGCCGATAAGCGTGCCGATTCCCTGTGAGAGACCCCAGAACGACATGGCGAGCCCTCGCCTCTTCGGCGCAACGAAGTCTGAGACGACCGAGAACCCCACAGCAGCGATGGATCCGAGACCGATCCCTGCGACCACCTGCAGAGCGAACAACACGCCGAATGAAGTCGTGAACGCACTCATCGCCATCGCTATCGACCAGATGAGCGTGCCCCATAACAGCAGTCGCTTGCGGTCCCGTTGATCAGCCAGGTATCCCCAGCCGACGGCGGTGACCGCCGTCATCAGCACCTGTGCACCGGTGAGCGCACCGAGTGCAGCGGTGCCGACACCATACGACTCGCGGAGCTGTGGGATCATCGAAGGGATGAGCGCAATGGCAGCGTTGTCGAGCGACGCAAGCACGATGAACACAACGATCGTGTACACAACGTGGACTGGACCTCCCCACCACGACGTGCGGCGCGTATTCGCCCTGCTCGATGTCACGCTCCGTCGGATCGACTAGGTATTGGAGGGCGTCGGTGGCTCCTCGCCTGGATCGGGATCCGTTGCCGGCTCCTCCGTGAGGGTTGCGGACGAGTCGGCGTCTCCGGCGCTTGCGTAGGTGACACCGGCAGTTGTCTCTGCGGTAGGTGATGTTGAGCTTCCGAACGGTGCGAGTGTCGCCATGAAAAGGCCGAAAACGATGCCGAGGATCGGGAGGATCCAGAGCAGATGCGAATCAAGAGGGATCACACCAAAGAGAAAAAGCGCAACACCTCCGAAGAGCCCGAAGAAGAAGCCACTGATGACACCGAGGAATGGTTTGCCCTGCATCACGCAACTACCTTTCGCTTGAATCCTGCTCCGATGGTTCCAGCTCCGAACACGAGTGTTCCCGTGGCAGCGATGATGGCTGCTGCGCCTGGACTACCGTCGAGTGTGACGTTCACTTCGGCGACACAGGTCGTTCCGCCTTGCTGGTGGGTAGCCGTTACAAGGATCTCGCCTGTTCCACGAGGTACCCATCCAGGCACGTCGTACGTTTCGTTGCCTTCTGCAAATATCTCGACTGTCTCGCCGTTCCAATCAAACATGTTGATACTTCCAACGCCCGCAACATTGGCCGAAATTCCTCCAACGAAACTCACAGGGTCGCTTGGTTCAGGCATGTCGATCGCACCGATGTAGTCGACGCTCGCCTTGTCGGGTACAACCGTCACGATTGAGAGTGATTGTGTGGCATCGATCTCAGCAACCGTCGGTCCGCCGGCCTCTGTCGAGAAGAATGCGAAACCCGTACAGGGGCCATCGACGACCGCACCGGCTGGTGATGCCAGCACCCCAACACTGAGCATGATCATCGTTGCGAGTACTCCAACGGCACCGAACTTACGCTTTCGCGTCATACGTCTCCTCCTCTTCCGACACCACTGTACGCGAGAGCGGAACCCGTTTGTCGGAAATGTCCTGCCGCTACGCTGCTGTCATGTCTCATATGTATGCCACTCCAGATCCAGTGTGGGTTCCGAACGAGGTGACAACAGCGCACGCGAACCTCGTCGAACTCATCCGGAGACGAGGACTGTCGACCTACGAGGAACTCCATGCGTGGAGTGTCGATGAACCGGACGAGTTCTGGGACATGGTCATCGAAGATCTGGATATCGAGTTCGTGGAGCCACCGACGTCGACCAGGGGGTCTCGAGATCCATTCGATCCAGCCTGGCTCCCTGGAGCGCGCCTCAACATCGTTGCCTCGTGTCTGGATCATGATCCCTCATCGGTGGCGATCATCTTCGGGACCTCGAGCGGTATCACAACCGTGACTGTCAGCGAACTGGCGTCTCGCGTGGGAGCGTTCTCTGCTGGATACGCCGCTGCTGGCTTCGACCACGGCGCAACGGTGGCGATCGTCATGCCCATGAACATCGAGGCAGTTGTTGCCTATCTCGGCATCATCGCAGCCGGTGGCATCGTCGTGTCGATCGCCGACTCGTTCGCATCTGATGAGATCGCGATGCGGCTTGAAATCTCCAAGGCCGTTGCTGTCGTGACTCAGGCAGATGTGGTGCGATTGGGCAAGAACCTGCCCATGTACGACAAGTGCGTCGAAGCTCAAGCTCCTCGATGCATCGTGGTCCACGGTGAGGATCTCAGACGTGGCGACATCCGGTGGGACGACTTCGTCGTCGAGAATGCTGCTTTCGATCCCGTGATCGCATCGGCCGGTACATACACGAACATCTTGTTCTCCTCAGGGACGACAGGCAATCCAAAGGCGGTCCCGTGGTCCCAGACCACACCGTTGAAGGCTGCGATGGATGCCAGGTACCACCAGGACGTCCACGCAGGAGATGTCGTGGCCTGGCCTACGAACCTGGGGTGGATGATGGGTCCCTGGCTCATCTACGCCTCGCTACTCAACGGCGCGGCTATGGCGCTGTACGACGATGCACCGACGACTCGAGGCTTCGTTGAATTCGTCGAGGACGCCGGCGTCACCATGCTTGGACTTGTTCCCTCGATCGTCTCATCGTGGCGGGCGAACGGAACGCTCCGCCCAGGGGATTGGACGTCGGTTCGTGTTCTGTCATCGACCGGTGAAGCCTCGAAGGAAGTTGACTATCGGTGGCTC
This sequence comes from Actinomycetes bacterium, assembly GCA_023336815.1. Lineage (GTDB taxonomy): Bacteria > Actinomycetota > Acidimicrobiia > Spongiisociales > UBA5794 > JAMBLL01. Next base: position 4,276 of record JAMBLJ010000054.1, read on the forward strand.
ATCGGCACTGCCGGCGGTGTACCGATGATCGAATACTGCGGGGGAACGGAGATCGGGGGTGGGTATGTCACCTCGACTGTGCTCCATCCGTCTATCCCTGGCCGCTTCACGACTCCAACGCTCGGTCTCGACCTCGTGCTGATCGACGATGACGGCAACGAAGCGGAATCGGGTGAGGTGTTCCTCGTCCCGCCATCGATCGGTCTCTCGACAGAACTCATCAACCGAGACCATGACGACGTTTACTACAACGGTGTCCCCGACATAGGACGTCCGCTTCGGCGACACGGGGATCAGATGGAGAGGGACGCCGAAGGTCGTCTGCGCGCTCTTGGACGTGTCGACGACACGATGAATCTCGGCGGCATCAAGGTCTCTTCCGCCGATCTTGAAGATGCGATCAGTGCCACCCGTGGCGTTGTCGAGTGTGCGGCCGTTGCAGTGCCGCCACCGGGGGGTGGGCCGGACCGGCTCATCGTGTTCGTGGTGCTCGACGGCGGGGAACACCGATCGTTCGACGACATCCGAAGCGAGTTCCAGGAGCATATTTCCAGCAGGCTCAATCCGTTGTTCCGAGTGCACGACGTCGTTGCGATCGATGCCCTGCCAAGAACAGCGTCGCATAAAGTTATGCGCCGCACGTTGCGATCGCACTATGACCCCTCGGACGGGTCCGTCTGATGGAACAGGCTCTATCACTCGCGGCGTTTCTCGTCGGTTTCTTGACAGTCATCTATGTCATCCAGGCTGCGGTCCGCACCGTCGTGCTTCCGCGCTCCGCGAAGGTGACGCTGACCTCAGTCGTCTTCGGCGCGGTTGTCGTCGTATTTCGATGGTTGGCTGACCGGAAGAGAACGTATGAGGATCAGGACAGCATCCTCGCAGTTATCGCCCCCGTTGGCATGATCGTCATCCCCGCCTCGTGGCTGGTGTTGTTGCTCGTAGGATTCGAGTTCATGTTCTGGTCGACCGATCCCGACCTGGGCCTAGGGGGCGCCTTCAACCTGGCGGGATCGTCGATCACGACGCTCGGTTTCGCGCCGGCGATCGGGGGAGGTCAGCGCGCCCTTGCGTTCACGGCTGCTCTTCTGGGACTGCTAGTGCTCACACTCTTCATCGCGTATCTCCCTTCTATCTACTCGGCATTCCAGAGACGCGAGAACCGTGTCGCGCTGCTCGAAGTTCGGGCAGGATCGCCAGCAAACGCTCCCGAGATGTTGGTCAGATTCCACCGTATTGGCTGGGTGGACGAGCTTACATTCGAGTGGCTTGCATGGGAGCCCTGGTTCATGGAGCTCGAGGAGACACATACGACATATGCGGCGCTGCCATGGTTCCGTTCGGCAGACGCCCATCGGTCATGGGTGACCGCCTCAGGTGCGATGATGGATGCAGCGGCTCTGTGGATATCGGCAACCAACGTCCCTGCCGGGCCGGATCATGCCGCCGCTGGACTGATGATCCGGTCCGGTTACGTCGCCATGCAACGCATCGCCGAAAGTTTCAACATTCCGTTCGATCCTGACCCACAAGCGGGTGATCCGATAGCGTTGGAGCGATCAGAGTTCGAAGATGCGGTTGATCGCCTTGCGGTTGCAGGGATCAGTGTGCGCGAGGATCGAGACCAGGCATGGCTTGACTTTGCGGGTTGGCGGGTCAACTACGAGGCCCCGCTCCTGGGCATGGCCCAGATGTTGAGGGCTCCCTATGCCCCGTGGACATCAGATCGCTCACCCGTCCAGTCTGGAGCGCGAGGACACAGGGCGACCTGACCGTAGAATCCGCTCAACGATGGGAGCATCTCCTTGCCAACCGAAACGCAGTACACACAACTCCGCGAGCGAATCTCGGGGTTGAGCGGGGTCATCATGATCATCGGCGATGTCGATACGGGAAAGACCTCCCTCGCCAGGAAGCTCATCGCTGACGCTGTGGCCGCGGACCGTAGCGTCGCCTTTGTCGATGCCGACATAGCGGCGTCGACCGTCGGTCCGGCGGGCTGTGTTGGTCTTCGCGTTGTGACATCCACAGCGGACCTCGACACGTTGTCACAGCCCGACGATCTGAGATTCGTGGGTGCGGTTGAACCAGGCGGCGTGGTGTTGCCCCATGTGGTCGCTGTCGCTGCCCTCGTGGATATTGCCAGGGAACGTGCGGACCTCGTGATCGTGGATACGACCGGTGTGATCTCGGGTGTTGTTGGTCAGACTTTGAAGTACCACATTGCAGAGCTGACGAAACCTGCGATGGTCGTGGCGATCGAACGCGGGAGCGATCTTGACCCTGTCGTTGCGATGCTGCGAAGATTCCTTTCTGTCCGTATCGCCGAGATAGACCCCCCTGGCGACTTGATCCCCATGTCCCCGGTCGAGCGCCAGCTCGCCCGCGCAGCGGCATTCCATCACGATCTTGGAGATGACCCGCCGCGGTGGCGAGTCCAGACCACCGTGTTCGCTCCAACGCTGCCGCTCGGGTTCGACGTATCGCGTCTCGATGGCATGCTCGTTGGGGTACAGGACGAGCTCGGACGATGTCTGGGTCTCGGGGTTCTCGAACACAGCGACGGCGCGGTTCGTGTCGCGACTCGCCACGGTGAGCAGATGCGCGGTCTGCGCCTTGGTTCGATCCGCGTCGATCTCGAAACCTTCGCTACCAGCCGTGTACGTCTGAGGGAGCTCATCTTTGGGGTGTGAAGATGGAGCCACAAGCCGACAGCTGACAGCCTCAAATGACGGGGGTTGAGGGTGGGCCGGTGCTCCGTGGTCTTCAGATGCCGATCGACTGGACGATCTTTGGATGGCCTGACGTGCCGCGCCTTGGTGGCGTGACGTGTACAACCGGCGATCCGATGTGGGCATGGGATGCCGGAGCGCCAGCATTCGGCATCAACGTGTTCGACCCACCCCATGGCATCGATGTCGGGTCATTCCGTATCGACCATGTCGTGCTCCTGGTACCCGAACTGTCCGGTGCGATCGCAACACTCGCTCGAGTCGGATTGGATGTTCGTCTCAGGATGAAAGTCAACGAACGGCCAGCCGCATTCTTTCGGGTCGGCCCGGTTCTTGAGGTGATCGAGTCGCCCGTTCGGGAGGCGGTGATCTACGGTGTGGCGCTCACTACCGAACTGTCCCTGGAAACGCTTGCGCTTGAATGGCGAGGAAGGGGTCTCAACGTCGGAAATCCGAAGGCTGCGATGCAACCGGGACGACGCATCATGACGATCCACGGTCTTGACGCAGGTTGCGCCGTCATGTCCAACGACCGCGCCGTCGACCCCCGGACCTGACCCCAGCCGTCCGCCATCTGCTATCTGCGGGAACGCCAGGGGTGTTCCTGGAGCGTTTTGCTCCGCAACTCCGCCGTCTGACGTCTGCCGTCTGACATCTGCTATCTGATATAAGGCCCGACGAACCTGAATGGTACTCCCCGCACTTCCCCGAACGAGGTTGTCCAATCTGGCACATCGGGCCTTACCCACTGCAATGTACGCGGGATCGAGCAGCCATTCAAGACGAGTGATAGCCCCTGTTTTCCCGTTCTCAGGCGTTCGAGCCGCGCAGTTCGGCACAACTGACGCCAGCTATGCAAGCGTTTACGAGGTTGTCCACATATCCCCAGCTATCCACAGGGGGTTGTGCACAACGTGTTGTGTGAAAGTTCCCCGTGGGATGTTTTCGCGGCCCGACGACCGACGGGCACTCCATAGACCAGCGCTTCGGTCACGGCTGGGATGTGATCCCCTCGTAGAGCTCGAGAAGCCGCATCGTCGTGGTGTGCCACGAGAACTTCTGACTGTACGCAACGCCCCCTTGCCCGAGACGCTCGGCGAATGATCCGTGTTCGAGTATCGCCGCTATCGCCGACGCGAACGCTTGAGGATCGTGGTCATCGACGAGCAATCCTGACTCGGATGCGTTGATGACGTAAGGAAGCCCTCCCGCATTCGCTGCCACGACCGGGATACCACAGGCTTGTGCTTCGGCGGCGACGAGTCCAAAGGACTCGCTACGCGATGGAACGATGACAACCTCGCTCGCGCGGTAGTGATCCGCGAGCGAGCTGTGTGGCACGGGTTCGAAGTACCTGATCCGATCGGCTACTCCAAGCCGTTCGGCGGATATGTGACATCGTGCGAGTTCTGCCTCGCCGTCTGGTCCGCTAGCGCCACCGATGATATGCAGGGTCGTTGGTCCCGTGTCATCGGCGAGTATCGCCGGTATCTTTCCGAATGAACGAACGGCGAGATCGGTGCCCTTGTGGGACTGGATCCTCCCAGCGAACAGGATTATCCGCTCGTCCCCGAAACCGAGTTTGGTCTTGGCGTCGGATCTGCTCCCTGGCGAGAAAACGGAGTGATCAACACCGGGTGGAGACACACAAAGGCGCTCGGGTGAGGCGCCATAGTGTTCAAGGAGGTCATCGAACTCGTAGGGCGTTGATGCGATAACGCAGTCGCTGCGCTCGATCACCTCCTGCTCTGTCAAGAGTCGGTGTGAGCTCGAAAGGGGCTCGTCCGTGCCACGTGTCGCATCCTTGACCTTGCCCAGAGTATGGAATGAATTCGCGAGCGGAATTCCGAGGGCATCTTTGAGCCGCACACCGCAGCGACCGGACAGCCAGTAGTGGCTATGGACAAGGTCGTACGTTCGACCGTGGGACCTGATCCACTTCTCGACCTCGCGAGCGAATTCAGCGGCGTACAGCCTCATTTCTGTGAGCGATATCCGTTCAGCGGGACCCGTCTCGATCTGGACGACGCGGTAGCCAGGCATGACCTCGGTGACGGTGTCTGATTCGGATTCCGATCGTCGGGTGAACACGGTCACGTCGACGTTCGACGCAGCCATCGTCCGGCTGAGTCGATCGAGGTACACGTTCATACCGCCCGCGTTACCTATTCCTGGTTGGATCAGAGGTGATGTGTGCATGGCGATATAGGCCACCGAAGAGATCATGGGACACGACCTTCGATCGCGAACAGGGGTCGAGGGGTCGCGCCGTGTTTGAACTTGTATCGCTCATCACCCTTCAGGAAGTCGAACACTGTTGCCCCGCGATCGATCTGTGCTTCGACAAGCGAGGCGAGGAGCACGATTCCCGGGGACGCCATTGCAGCGTCGATGTCGTAGGCGGAGTTGTAGTAGTAGTACCCATCATCTGTCTCGAATCCGAATGCGTTGGCACGCGGGATCCCGTCACAGACAAGTGTGTGGATGCTCGCCCCACCGTTGCCGAGGAGGTCGGTGAAATAGCTCTGCATGCCCCCTGTCATGAACATGCCCTTGTCCCCTTGTGATGTGCGGTGCATCGCACAGAACATGTCGATGGCCTCTGGTCCTTGGGGCACGATCTCGATCTCTCCGAACTCCGCCTCAAAGCGTCTTCTCTTTCGGCGTACCTCGTGTCGTTCCTTCTTGCCGATGGAGGCGAGCCAGCCTTCGTACGACGAGGGAAGCGACAGCACCGCGGCGACTTCATGTTGTGTGGATGAAGCTACGAGACCGGCTTGTTCGAGGCCGACCTTGATCGCCGTAGCTGCTGTTTCAGGGAGTGAGTCGAGACGAAACGAGAGATCGGTTTGCGCCGTGACCGCCGTCACCACAGCATCAACTCCTGATGGTCCGAGGGGGCTGTGGTAGTCGGTGAGGTTCTCCTGGCCTGCGAACTCGACGAGGTGCTCGGTGAGAGCCAGAGCGACAGCGCCGTCAGGCACCGTATGGATCTCGAGCCTGGTGTCGCTATCGTCGCGATGGTTCCACACCGTCTCAAGGAACGATCGCGTCGCGAAGGGTCCGGTTGCGGGCTCCAGTGGCTTGAGGTCGTCGGGGTATGCATCCCAATCGGTACTGCTCATGATTCCACCACAACGGTTCGCCCGACCTTCCGCCCGCCCCCGATGACGGGAGGAGAGATCTGGTCGGCAAGGATGTCCTGCGTTCCCTCTGGCAGGAGACCAAGTTTGGTCGCAACTTCGAGCGCCGCGGCAACTGCGCCATCGGACCATCCGGAACGCGACTTCGTCGCGATGGCGATCCCGTGACGTGCCATTGCGAAAGCCCCTTCGGCACCCACCTTCTGCGGCCCGCCCCATGTGACGCCCACCCGGCCGTCGGCGCGTACGTTGTCTGCGACAAGTGCGCCGTAGGCAGTCATCGCGGTGACGATCGGCGCGGCTTCGGGATCTCGCGAGAGCCGAGCGAATGCCCGAGCGAGGGTGGTGACAGAACCGCGAAGCGTCGGCGCCCCACACCCGTCGACGCCGACGGGTCGCGGATCGGCGCCGCTGAACTCTCGCATCACATCGAGAATCGATTCCTGGAGCGCGTGGTGGGGATCGATGTAGGACTCGGTGTCCCAACCTGCAACCACACATGCGGCCAGCCAGCCAGCATGTTTGCCTGAGCAGTTGTGGAATCGTGGTTCCGGTCCTTGATTGCCACGGGCCACCTGGAGGACGTTGGCGCCGTAGGCGAGAGGACGACCCGGCGCGCACTTGAGAGCTCCGCGTGTGAGGCCTTTGTCCCGGAGAATCTGATCGACGATGGCGAGGTGCGCAGGGAAACCGCCGTGGCTGGCACATGTGAGAGCCAGATGTTCCGGTGGCAGAACCATGCCGGTGCGAGCCGCAGCGATCGCCTGAAACGGCTTGATCGCCGAGCGATAGAACAGAGGTTGGCTCACCGTGCCCGACGAATACAATGTTGTACCCGTGTCATCGATGGCGATGGCGGCAACCTCATCGAAGGACTCTGCGAGTCCCGACCGGACCCTTGCAAGGAGCATCGGCTAGGACGTTGTTAGGAGTTCGTCCGGGCTGGCAGATCCGTCGCGATATCGTCGTGTGAGTTCTGCCGTGATCAGATCATGTGCGTCGTAGACGGCTCTGCGCTGGTCCGAAACCGCTGCTTCGGTAGTAGTCAGAGAGTCACGGATACGTGTCAGATCATCGGTGTCAAGCATCGGGAGCTTCGCGAGAAAATTGTCGTCGAGTGCCTGGTCGATCTCCCGTCTCCCCGTCCCTGCAAGTTCCGGGAGATCGAGCGAGAGCGCTTTGTCGAGAGGATTCGTTGTCTTTCCCGATGGAGTGTCCGCGAGGATTTCGGGGAGAGCCTCGAGAATCGACCTTGTTTCTGCACCGGACCTGCGTCGCAATTCGAAATCGAGAAGATCGAGTCGGCCGTGAAGGATCCGGCGGTAGTACGAGAGTTCGGTGTCGAGATCGTCAAGCATCTCACGTCGTGCCCTGAGGTCATCGAGGGCGATGGAATCGAGAGCGGATGTGAAATCCGTGTCCATTACCTGGTCTATACGTCTGCGGTGTTGTGTCATACCTTGCTCCTTGATGCCGTCAATTTAGCAAGCGGAGCGCACCGTCGGGTACGGGTTCACAGCTTTGCCGTTCGGTCGTATCTCGAAGTGCACGTGTGTTGATGTATATCTGGCGTTGCCGGAGTTACCGACGAATCCAACAACGGTTCCTTTGGTAACCCGTTGACCCGACCTCAATTCCGCAGCCTGCGACTCGAGATGGGCGTAGTAGTAGACGGTTCCGTTGTCCGAGTAGAGGTGCACCGTGAAGCCTCCAAGGGAGTTGGAACTCAACTTGATCCTGCCATCGACAACAGCCTGAAGAGGGCGATTTCGTGGTGCGAACATGTCGACCCCCTTGTGCCGGCGTCCCCCGGATCGTGCGAATCCCCACGAGTCGATGAAGGATGTACCACCCTGGACCGGGCAGACGAAACCAGGGGTCGTCGCCACAGGCGCTCCACCTGCGGCGCCAGGGCGTGCCGATGATTTCTCGGCCTGCTGGCGTTTGACGCGTTCGTCTTCGATCTTCTTTTCCTTCATCTCCCGATTGAGGTTGTCAATCGCTGTACGCAGGTTCGCATCGGCTTTCGCGAGGATGCTCTCCTGCTGTTCCTGGAGTTCGGTGATCTCATCGACGACAACCTCGGCTTCATCCTGGTTGGCGGCGACGTCGATCCTGCGAATTGCCAATTCGGCAGAGCTTCGGTCCGCCTGACGAGATACGGCCTCGAGATTGTCGAGAGCCGCTAGATCGGCCGAGGCCGCTCGAGCCCGCAACGCGGATGTCGTAACGAGGTCCTGGATGTTCGAAGCGTTGAATGCAGTCCCGATAAGGTTCGATTGGCCGGATGTATAGGCGTTGATGAGCAGGTCCCTGGCCGTGAGTTCGAGCTGATCGGCTTCTGACTCGTACCGCTTGACAGTCGCCTCCATCCGGGAGATCCGATACAGCAGATCCTCATGTTGAGCGTTCAGGATCTCGTATCGATGGACAGCGTCGTCGAGCTGGGTAGTTGCATCACGATACGCCTTGAACGCCTCGGACTGGCGAGCCTCTGCCACCGACTTGTTGCGTTGCGCTCTGTCGACGTCCGTCTGACTCTGTGCGGACGCGCTCACGGGAACGAGCACCACCAGGGCGAGGCTGAGAACGAAGGAGAACCAGCGCGGGCTTTGTTTTCGCGACATGGAACTGTCAGGTTAGGCGAGGATCCAGGAAATCGACCAAGTTCCTTCGGAGATCGGTGCTAGCCGATCAGCCAGAGGGCGAGCCAGAAGAGGGGCGCTGCCATGACGGCACCATCGAACATGGCGAGTGAGCCAGGGGCGTCTTCTGTGTGGACGACGGTACCGGTCCTCAGCATCGAACCAAGGGCGCGTCCTGAGATGACGCCCGCAGATGCGGCTACGCCACCAAGGAGACCGGCAGCGATGTCGAGTTGATCGATAACGAGTCCTGCCAACAGACCTGCGATGAGAGCTCCCAGAAGAGCACCGACGTTGGCGTCGATCGACTGGATCTGGGCACCATAGGCTCCTGCGATCCACGCTCCAACGAGAGCGAAAACGGTGATGAGTACGAAGGCTACGACGGCGTACGACCCGAGCAGTCTGATGAGCACCAGACCAGCACCTGCTGACCCGGCTATCAACGTAACGAGCGTGGTCGAGGCGGTCATCCGAAAGTCACGACTGGAGGCGAAGAACACGGGCCAACTCACTGAGAGGATGATCCCAATCGCGATACCCGCTGCGAAACCTTCAAACCCCCAGGCGTAGGCACCTGTAGCTGCGGTCACGGTTCCGATAAGGGCGGGGTAGACAACGAATGCATCCCGTAGTCTCGTTGCTGTTTCCGACAGATCCCACACCCAGGCAAGGACCGCGCCGACGGCAACGAATACGTACCAGGCCTCGTCTGCCCAAGCCACTGCGAGCAGAGATACTACGAGAGCGACGGATAGCAGGTTCGGGGCCACGTCGAAGCTGGTCATCGAGAGCGCTCCGCCTGAGACCGGCGGGATCAGGGCGACCTCGTCCGACGGCCCGATCGGTGTGTCCGCGTTAGCTTGTTCACCGTTGACCCACACTCTGGCCGATCCAAGCCCGGCGCTGAACTGGATCCCGAACCGGTCGGACGCCTGACCGAGCAGCTCGTCGACCGTTCCGGCCTCGAACTGCGCTGAGTCGGTTCCAGCCGATTCCCGTAGATTGGCGAACAATCGCAACGTTGCCATGGTGCCAGCGTAGTGCGATTGGCAGACGAGGGTATGCCGCGTGCGTTGCGGACAAAACGCATCTGAGGCTGATGCGGCGCTGGGCTCCTAGCCGGCGACGGTTCCCTTGCACTCGCCGAAGCCGATGGGTACTGCGCCTTCGATATCGCATCGTGCGCTGATCCGGATCGTGTCGCCATCCTCAAGATAGGTGCGTGTCGATCCGTCGGATAGGGTGAGATCGCGTGTGCCATTCCATGACTGTTCGAGGAGCGATCCGAACTGGTCGGGTGTTGGCCCTGACACCGTGCCCGACGCGTACAGGTCGCCTGGCCGCGTTGTTGCACCGTTGATCGTGGCGTGGGCAAGTTGTTGGGCCATCGTCCAGTACATGTTGGTGAACGACGTAGCGATGATCGTGGTGGGCGGCGAGCCGACAGGAGATAGATCGACCGTGAGATCGATGGCTACACCTTGACGTTTCTGCTCCTGCAGATAGGGCAACGGCACAGGATCCTGCGCAGTTCCCGACACACGGAAAGGTTCGAGCGCCTCGAGTGGCACGATCCATGGAGATATGGATGTGGCGAACGACTTACCGAGAAACGGTCCGAGCGGTACGTACTCCCAGGCCTGGATATCCCGTGCTGACCAATCGTTGACGAGACACATGCCGAAAATGTGATGTTCGGCCTCGTCTACAGGGATGGGTGTCCCGAGCTGCGGTCCTGCACCGGTGATGAACCCCACTTCGAGTTCGATGTCGAGCTTCTCCGATGCTCCGAACAGCGGTCCGGTCGGTCCCCGCATCTGCCCGTGTGGACGCTTGATCGGAGTGCCAGAGGGAATGATCGTGCCAGCCCTGCCGTGGTAGCCGACCGGAAGGCGCTTCCAGTTGGGCAGCAACGGGTCCCCATCTGGCCGGAACATACGCCCGACGTTGATCGCATGCTGCTGGGACGAGTAGAAGTCGACGTAGTCGCCGATCGTGACAGGGAGTCTGAGGCGAACCGGGTGATCGATCATGACATTGTGTGCCCTGGCGAACGCGATTCCTTGTTCGTTGCCCGCCGTCAACATCTCCGTGACACGACCACGTACCGCGCTCCAGACGCCACGTGAGTGGCCAAGAAAGGTGTTGAGCGAGTTCTGGCGAAACGTGCCATGACGGAGTCCGGTGCTTGTGAACAACCCCGCAGCCTCCGCTCTGGCGAGGTCGACGATGACCTCGCCGATCGCTACCCCGCATCGTTCACCCTCTGCGTCTGCGAAGACGCCGTACGGCAGATTCTGAATCGGAAAATCAGACCCGAAGCCAACAGGTACCCACGATTCGAGGTGCGTGGCAGTGGTCACGATCCCTCCCCGAGGAACGTGAGCTCGGTGAGTGCCTCGATCGGTTCGTCGAAGTCACACGAACCGTAGGCGACGAATCCGCTCGTGCGGACACGCCGAATAGCGCTACCGGTGATCGTGATCTCACGCCACGTTGCGAACGCTGGCCCGATTGCAAAGGCCCCAGGGATCGTTTCAGCGATGATCGCCTGGACCGTAGTGCGATCCTCTCCTGCAGCAGCCGCAGCTGATGCAAAGAGAAGGTTGACGAACCCATGCAGCCACACATCCAGGTCGTGATCGAAGTGTCGGAGCGGCCGGTGAAGCCCTGCGGTTGCCTTGAAGGGCATGCGGACGTCAGTCGCCGACGTGATGAACTCAGTGACCTCTTCAGAGGTCGGGAACATGTCAGCGGTGAGCCCTCCGCATCGTAATTTCGCTCCACCTACGCGAGTTCGTTCGGCGAGTGCTGATGCAATGGATGAGACCTGTCCCTGGATCGACGCAGAGCGTGCAACCTCAAGGAACGGGACGACTTCAGGTTGGATCGACAGTACGGCGTCGATCGTCGCATCGACGCCGTCGCGAGTTGGTATGGCGATCTTCGTCTCGGCGGAGGCGATCACGGCGGCAGGCTGCATCTCGGTGTGGAAGCTCTGTGCAACAGATGCAGAGGCACCCAGTTCCTCGTCGAGGATCACCGCGATTTCCCACGGATCTTCGCCGGGCAGAATCGACCGCGTCAGTTCACCTGCAAGTTCGATCAGTCTGGACGCCGGACACAGGAAGCGTCCAGCCACCCAGGAGGCCTCGGATGAGCGGGCTGCCCGATACCCCTCAACGGCGCCAGCCATGTCATGTGATGCTGGAGGGAACAGGCCGGCGTAGTCGATGAGGGCGGCGAAGGATGCCGTCCGAGCATCGAGGACGAGTCTCATCGACCCTCGAGCCATGTCCACGCGTACCCGTCATCTTCGGAGTCCTTTGCACCTGGCCCCATATCGAGCGGCCGGAACGTGTCGATCATGACAGCGAGCTCTTCCGTGCCCTTCTTGCCGATACTTGCCTCCACGGAACCTGGCTGGGGACCATGGGTGTGGCCAGCGGGGTGGAGGGAAACCGATCCTTGTTCGATACCGGCACCCTTGCGCGACATGAAATTGCCTTCGACGTAGAACAGAACCTCATCGCTGTCGACGTTGGCATGGTTGTACGGAGCCGGTATTGCATCGGGGTGATAGTCGAAGAGCCTTGGAACGAATGAGCAAACCACGACTCCTGGTGCCTCGAAGGTCTGGTGGACGGGCGGTGGCTGATGTACGCGGCCTGTGATGGGCTCGAAGTCGTGGATCGAGAACTTGTGCGGGTAGAGACAACCATCCCAACCGATGACATCGAACGGATGGTTGCCGTAGACGAACTGCGTCATCCCTCCGCGGTGTTTCACCAGAACCTCGACGTTCGTGCCATCGCGTATGAGTGGCGTCTCCGGCCCATGAAAGTCCCGTTCACAGAACGGGGCATGTTCGAGGAGTTGCCCGTTGCGCGAGAGGTAGCGGCGGGGCGGACCGATATGTCCGCGGGTCTCGAGGATGAGTGCTCGAACGGGCTCGGCCGATGGATCGACCTCGTATCGATGGATCACCGATGCGGGGATGATGAGGTAGTCGCCCGCCTCGAATCGAATCGCTCCGAACACCGTCTCAAGTGTTCCCGTGCCTTGCTCGATGAACACCATCTCGTCCCCTGTGGCGTTCTTGTACAAACCCGAACTATCCGAGCCGACGAAATACGAGACGGTGCAATCCTCGTTTGCGAGGAGTACTGCCCTGGCCGTAACGACATCACCTCCTGCCTTGAGTTGGTGCGTCTTGAAATGGCGAGGGCGGAGGGGGTGGTTCGGCGATGTGTCTTGGACTTCAGCCTCCACGGCCTCGATCGAGCGAAGCGCGGTGGGGGAGTGTGCGTGATATAGCAGTGCTGAGTCGAAGGAGAATCCTTCCTCACCCATCAGTTCTTCGGCGTAGAGGCTGCCGTCTGGTTGGCGAAACTGGGTATGGCGCTTCGGCGGGACCTCCCCAACGGTGCGGTAGTACGGCATGTGTCTCCTTGCGAGTGCGGTTCCATGCTACGCGGTCGCGTCGTGTTCAGTTCGGTTCCGATTTTCGTACGGCTCGAAGGCGTGCCTCCGCGCGTGGTGCGATACTACGGGTACCGACGTCGAACACAGGAGAGAGCAGTGGACGCCGATCTCACGTTGCGGGCGAAAGAGTTCGCATCCCAGGACCCGTTTCCGATGAAAGGGTTCGGACCGGCCGAGTGGTGGGTGGGGAACGCATTCATGACCGCACAGGCATTCCGAGCCTTGCTTGGCATGCAGATCGTCGGGTATCGGGGACCCGAGACTGGAGTATCAGACAGGTCCTCGTACCTCCTTGTCTCGGACCAGATCCAGTTCATCGTGACCGGCGCACAGGATGGTGACCACGAGATCGCGGAGCATGTGAAGTTGCATGGTCCCGGCGTCAAGGATGTTGGATTTCTTGTCCCGGATGCGAAGGCCGCGTTCGCCATGGCGGTTGATAACGGTGCGCTACCCGAGCGGTCCCCCGAGGTCATCGAGAACGCCGATGGTCGGATGGTCATCGGTGCTATCCATGCATATGGAGACACAGTTCACTCTCTGATCGAGATCGAGGGTGCCGATCCACGGTTTGAGATCCGTACGGACACCGTCGCGCGATCGGCCGGGCTCCACGCGATCGATCACGTCGTTGCGAATGTCGAACTCGGCAAGATGAACTACTGGGTTGAGTTCTATGAGCGGATCTTCGCGTTCACGATGCTCAAGCACTTCGACGATGACGCGATCTCGACGGAGTACACGGCCCTCATGTCGAAGGTGATGGCCGGCGGCAGTGGCGTGATCAAGCTGCCGATAAACGAGCCAGCTCACGGCAAGAAGAAGAGCCAGATCGAGGAATACCTCGACTTCTACAAGACGCCGGGTGTACAGCACCTAGCGTTGTCAACGGATGATCTTCAGACGACCATCGCTGACATTCACGGTCGTGGCATCGAGACGATTTACGTGCCTAGCGAGTACTACCCGGAAGCCAGGGAACGTCTGTCGGATGTCGAGCTTGACTGGGAGAGGATCGAGCAGCTCAGCATCCTCGTCGATCAGGATGATGACGGATACCTTCTCCAGACGTTCACGAAGATGCTCCAGGATCGACCCACCGTCTTCTTCGAATTTATCGAACGACGTGGAGCAACAGGGTTCGGCATCGGAAACTTCAAGGCGCTGTTCGAATCGATCGAGCGAGAACAGGCGAAACGCGGCAACCTGTAGCCATAGTCGGCTGTTAGATGTCAGCCATCTTCTCAGTACTTCTCGGGTACGAAGGTTTGTTCGGAGATCGGTGGTCTGATGTAGGCGGTGTCCTGCTGGCGAGGTGGCAGATCGACGGGCCCCAGCGTCCGATCTTCATACGGGATGACTGAAAGGAGATGGCTGATGCAGTTCAGCCTCGCGCGTTTCTTGTCCTCGGCGTTCACCACGTACCACGGAGCCTGCTTGATATCCGTGTGGTCGAACATGATGTCCTTCGCCTTTGAGAACTCAACCCATCTCGCGCGAGATTCGAGGTCCATTGGAGACAACTTCCAGCGTTTCGTCGTGTCGTCGATTCGGGCCTGGAAGCGACGTTCCTGCTCCTCGTCGCTCACCGAGAACCAGTACTTGATGAGGATGATTCCGCTGCGGACGAGCATCCGCTCGAACTCAGGGCACGAGCGGAGGAACTCCTTGTACTCCTCTTCGGTGCAGAACCCCATAACGGGTTCGACGAGAGCGCGGTTGTACCAGGACCGATCGAACAGCACCATCTCGCCCGCTGCTGGCAGGCGATTCACATACCGCTGGAACCACCACTGGGTCTTCTGTCTTTCCGTCGCTGTTCCGAGGGCTTCAACGCGACAGATCCTCGGGTTCAGTCGTTCCGTTATCCGTTTGATCACACCACCCTTGCCCGCGGCGTCACGTCCTTCGAATACGATGACGACTTTGAGCCCCTCATCCTTGACGAAACTTTGGAGCTTGACGAGTTCCGACTGAAGGCGTTCCAGTTCGTCCTCGTAGAAATGCTTCTTGAGCTTGGGTTTCTTGACGCTCGCCTGCGGTTCGATCGTGTCGAATACGGATTCTGTAGGTGCGTTGCTATCAGGCATGCGACACACAGTACTCCCTGGCTGACAGCTGGTACTTGGAAGATCAACGAACAGGGGCTGATTGGGGATTGCCCATCTTCGACCGGTTAGGCGATTTCACATTCGTGTGGTTGCTCCGCATGACCGTAGGTGTACGAAGTACGAAGTAGGTATGACGTAGTTCGACTCGGAGGGAATATGCAACGAGAAACGATGAGTGACTCCCCGACATTGCGTGCTGCGAAGACCAGCGCCTGTCGACCGATCGGGGCTGCATCTGGTTCGCCAGCTCACGCCCCTGGCCGTTGGTACTGCGTACTACGTTCTACAAGGCGTTGCTAAGCGCTCTGTTTCACCTGTCCGAGCGCCTTGTTGGTACCCTTTGCGCTATGTCTGTTCCCATCTCCTTTTTGAGCGACTTCGGCCACACCGACGAGTTCGTTGGTGTTGTTCACGGTGTGATCGCTCGTATCGCACCAACAGCCAGGGTGATCGATGTCACGCACGGAATCGGGCGAGGAGACGTTCATGGTGGTGCGATGGCATTGACCCGTGCGGTGCAGTTCATGCCAGACGGTGTGTTCCTTGCTGTTGTTGATCCAGGTGTCGGCACCGAACGTCAGGCGATCGCTGCGCGGACATCGATTGGTTATTTTGTGGGTCCGAACAACGGCTTGCTCGCCCCTGCAGTTGCAATGGTCGGAGGCTCCGATCTCATCGTTTCCCTTGAGGACCAGCGATTCCAGCTCCCCTCGTCGGGAGCGACTTTCCATGGTCGAGACATTTTTGGGCCGGTCGCCGCTGTTCTCGCCACGGGTCAGGCGGAGATCACGGATCTTGGACCCGAGCTACCGGCGGATGCCGTGACTCCCTTGCTCATTCCCCTGGCCGAGCCGGATGGAAGGGGAGCCATCAAGGCGACCATCTTGTGGATCGACACGTTCGGCAACATCCAGTTCAACATCGGCCCAGATGACTTGACCGGTCTTGGTCTGTCAACCGGAGATGATGTCACGGTGGCGTTCGCGATGATGGAGCATCGGATCACGTGGGGTGGTGCATATGGCGATGTCGACGAAGGCGAGGCCGTCGTCCACGTGGATTCCCACGGCCAGATCGCGCTCGGTGTCAATGGTGGCCACGCTGCAGACGATTTCGATGCCAGAGTCGGAGACTCCATGGTCCTTGGGAGACCAGGCGGTGGGAATCGCCTCGAGATCACCGGTGTCGCGACCACCTGATCGCCCGCTACGGGGTGAGCCCGCCCGTGAGCAACTTCGCCACGAATGCGACCACGATGAACGCAAGCAGGATCGCAACGGCGATTGACGTAACGGGGCGCATGAATAGGAAGCTAACAGCGGAAACGCCCGAGGCGTTCCTTGGGAGTTGCTATGCAAAGTCCGGGGTGACAGTGGAAGAAGCGGTCGGCTGTTGGTATACCGAGTCCGAACTTTCCGATCCGGTAAACGGTAAACGGTAAACGGCTGTCGGCTGTGAGCTGTCCCGCCCTAGCTCTCCCGGAACGGTCTGAGCTTCTCGATGTCGATGATGCCCTCGTCGATCACGACACCATTGCGGGACTCGATCACGGGTACCCGGTCGCTGTAGCGCTCCAGGAGCGCAAGGTCGAGGTCTACATCGATGAGTGTCACGGCGTCATCTCCGTACACGTCTCTTGCACGGGCAATGCCCTTCTCACACAAAGGACAACCCTGGCGTGTGTACACGATGACATCCATGGCGCCATGGTAGAAGACAAAGAAGCCGACATCGGACGGAGAACGTTGCCAGCATGTGTAGCTCGACACCGCGTCAGGACAAGCTGTAGCCTCTCTCCGCCACTCTAGATTCGGAGGTGGCGAAAACGATGCACGAAACTGTTGCCGCACCTCCGGTGAAGCCGTCTTGGCGAGGCTGGCAACACGCTGCCATGTTCCCGGTCGCCCTCGTCGCTGGGCTGGTCCTCGTCGCTACTGCGCCAACCTCGGCGGGTCGTGTCAGTTCGGTCATCTTCGCCTCGACCGCCCTGCTGTTATTTGGAGTGAGTGCCCTTCTTCACCGTGGCACATGGTCAACGAATGTTGAGGCAGTGCTTCGCCGGTTGGATCACTCGAACATCTATCTGATCATCGCAGGGACGTACACACCGTTTGCCGTGCTTGGGCTGCCGCAGAGTTCGGGAAAACTGTTGCTGTCCATCGTTTGGACTGGTGCGCTCGTTGGCGTCGTGCTCACGGTGTTCTGGATCGGCGTACCTCGATGGCTGTCCACATCGCTCTATGTTGTTGTCGGGTGGGTTGTCGTGTTTTTCTTGCCGGCGTTGGTCGATGGAGCAGGCCTGGGAGTGGTTGCATTGATTGCCATCGGCGGTGTCCTCTACACATTCGGCGCTGTTGTGTATGCCGTCAAGTGGCCGAACCCATCTCAACACACGTTCGGGTTCCATGAGGTTTTCCACTTGCTCACCATCGTTGCCTTCGCAGTCCACTACATCGCGGTGTGGGTCGTCGTTCACCAGTAGGAAAACTGGACGAGCAGCGTGACATGTCAGGCGTGATCGCGGGTGGAGCGCGGTCGAGTCGTGAGCTACTTCCTCACATTCACCGTGCGTTCGATGGCGTTGTAGATGTGTTCGGACATCCTTGCCTCGTCGGGATCGAGCAGGTTCGCCATCACCTTGAGCGTCCACTCCATCAACGACTGCGAGCGGAGCCCGACGGTGGTGAGTGAACGCATGACCATCGGGTTTCCGATGGCCTTGACGAACACACGAGCCACGCGGTGGTAGTCCCCATACGCGTCGTCCAGGGCTGTCACGTAATTTGCCAGTGCATCTTCGTTTCCCGTGGCCGCATCGGCGAGATGGGTCGCAGCCATTCTTCCCGTCTCATAGGCGTAGTCGATGCCCTCTCCGTTGAATGGATTCACGGCACCGGATGCATCACCGACAAGCATCCAGTTGCGGCCGACCTTCGGTCCGACGGAGAGCGACATGGGAAGTTTGCCACCGATCGGTTTGGTGTGCGGTGTCACATCCGTGACCTTCCAGTGGTCAGGGAGAGAGTGGATGTAGGCATCGAGGATGTGCGATGTGTTGACATCCTTCCACCCTTTGAACGTGGAGACGAGCCCGGCTCCGATGTTGATCTCACCATCACCGAGGGGAAATACCCAACCGTACCCTGGCATTGCGTTGCCTTCTTTGTCCCTGATATCGAGTTGGCTCTCAATGAACGGGTCCATTGAAAGCGGACTTGTGTAGTACGCGCGAACTGCGAGACCGTAGGGGTAATCCTTGCGCCGTGATGCGCCAACGCCGCGACCGAATCGTGAATTCGATCCGTCTGCGATGACGACGAAGTCGGGGTGAACAGTCCGTTCTTCGTCATCCCTGGAAAGTGTCACGCCAACCACTTTGTCGTCCTCGAGAATAGGCATTGCGGTTGTGCCTTGTTCCACAGTGGCACCCTCGGTCTCTGCTAGACCGGCGACGATCCCGTCGAGATCCGCCCTGCGCATCGTCGCTCCCCAATTGGGATAGATCGAATGTTCGGGCCATGGCATTTCGATCTTGAGATCTCCTGCATAGGCTCGGAGGCCGTCCACGCGGTGCAGATCGAGGCTGTCGAAGTCGAAGCCCATGTCGAGCAGCTGTTTGATAGCTCGGGGAGTCAGCCCGTCGCCGCACGCTTTCTCACGTGGGTAGGTCTTCTTCTCCACGAGGTGAACATCAAGGCCATTACGAGCAAGCCAGTATGCACATGAGGCACCGCCTGGTCCGCCACCGACGACGAGGATATTTGCTGCCATGCCGCGAGGGTACCGGCGAGGCGGGTTGCTGGTCAGCCTTCGTTCGAAGCTTCGACGAGGCCACAGTCGATCTCGGCGTCAACGAGGTCCTGACCACCGAACTGGACACGTTCATAGAGAGACACAGCGGCGAGTTGTTCCTCTGAGAGAGATGCCGCGAAACCAGGCATCAATCCGACGCCACCCACGGGTTTCTGGTTCTCTCCATAGGTCGGGTCTGGCCATCCGGCTGTTCCGATGCCTACCCATTCGATCTGTGTTGCGCATTGACCGGCGGGGAAGGTCTCGAGGACCGCTCCTGCCGTGAACGCTGGGCCTACACCACCTGTACCGTCAGCATTGTGACACGCAACGCACTGTGCGTAGATGGCACCGCCGGAGGCGAAATAGTCAGCGGTCGTCTCCCCGTACGGGCTCCCGTCACAGTTGACGGCCTCGCCGGTCGCAGGATCGACGAGAAGTTGTCCGCCCGATCCGCAGTCGGGTCCGTTCGGTGAGACGAGGATGTAACCAACGGCGAGCAGTGGGATGAGGAGGAACGCTGCGAGAAGCCACTTCGGATACCCGCCCTGTGCCGGTGCAGCCTCGTCGGCTTCATCGCCAGTCGGACCCTGAGCTCTATCCGTCGTGGGTTCGATCACTTCGACGTCATCCCCGGTGTTCGGGTCCGGTTCTTCATCTGACGGTCCAGACGTATCCTCTGTTGCTGGTTCTGGCGCAGATGGGGGTGCTGTCGAAACGGCTCCCGGATCCACTCCTGCCCACTCCGCAAGTACGGCTTCGACGGATTCACCCGTCTTCTTAGATCGTGCTTCTGCTGAGCGTTGGGCGAGTGAGGCTGGCATGCCTTTGACTTCCGCGACCTGTGCGAGCAATTCGTCCATGCTCATCGCTCCAACGGCAACAGCTGCAGCGGCCGCTACTGGAGCGGGTGCGACGGCATCTGGTTCGACTGGCGGTTCAGTGGCCGCTCCTGGGTCCACTCCTGCCCACTCCGCAAGTACGGCTTCGACGGATTCACCGGTCTTCTTGGATCGTGCTTCTGCTGAGCGTTGGGCGAGTGAGGCTGGCATGCCTTTGACTTCCGCGACCTGTGTGAGCAGTTCGTCCATGCTCATCGCACCTACGGCGACGGCGGCAGCAGCCGCAGTGGCGACGGGGGCGGGTGTGGCCTCCTCCGGCTCGGCTGGTGGCTCGTCCTCCTTCACAACGTCTGGTTCCCCGGATGCAACGGGTGCTGGAGTCCTTGCTGACACGAGTTCATCGAGATCGATACCCGCCCAATCCGCGAGAACTGAGTCGAGGGTCTCTCCGGCATGGGTGGCTCGAGCCTGTGCTGACGAGAGGATGAGTTTTGGAGGCATGCGCTTTGCCTCGGATGCGAGTTGGACGAGCTCATCTGTGGTTACACCGGTCGGTACCGACGCAGTGGCGAGAGCGGGTGTGTCAGGTGTAACCGGTGGTTCGGGTTCAGCTACTGGAGCGGTTGTCACTTCAGGCTTGGACGCCGATGTGGACCCTTCGCCAAGCCATTCCTGGAGAACCTGTTCGATGGTCGAACCCGTCTTGTCGGCTCTGGCCTGTGCAGATCGCTCGACGAGGGACGCTGGCATCCCTCGCATCTCAGCGACCTGTTGGAGAAGTTCGTCCATTGCGCTACCTCAGCGTCTCGATGTAGGTGACAAGTGCGTCGATATCCGAATCCGATAGGTACGAGTACGACGGCATGGTCGACCACGAACGTGCGGCCCTGGGATTGATCAGATGTGGCCCGATCGCATCGACGTTGAAACCCTCACGGGAAGCAAGATGCATCAGGTCCGGTCCGAGACGGTAGGCGCCGAGTAGCACCGGATTCTCATGGGCATAGTCGCCAGCGAGCGATACCGCGCCGAGACCAACGTCGCTCGCAACGGGTCGCACCTGTTGCGTATGACACTCGGCGCAGCCCTCGGAAACGTAGAGGTCGCGACCGATCGATGCTGCAGAACCATCGGCGTACGTTCGCTCGGTGTCAGCCAGCAAGGTCGACTCTGCGTCCGTGCTGTCGACCATCGGAAGAATGGCCGTGAACATTGCGGCGAAGAGCCACACCGCAACGACACCTCTGGTCAATCGTTTCCACGTTGCATATCGTTGCTTGCCGGAGAACTCGAGGTCATAGGCGGCGTGTCCGTCCGGGACCGCAAGGTCTTCGTCGTTGCGGCTTCCCACGCGAACGAGGAAGATGATCTGGGCGACCGTGAAGACCGCAATCGATGCAGCCGTGACCCATAGAAATGGGTACACCGTGTCAGCGGTGACCTTCCAAGCCGGACCCCAGTTCGCGAAGTTCTGGCTTGTAGGACCAGCGGCCCAGGAAAATCCGACGGCGACTCCACCCATGAGGAGTGCTGCGACAGCACCAGTGAGCCCGGTGAGCGACCACGCGAAGTGGAAGCTCGACCCGGAGGATGACCCTCCGCTGAGCACTCGATGTCCTGCGAATATCGCAAAGGACACGCCACCCAGTACCACGAGCAACTGCAGCGCCCGTACCCAGGGGGAGAATTGCACGATGCTGCTCGTCGCTGGCCACGTCAGGAGCAGATTCACGGCAGTCGTGGCGACGAAAGCGAGACCGCCTACGGTCGCGTAGCGCAAGGATGCCTTGTCGCCGACACTCGCAATGCGACCCTTGAGGAGCAGTCCAAGGTCCGTGACGATCACGAGAGTCGGAACGATCGCTCCGATCGCAAAGGCAATACCGATACTTTCGAACCAGTTCGGTGCCGGTGAGAAGATCAAACGGGTCGCACTCATGAATGACCACACCAGGATCAGTGACCAGAAACCCAGGGCCGCCAGTGGGCCAGCTTCGGTTGGGTCGGACCCGCTGATGTGTCCGAATACAAAGTACAACAGTCCGACGGCCGCCGTGATCATGAACAGTGTGAGTCCTGCACTGCCGAACGCCCCAACAACAGCCCCCGATGTACCTGCTGGTGCGGGCAGGATCGCTGCAAGTGCGGTGAGTGTGAGCAGAATCGGTGCAGCTGTTAGGTACCAGCCAGCTGTACCAAGTCGATCACGGTTGGACCGTGCGGTCGCTGTGATCGACATCGTGGCGAGCAATGCTCCGATGGCAAGAAGCGCACGTGACCATATCGGTGCCTCAAGACCGGTGATCCCGCTGTTGAGACCGAACAGGATGCCGGCGGCGCCGCCTGCGCTCGCGATAACAAGGGCGACGAGGGAGGCCAGAGCGAGGGCGCTCCTCTCAAGGGGGTTGTTCGTGATCTTTGAAAGGGCGAAATAGCTGACTCCGAGAAGCCCGATGACTGCCCAGCCATACGTGAGAAGTAGACGACTTGCAGGGGCGATTCGACCGTAGCTCGTAAAGGCGTACGTTGACGCAAGATCCGGAAGTGCGATCTGGAACAGGGCCAGTGACGATCCGGCGAGACCGGTGACAAGGAGTATCGCAGCCACGACGAGATGTGTACGCGCTGTCCGTGTGCTTGTCTCTTCCACTTCGGCACTCTGTACGTCGTTGGGTGAAGTTTCAGCCGTCACGAGCCGGCGTCCTCCTGGTGCGGTTGTCTTCCGTCGTCCTGTGCAGGCGGTGAAACTCTAGCCGCGACGTTGGAGTCAGCAGTCATCTGCGCTGGAGTTTCTGGCGTGTGCGCGAGAATTGTTGCCGAGATGCCGACAAACTGTCGCGACTCCGACTTGAATAATCGGAGACAACGTACACGGCGTACAATGCACGCCCAACATGCAAGGGAAGATTCGTGAACGGACGTAGACAGATCATCGCGGGCGTCGCTTTGATCCTGATCGGCCTTGTTGTAACCATTGGTGCATCGGTTGTAGTGCACATGGCGGAGGCCCCCGAATTCGACGACCTTGGCCGCGAGCTGTTCGCGGGTGTTCCCAGGGGATGGCAGGTCGCGACGCTTGCTCAGATCGTCGCCCTCGGCGGTGTGATCATCTCGCTTGCCGGTGCTACATACGGGTTCTTGTGGCAACAACCTCTGACATGGGCGCGGGCAATGCTCGGTGCGCTGCTTTTCGCTTCCCTGATGTTCGTTATCTTTGCGATTGTCCCGAATCAGTTCCTGACGCTGACACAGGCGACGCTGGAATGGACACCACAGAAAACGTTCCTTGTGGTCCCTCCCATCGTGGCGTTGAACAACGAGATCTCGCTTTCCTATGCAGCGCTCAAGGACATGATCTCGGCCGGGTATGCGACAACGATGCTGATCCTCATTCCGGTCATCATGTACAAGTGGCAGGAGCGTGCGAAAACTCAGGACGCCCCGAAACCAGATCCCGTATCTGACTACGGCAGACCCCTGCGCGTGGATCGCTGATGGCGAAGGAAGTCTGGCTCGAAACGCCACCGATGCGGGATGACTATCAACTCGCGCTCGTGGACACGGAGTACATGAACGCGGCTGTGAAACCCAAGCAGTTCATCCACATCAATGAATCCGAATGCATTCTGTGTGCCGGATGCGTCGACATCTGCCCCTGGAAATGCATTCAACTTCTCTCGCCAGATATCGTCACCGAAGCGATTGGTGTTGACGACCCGAACGACAACGAGGAGAACGGCGCCGTGTTCGTCATCGACGACACCGAGTGCACCAGATGCAAGTTGTGCGTCGATCGATGTCCCACCAACGTCATAACCATCGGTAAATTCGGTGGTTCATTGGTAGCCAGTTCTGATGCGTTCGACGCTGCACCGTGGGAATACGATTCTGGCACAAGAGATACCAAGAGTGGCGTCGCGTATGGCGTGCGCTGGTAGGAAGAGGAGAACGAGTTGGTAGACGGCAACGGCAGGACGAGCGTCAAGGACGCTGTCACCGGAATGGGAGACCATGTCCGGAACTCTCAGGTGTGGAACTCGATCTTCCGCCCTGGTTCGCCGATGCGTGCGGATGGGGGAGACTCGCCGAGGAACCGTGCCTACGTTGTCATGAACAACGTT
This sequence comes from Actinomycetes bacterium, assembly GCA_023336815.1. Lineage (GTDB taxonomy): Bacteria > Actinomycetota > Acidimicrobiia > Spongiisociales > UBA5794 > JAMBLL01. The sequence continues at coordinate 28,150 of JAMBLJ010000054.1, forward strand.
CTCTACCACCTGCATCCAGTCAAGGTAAAGCGACATGGCGTCCGCCTGTCCTACACGCTGTGTCTCGGAGGGCTGAGCTTCTTCCTCTTCATCCTTCTGACGGTCACAGGGATCTTCCTGATGTTCTACTACCGACCGACGTCACCCCAGGCGTACTTCGATCTTCAGGCTCTTGCAACAGATGTAGCGTTCGGGCAACTCGTTCGCAATATGCACAGGTGGGGCGCACACATCATGGTGCTGACTGTGTTCCTGCACATGGCTCGTGTGTTCTACCACGGTGCGTACAAGCCACCACGGGAATTCAACTGGGTTGTTGGCATCGTTCTGTTGCTGTTGACGCTTCTGCTGTCGTTCACCGGCTACCTACTCCCATGGGACCAACTCGCTCTTTGGGCTGTCACTGTTGGTTCGAATATGGCTGCGTATACCCCCGTATTCGGCAACCAGGTGACGTTCGCGCTCATCGGGGGTATACAGATCACCGCGGACACCCTTCTGCGCTGGTACGTGCTTCACGTGTTGTTCCTCCCGTTCATCATCACCATCTTTATGGCCGTCCATTTCTGGCGGGTCCGTAAAGATGGCGGCATCTCAGGTCCGCTGTAAGGAGACACCGTGGCACAGCTTCCAGATCATCTCCTCAAACGGGCCGCCGAGGCCAGAGCGAAAGCAGAAGGCCGAACGGTCGACGACGTCATGGCTGAGATGAAGGGCGAACCGGCCGCAGCTTCGCCGTCGCCTGCAGCCGCCGTGACATCGGGTCCTGGCAGGGATCTCGATGCTGAGGCTGCAACGTACGGTGTTCCCCGACCGCTCCTCGAACGATCGATGTTCGCCCGTGCAAGAATGGACGGCACGGCCGTACCCGCAATGGCCGGCGCACCTGCAGCCGCACCTGCAGCCACGGCATCCGCAGCAGCGGCTCCCGCGGCCGCTGCGCCGACAGGTCCGCCACCGGGTGTGAGAACACAACGTCTCCTCACTGTGGTCAAAGCAGGGGCGATTCAGGGCACCACCAAGGAACCCGCAGACAAGGTCAACGTGTGGCCGCACCTGCTGGCAATCGAATTCGTGGCGTTGTTGGCTATGTCCGCTTTCCTCTTCTTGCTGTCAGCGCTGATGGATGCACCGCTTCTCGAGTTCGCAAACTTCAACGAGCAGCCGAACCCATCCAAGGCGCCGTGGTACTTCCTGGGACTCCAGGAGCTGCTCGCGTACTTCGATCCTCAGGTCGCCGGTGTGATCATTCCTGGGTTCGGTATTGCCGCACTAGCATTTATCCCGTACATCGATCGAAACCCGTCGGTGCGTCCTTCGAATCGCAAACTTGCGATCTCGTTGTTCACGGTGTTCTTTATGGGTGCAGCTGTGTTGACGATCTTCGGCTCGTTCTTTCGCGGACCGGGCTTTAACTTCGTATTTCCCTGGACCGATGGGATATTCTTTGACGACCTGCTAGCGATTCTCGAATGAGGCACCCATGAGCGCCACTGCAATCTTCGTTCTCATCATCCTCGCAGCTGCTGCCATGGTCGTTGTAGCGATCGTTGCTGTTGCCAGCAGTCGGTCGGACACCGATGGTGCCGCGACGGCAGGCGAGCTGGATCGCAAGGCTGCCAGGGCCGACAAGGCGCGACGCAAGGCCAAGATCGAAGTCGCCGCCGCATCCGGCGGTCCCGGCCGAGAGACGACCGTGATGTTGGTCGATCCCGCTGCGGAGTACGAGACCGCAGTACCGCTCGAGGAGATCTCCGCCGTGGAATACGGTGTGACAAGACGCAAGTTCTTCAATCGGGCGATAGGTGCCGTTTTCGGTCTTTTCATGTTGCAGTTCGCCCTTGCCGGATTGGCGTTTTTCTGGCCGAAGCTCAAAGGCGGTTTCGGGACACCGATCAAAGCTGGCGATGTGAGCACCCTCAAGTCAGAGGTGCTCGTTGCTGGAAAGATCGTGCCCAAGTTCGTTCCGGCTGCCCAAGCCTGGATCGTTCCCTTCGACATGAGCAACCTGGAGGGTTCGTCCTATGAGGAGGTGCCCTTCGTTGTTGTTGGTGGCGAATCAGACGGCATCGGTCTTATGGCGCTGTGGCAGCGATGTGTCCATCTTGGATGCCGTGTGCCGTCCTGCGAGTCGTCACAGGGGTTCGAATGCCCGTGCCATGGTTCGAAGTACAACGGCCATGGCGAATATGCGGCTGGCCCCGCACCGCGGAACCTGGATCGGTTCGGCGTATCGATCGACAGCGCGGGTGAGCTCGTGATCGACACGGGAACGGTTGTGCAGACAGCACGTGCGAAGGTGTACACAGTTGCGTATCCACAGGGTCCGTTCTGTGTTGGTTGATGGACTGAAAAAGGTGATGGGTCAGTGATTTCAACAGGTATACATCTAGCGGCACTCGTGCTCGCAACCGGCGAGGACGCCGGAGTGGTGTCGAGCGGTTCAGGGCTTGGTGTTGGTGCTCTGGCCCTCATGGCCGTGGTCGTTCTTCTCCTCGGTTGGATGGCGTATCTTTACATCAACTCCCGTCGCAGCGCCGCGGCCGCTCAGGATCCAGCTCCGCCGAACCTGTCTCCCCCTGCCTCGGACGATGAACTCGAGAACCGCAAACTGACACGAGTCCTGCGTGCGGCTCTCTTCGGCAGCGCATTGCTTGCTATCGCTCTCCCCTGGTACGCCATCAACGAACCGGATCGTCAAGACACCGCGGCCGAGTCGATCCTCGAAGAAGATGTCGAGGCTGGTGCCCACTGGTTCAGTGTCGACGGGTTCGCATGTGCCCAGTGTCACGGTCCTACCGCGGGTGGTGGAGCCGCCCCCTTCACGGAAGCTCGGAGCGGCGTTGATGTCTCCTGGGCGGTTCCGTCTCTGGACGATGTGCTGTTCCGATACTCCGAAGAAGAAGTGAAGTTCTGGATCGTCTTCGGTCGCGATGGAACCCCGATGCCGGCCAATGGCCTTGAAGGGGGAGGGGCGATGACGGTCCAGGAGGTCGATCAGACCATCGAGTATCTGAAGTCCATCCAACTCAGTCAGGTTGATGCCTTTGCTAAGTCAGAGTCGACCGTCGATCTTGCCCTGAAAGCGATCGAAGGCGGAGAAGCTAGGGCACGATCCCTCATCAACCTTCAGCAAGCGGATATCGATGCGGTGAACGCCGCACCTGACAAGCTCGCGGTGACCGGTTCCTTCGCAGATGATGTCAAGGATCTCCTTCAGGCGCCGGGAACGTGTACAGCTGCATCAGCGAAGCTCGTGGACACAACGTGCGAAGATCCCGGCGAAGACAGTGATCGGGATGGCCTGACAGATGACGCTGAGAAGGCACTGACAGAAATCGCATCGGTTTCCATGGAGACTCTCGTTGTTCCCGTCGCATCACAGAACGACGAAGGGATCACCGAATACTCGTTCGAAGCCAATGAGCAGTACGCGTTGAGGTACGACCCCTTCGTAGCATTCACGAACATCGACCCGGATTCGAGGAACCCCGCACCGGATCTCGACATGGCGGCGGTACTGCTCGAGCACCTCGAGACCGATCTCCTGCTCGTCGGCGTGACGGCCGATCGTCAGGATCAGTTCCTCGAGGGGTTGAATTCCGGTATGGCCTTTCTCGAGCAGTCTCTCGCTGACCAGCTCTGGAATATCGACTACGCGACCGTCGCCACCAACATGGATGTTTCGGAGGCCGATGCACAACGCGGTGTTGGACTCTTCAACTCATATTGTGCGCGGTGTCACACCGGTGGCTATTCCGCAGGAGCTCCATTCGAACAAGGGGCTGGCACCGGTGCGTGGGGACCGTCACTTCTCGATGGGCGGGCCGAAGGCCAGTTTCCTACCATCGATGACCAGGTTGCATTCGTCATGACAGGATCTGACAACGGCGAACGGTACGGCGTCAACGGTCTCGGTACGGGCCGGATGCCCGGATTCGGCCAGGTGCTGTCCGTCTCAGACATCGAGCTCATCGTGAAGTACGAAAGGACACTCTGATGGGGTACCTCCGCACACGCACCCGACGTCTGGGTTCCCAGGAATCCGGAATCTCGAAGCTCGAGACTCTTGGTCTGATCGCGTTCATCCTCGCCCTCCTCGCAATGGTCCCCTTTATTCGCAACTGGGTGATCAACGCTATCGGTGTTGTCTTTGGTCAGGTCGACGAAGATACGGGCGAGATCAACGACTTCTCGACTGCAATGCGTGGTTTCGCCATCGTGGGCGGTGCCGTGATCGTGTTCATCGGCTCGGGTGCTTTGCTGTTGTGGACGAACCTTGGAAAACGTCTTGCTTTCCTGATCACAGGCGCTGCGACGTTCGGTTGGCTCACGATCAACGGAGTTCTCTTCGTTGTGTACGCACCCCGAGGAATTCGTCCCACGAACCTCGAGGGACTCAACTCGATTCAGGTGCGCCTTCCCGCTCTCGCCATGACCCTGGGATCGTTCGTCCTGTTCTTGATGTTCACCCTCGCCCTCGCACGCTACGAATCGGACATGAGCGCCGAAGAGGCGTAGGCAGGGAAGAAGGGGAAGAGGTATTCCGTAATACGTATTACGTAGTAGGTACGACGACTCGGACACCAATGCAGGCCGCTTCGCGGATCGCACTATGTCGCGTGTCATACGTGAAATAGGTCCGTCGTAAGAGACTCGAGGTGGCGGCAGTGCCAGCTGTCCGGCCGTTCGCACTTCGTCATACGTACTACGTAATACGAATCCACCACGAGTGCTCACCTGGCTACACGCCTCACCAGTCCGAGTTACGTCATTCGTACTACGTCATACGTATTGCGCAATACCTCCGCCTCGCATCAACCTGAGTTGCGATGGAAGGCGAGGATGCCGAGTTCCGTCGACAGATCAACCCTTCGAATGAATACCTCGTCGGATGTCTGAAGTATCGTCGGTGCGAGATTCAAGATGGATGTGACCCCCGCCTCCGCGAGTCTGTTCGCGACGGACTGTGCTGCGCTTGCGGGTGTGGCGATGATGCCGATCTCTATGCCCCGCTCCTTGACGATATCGGCAAGTCGATTGGCTGATTCGATCTTCAGACCATCTACCGGGTCTCCGATCTTGTCGTTGTCAATGTCGACCACTGCAACGACGTCGAACCCCCACGCATCGAAACCTTTGTAGTTCGTCAGGGCGGAACCAAGGTTCCCGGCACCAACGATCACGACCGGGTACGTACGTGTCAGGCCAAGCACCTTGCGGATCTGGCTTCGTAGCTCGCGAATGTCATACCCGACACCACGTGTTCCATAGCTACCGAGATACGAAAAGTCCTTGCGGACCTGTGCGCTGTTGACCCCGGCGGCGATGGCGAGTTGCTCTGACGAACACTTGGCCTCACTGTCGACCATGTCTGTGAGACAGTGCAAGTACCTGGGTAGGCGGGCCACCGTGGCTTGGGGAATCGTACCCTTCATCGCAATAAGCCTACGAAGCGCGGTGTGTTGACGTGTATCGGGAAGCCCTTCGTTCCTGACTTTGGTACTGCGTGATTTCTGATGGGTCCAGAGGGTCGGTAACCTCACAACCATGGAGCTTGTCGACTATCTGCCTATTGCTCTTCTCACGTTGCTCGGCATTGCGTTTGCTGGAGTTTCACTCGTTCTCGCCCGAGTGCTTGCACCTTCGAACCCGACACCTGAGAAGCTGGCTCCGTACGAGTGCGGTATCGTTCCGCTTCAGGAACCAGTGCAGCGTTTCCCCGTCAAGTTCTACCTCGTTGCGATGTTGTTCGTCATTTTCGATGTTGAGATCATCTTCCTTTTCCTATGGGCTGTTCGCATGGATCAGTTCGGCTGGGCGGGGATCGCGACGGTGGTGGCGTTCATGCTCATGCTCATCGAAACGCTTGCATACGCCTGGAAACGTGGCGCGTTGGACTGGAACGTCTCACATCGGACGCGTACACGTCGGGTTGTTGCGCCTGAGGCCACGATCGAGAAGGCCGCCTGATGGCTGGCGTGGCCTCTGATCCCGGATTCCTCATGTCCACGATGGAAAAAGGTGTCAACTGGGCCAGGACACGCTCCATGTGGCCTGCGACGTTCGGTCTGGCGTGTTGTGCCATTGAGATGATGGGGACTGGCGCTGCGCACAACGACCTCTCGAGATTCGGCATGGAGGTGTTTCGCGCCTCACCCCGCCAGGCCGATCTCATGATCGTTGCTGGCCGCGTGTCCCAGAAGATGGCACCCGTTCTGCGGCAGGTGTACGACCAGATGGCGGAACCGAAGTGGGTCATCTCGATGGGCGCCTGTGCTTCCTCTGGTGGGATGTTCAACAACTACGCCCTCGTTCAGGGTGTCGATGAGGTAGTACCTGTCGATATCTATGTTCCCGGATGCCCGCCAGGACCACAGTCGCTGATGCACGGCATTCTCACCCTCCACGAGAAGATCATGTCCGGGGAGATCCAGCGATCGACCGGTCTGGTATGACATGACAGACGAGATCATGCCTCCCGAAGAATCAGCTGCAGAGGAGCGCGACTCGGTTCGGCGCGCTCTACCCGAAGTTGCGAGCATCGCGAGCCTGTTCGCCGCGTTCGAGGACGCAACCTTCGAGGTACGGTCGTATGCGTCGAGCGATGTGAGATATCACACGATCGATGTGCCCGTCGACGACTGGGTAGCGTTCGCGCGATCGGCAAAGGATGTTGGATTCGATACGTTCGTGGATCTTGCTGCGGTGGATCACTTCGCTGACGCTCCACGTTTCGAGGTAGCTCTGAACCTGATCTCGATGGTCGAGAAGGAACGCATCATCATCTCCACTCGCGTCGCGTACGACGTTGCTTCGGTTCCAACCGTGACCGACGTGTTCGTTGGTGCGAACTTCTACGAACGCGAGGCGTACGACCTCTTTGGAATCGATTTTCCGGGACATCCGGACCTGACTCGAATCCTGATGCCTGACGACTGGGAGGGTCACCCGCTTCGCAAGGATTACGACATTGGTGCCGTGCCGGTGGAGTTCAAGGCCGGGAGTCTCGATCTGTGACGGACACACCAGACACAACAGCCCCCGTGGAGGACCCGGCACCTATCGGTCCGGATGCATCGGTTGCCTTTAGCGTGGAAGACGAACGGCGAAAGCAGCACGAGATCTGGGTTTCGGGCACAGAGGAACGGATGCCGTTCGCCAGTGCTACCAATGAAGGTGCTCAGGAGCTCTTGCCTCGCGACCAGGATCCGGCTCTTGCACTCCAAACCGGCACCGCTGTCGAGGATGATTTCATCTCGTTTGTTCCGGCGATCGACGAGGAACGGCAGATCATCAACATGGGCCCACAACACCCATCGACCCACGGCGTGCTGCGGCTTCAAGTGGAGCTCGAAGGCGAGACCGTGCGCAGGGTCAAACCCATCATCGGGTATCTGCACACTGGCATGGAGAAGACCGCAGAGACGCTGACCTACGCCCAGGGTTCGACGAACGTCACACGTATGGACTACCTCTCACCGTTCCACAACGAACTTGCGTACTCGCTGACCGTTGAACAGCTCCTCGGTATCGATGTTCCTGCACGCGCTGATGCCATCAGGATCCTCATGACCGAGCTGAACAGGGTGTCGAGCCATCTGCTGTCAACGGCAACGATGGGTATGGACATCGGTGCTCTTTCGATGATGATCTACGGGTGGCGTGAACGCGAACTCTGTCTCGACTTCTTCGAGAAGACAACCGGTCTCCGCATGAACCACAACTACATCCGGCCAGGGGGAGTAGCAGCCGAACTTCCTGACGGTTGGGAGGACGACATCGTCAGCATCATCGAGGGTGTCAACGCCGGTGTCGACGAGTACGAAGAGTTGCTCAACGAAAATCCGATCTTTCTCGACCGCACGATTGGTGTTGGGGTGCTGACTCCTGAAGAAGTCAAACAGTACGGCATCACAGGACCGGTGGCTCGTGCATCTGGCATCGACTGGGATCTGCGCAAGGCGATGCCCTACAGCGGGATCGAAAAGTACGAGTTCGATGTCCCGACGGGTCTTCACGGTGACGTGAATGATCGATATCACCTTCGGATCAAGGAGATCCGCGAGTCACTCAAGATCGTCCACCAGGTGCTCGAATCGATCCCTGCCGGTGACTATCGAAATCCGGACCCAAAGGTCACGCCACCCCCTCGCAAGCGCATCGATGAATCGATGGAGGCGCTGATCCACCACTTCAAGCTCTTCACATCAGGTATCGAGGTCCCACCGGGTACGGCGTACCAGTCCGTCGAGGGACCACGCGGCGAGATCGGTTGCTACCTCGTATCCAAAGGTGGAACCAAGCCGTGGCGAATGCACTGGAGGGCCCCCTCCTTTGCCGTTGTGCAGTCGTTACCTGCGATGATGTCTGACTCGCTTATCGCTGACCTGATCTCGGCGCTTGCCTCGACGGATCCTGTCCTTGGGGATGTGGACCGATGAGTTCCCCGATATCTGCATGGTCGCATGCCAGCCAGGAAAGGGTGCAGACGATCCTTGACTCGTACCCCGAGCCTCGTTCGGCGATCATGCCCCTCCTCTATATTGCGAGCCTCGAACATGATCGTGTTTCCCCAGAGGCGATGCGGCAAGTCGCTGAATTGACCGGTGTGACCCCGGCACAGGTTGCCTCGGTCGCATCCTTCTACACGATGTTCAAACGCGACGGTGTCGGCGAGTATCTCGTGTCTGTATGCACATCGATCTCTTGCTTCTTGCGGGGAGCCGACGATGTCCTGGAAGTTGTGGAAGATGCAACCGGTGCCAGGCGTGGTGAGACATCGTCCGACGGCACATTCACAGTTGAACACGTCGAATGTATCGGCTCGTGTGGTGGAGCGCCGGCGGTACAGGTGAACTACGAACTCATCGAGGGTGTATCCACAGACAACGGCCGAAAGCTGGTTGCGTGGCTGAAGGATACCAAACCACAGGTCGTTCTGGCTGACGAGATGCAGCAGCTGTTTGGCGGTAGTCGTTCTTTCGACTGGGGCGGTCCCGAACCGGAAGGTGCTATTGCGCCTGTTCCTGCGTTCGGTCCGTACGGATCCTCAGGGGAGGGACGTTGACAGACTTGATCCTGACCGCACGTATGACCGCGCACCCTGCTGATAGCCATATGATCGATCGTTTCGTTGCTACCGGTGGGTACAGCGCTCTCCGGAAGGCTCTCACCGAGTTGACGCCAGAAGAAGTCAAGGATGAGGTCAAGGCATCGAATATGAGAGGTAGAGGTGGGGCAGGGTTCCCAACGGGTGTCAAGTGGGGGTTCCTCGCCGCTTCAGAACCGCGGTATCTGGTCGTCAACGGTGACGAATCTGAACCGGGTACGTTCAACGATCGTCAGCTCATGGAGCGTGACCCTCATCAGCTCGTTGAGGGCATAGCCATCTCAAGCTACGCACTCGGGATAGGCCACGCGTTCGTGTACATCCGTGGTGAGTACCCGCGATCGGCACGGCGTGTGCAACGAGCTATCGAGGAGGCCTACGCGGCCGGTTACCTTGGAGACGGAATCCTCGGCACCGACTTTTCCCTCGACGTGACCGTCCATCTCGGTGGTGGTGCATACATCTGTGGCGAGGAAACAGCACTGCTCAACAGTCTCGAGGGGCGACGAGGTGAACCGAGGCTCAAACCGCCGTTCCCCGCTGTCGAGGGTCTGTATGCGAAACCCACGATCGTCAACAACGTGGAGTCCATCTCGAACGTTCCGTGGATCGTCAACAACTCCGGAACGTCCTATGCCGCCATCGGTCCTGAGCGCTCCGCCGGAACCAAGATGTTGAGTATCTCCGGCCATATAAACAAGCCTGGCAACCACGAGATCATCATGGGAATGACCTGGCGAGATATGATCTACGACCTTGGCGGAGGCATCCCTGACGACAGGGCGCTCAAGACCTGGATTCCGGGAGGAGCATCCGCTCCCTGGTTCGTCCCCGAGGAACATCTCGACACGATCCTGTCGATCGATGATGTTGCTGCCAACGGTTCGATGATCGGTGCTGGTGCCGTTGTCGTGATGGATGAAACGACGAATGTCGTTGCAGCAGCGCATCGAATCGTTCGCTTCTTCGCACACGAGTCGTGTGGACAGTGCACACCATGCCGTGAAGGGACTCGTTGGCTTGAAGACGTGCTGAAGAGGATTCTCGACGGTCGCGGACGCCCCGAAGATATCGACCTGCTCCTCGACATCTCGGACAATATTTCCCCAGGTCTCTCCTGGCCGCCGGCGATGACAACGATCTGCCCGCTCGGACCGTCAGCGGTTTCTCCTGTGACCTCGATTACACGGTGGTTCCTCCCCGAGATCGAGGCGATGATCGCCGGAGGTGGTGATTCCGATGGCTGATGCCGATCAGGTCACGATCACGATCAACGGCATCGACCACGTCGTTGCGGCAGGTCAACTCCTGATCACCGCGGCCGAGAACATCGGTGAGATCATCCCGAGATTCTGTCACCACGACAAACTCGAGCCCGTCGCCAAGTGCCGGATGTGTCTCGTTGAGGTCGAGGGTCCAAGAGGGAAAGCCCTCGTGCCCTCATGCACGATGCCGGTGAGCAATGGGATGGTCGTCGACACCAAGTCAGCTGTGGTCACAAAGGCGCATGAAGGCGTCCTTGAGTTCTTGCTCATCAATCATCCACTTGATTGCCCTATCTGTGACAAAGGAGGGGAATGCCCTCTCCAGGATCAGGCGTATGCCCATGGTCCTGGCGAGAGCCGGTTCGTCGAGGAGAAGCGCACCTATCTCAAGCCGCTGCCGGTCTCGGACCTCGTCCTGCTTGATCGTGAACGATGTGTACTGTGCGACCGCTGTGTGCGGGTCGCTGACGATATCGCTGGCGATCCCCTTCTCGTCTTCACCGAGCGTGGGAACGCCGTTCAGATCCAGACCTTCCCTGACGAGCCGTTCGCCTCCTATTTCTCAGGTAACACCGTTCAACTCTGTCCTGTTGGGGCGTTGACCTCTGTCGACTATCGGTTCAAGGCTCGGCCGTGGGACCTCCACCATGTCACGTCCGTGTCTCTTGTCGACACCGTGCAATCGACTGTTGATGTCCAGACATCCCGGGGCAAGATCGTCCGCGTCTACGGTGTGGAGAACGATGCAGTCAACGAAGGATGGTTGTCCGACAAGGACCGTTTCGTGTTCCCTGCCATCCATGCGGATACCAGGGTCGTCCAGCCCTTGGTGCGCAACGGTGAGCGATTCGACAAGGCGACGTGGGGTGAGGCGCTCGAGATCGTCGCTTCACGACTGGGGTCGTGCAAAGGCGCAGAGGTTGCTGCGATCGGTGGCGCACACAACACGAACGAGGATGCGTTCGCCCTAGGGAAGTTCATGCGGTCGGTCATCGGCTCCGCACACATCGACGCTCAGATCGGTGATGGTCTCGACGCCCGACTCGCCGCAGCTGTTACATCGCGCGCACGTCTCGGCGATCTCGATGCAGCGTCAACGATCCTCGTTTGGGGCCCGGACCTCAAGGAGGTCCTGCCTGTTCTCTATCTCAGGGTGCGCAAAGCTACTCGCAACGGGGCGACACTCGTTGTCGTAAGTCCAGTGGCCACGGGGCTCGACTCTGTTGCTGACCATGTCGTCAGGTATCGTGCAGGGACGGGTTCCGAACTTCTTCGCAAGCTCGGGGCAGGTGACGGGGATCTCGTGGGAGCCAGGTCTGCGCTCCGTGAGGGTCCGGTTGTTGCACTTGTCGGCCGGACGTCGCTTGCGGAAGATCCGAATCTCGCCGAATCGATCGCTGCCTTTGCGTTGTCATTGCCTGAAGCGAAGATCCTTCCCCTTCTCGAGCGAGGCAACGTGTTCGGGGCTCTTGACATGGGCCTCGCTCCTGGCCTCCTGCCCGGCCGTGTTTCTGTGGATTCACAAGAAGGTGTCGACGCCATCGAGGATGCGTGGGGACCGTTGCCGGACCACGAAGGACTCGACGCGATGTCGATCCTGGCGGACCTCGTGGAAGGTGATATGTCGGCCCTCGTGATGGTCGGATCGGATCCGGTAAGCGACTGTCCCGATCCCCAACTCGCACGTGCTGCGATTGAGGCAGCGGACTTTGTCGTTGCGATCGACGCGTTTATCACGGACTCGTCTGTGCTAGCCGACGTGATTCTTCCTGCCGCCGTGTGGGGAGAGGTGGACGGGACGGTGACGAACCTCGAAGGCAGGGTGCAGCGGATTCGGCCATCGTTGTTGCCTGCCGGTCAGTCGAGAGCCTTGCACGGATTGCTGGATGACATCGCCAGTCAGATGGGTGCCGATCTCGGTACCTCGGATCTCGCGATGATCTCGAAGGAGATTGCTTCCGTCGCTCCGAGTTACGCCGGTATCACGATCGACTACCTGACCTTTGCTGGTGACCCCGATGGTGTTGTTGTGCCCATCGAGGATGCTCAACAGCCGCTCGTTTACACACCGGTCGACCGACCCGTTCCGGTTGTCACTGGCGAGTTCACTCTGCACCTCGCTGCATCGCTGTACGACGCTGGCGTGTGGCTGAGCAACGCCGCAGCGCTCGGAGATCTTGCGAGAAGCGCATACGTACGACTCCATCCTTCGGATGCGGCGCGGAGGGCTATCACACCTGGGGAAACGATCGTTGTCTCTGGCTCGCACCAGCTACCCGTTGCTCTCGACGATACGGTGTCGCGCGGGACGCTCGTTGTCCCTCACAATCTGGAGGAGACGAAGGGGTTCGTTGCGACACCAACCGTGACTGTCGATACCGTGCGAGGTGAGGAATGAGTATCTTCATCGAGGCTGCAATCCGTGCCGTGTTCGTGTTCGGTTTCCTGCTCGTCACCGTGATCCTTCTCGTGTGGGTGGAACGAAAGTTCGTTTCCGATCTTCAGAACCGTGTTGGCCCGGATCGTGCCGGACCATGGGGGATCCTCCAGACCCTCGCCGACGGGATGAAGAGCTTCTTCAAGGAATCGATTCGACCGACCAACGTCGAAGTGGCTCTGTTCGTAGCAGCACCCATCATCGCTCTCATGACAGCACTACTCATCTTCATGGTTGTTCCCATTGGAGCACCGGTGGAGATCAACGGCACTGAATACGCCCTCGTCGGAGCGGATCTCAACGTCGGCCTGCTGTACGTTCTTGCTCTGTCGTCCATGGCCGTGTACGCAATCGTGTTCGCTGGCTGGGCGTCGGGGTCGAAGTACCCACTTCTTGGCTCGGTGAGAGCATCGGCCCAGATGATCTCGTACGAGGCTGCGATGGGTCTCTCGCTGGTCCCCGTCGTTCTCTTCGCTGGTTCGACGTCGATAACGACCATCGTCGAACAGCAGCAGGGCACGTTCCTTGGTGTATTCCCTGCGTGGAACATCGTGCTGTTGCCGTCGTTCGTGATCTTCCTCATCTCCGGATTCGCAGAGACCAACCGAGCGCCTTTCGATCTCGTCGAGGCTGAACAGGAGATCGTCGGTGGCTATCACACCGAATACTCCGGTTTCCAGTTCGCGCTCTTCTTCCTTGCTGAGTACATAGCGGTCTTCAACATCTCTGCGCTTACCGCAGTCTTATTCCTCGGTGGTTGGTCCGGGCCGGTCTTCGGACCTGCATGGATCGCGTGGGTCTGGCCTATCGGTTGGTTCCTGCTCAAGACATGGGCCATCGTTCTGTTCTTCGTATGGGTACGCGCGTCCCTTCCCAGAATGCGGTACGACCATTTGATGAGCTTTGGATGGAAGAAACTGATTCCTGTCTCGTTGGCGTGGATCATCCTTGTGGCGATCGCAATCGGTATCAGAGACTTCGGGTTGCCATGGTCATGAGGAGGCATCGATGAGCTGGTTCGCAGACCTTCTCGGTCCATTCAGGGGCTTTGCCGTGACTATGCGTCAGGTGGGAAAGCCACGGCTGACGATCAAGTACCCCGCACAGAAACGGGTCAAACCGGAGCGTTTTCATGGGCGACACGTTCTCAACCGGTACCCCGACGGCATGGAGAAGTGCATTGGATGTGAATTGTGTGCGGGTGTGTGCCCTGCGAACTGCATCTATGTGCGTGGCGCGGATAACCCACCGGAGGAGCCTGTCAGCCCAGGCGAACGATTCGGTTTCGTGTACGAGATCAACATGCTGCGGTGCATCTTCTGTGCGATGTGTGTCGAAGCTTGTCCCACACAGGCGATCACGATGACCCATCTGTTCGAGATGTCAGTGACCGAACGTGCTGACGGCATCTACACGAAAGATGAACTTCTTGTTGAGCCCGATGGGACGCCGAACCATCCGCAGCCACCATCGGAACTTATCGACCTCGACGAACTCACGGCCGGCGACGGGTGGATGCGAGCCACATCACCAGCGGGTCATGCCGCATATGAAGGCGTCGTAGCTTGGACGCCCTCTGCGAGAACCGGAGACCTCCCGGCTGAACGAGGTCAGATGAGCGATCCGCAGCTGGATGCCGGTGTCTCCGAAGAGAAGGAAGCCGACGATGGGTGAGTTGATCGTGTTCATCATCTTCGCCACCGTTGCGCTCGTGAGCGCCATCGGGATGGTCTTGGCGAAGAACCCTGTGTACTCAGCTATCGGACTGCTCGGTGCGATGTTCTCGATCGCTGTGCTGTACGTACTCCTTGATGCCCACTTCGTTGCGGCGGTGCAGGTGATCGTGTATGCGGGAGCTGTGATGACACTGTTCCTCTTCGTCATCATGCTCATCGGGGTCGATAACCGAGAGGCGTACGGGCCTGCGGTTCCCGCACAAAGGATCATGACGGCGGTTGTCTCCATCGGGCTCTTCGCAGCGATCGTCCTTGCTGGCCGTGCTGCATGGATCACAGGGAGCAATGCTTTCGGAACACCGGATCTGAACGGGACCATCGAGAACGTGTCCGATGAGCTCTTCGGTACCTGGACCGTTGTCTTCCTCTCGACCGTGATGCTGCTCACCATCGCTGCGCTTGGAACGATCGCTCTCGCCTACTTCGGGACCGATGTTCCCGATGAGGAGGCGACGCTGTGACGCTTACCATCTCGTGGTTCCTCATCCTCGCAGCAGCACTGTTCTCTATCGGTGTAGCTGGTGTTCTCATCCGTCGCAACGCCCTCGTGATGTTCATGTCGATCGAGCTCATGCTCAACTCTGTCAACCTCACCTTCGTAGCGGTCAGCAGAGAACTCGGTCTGATCGAGGGGCAGGTCGCTGCCCTGTTCGTGATGGTTGTCGCCGCAGCCGAAGTCACCATCGGGTTGGCGATCATCGTCGCGGTCTTCCGACGCAAGGCAAGCGCGAACGTCGATGAACTCGCGGAATTGAGGGGGTAACGATGACAGACCTTCTGTGGATCCTCATCGCACTGCCTCTCACAGGGGCGTTCATCAATATCGTATTCGGCAAGAGGATCGGGGAACCCCTTGCCGGGTGGCTCGGGTTCGTTCTCGTCGGTAGCGCCTGGGCGATCGCTGTTGTACCGACGCTGGGTCTCCTCACCGGATCCGGCACACCTGAAACGATCTATCTCTTCTCCTGGATCCCTGTCGTTGGCGCCGATGCTGCGATCCTGTGGGATCCTCTTTCGGCGCTACTCACGATGATCGTGACGGGTGTTGGTGCGCTGATTCATCTGTATTCCATCGGTTACATGCACGGAGATGAGCGATTCGCCCGGTTCTTCGGGTATCTCAACTTGTTCATCGCTTCGATGCTGATCCTCGTCCTCGCTTCGAACTACGCGGTCATGTTCATCGGTTGGGAACTTGTTGGATTGTCGTCCTATCTCCTGATCTCCTTCTGGTTCAAGAAGCCGTCGGCTGCCGCTGCAGGCAAGAAGGCGTTCATTGTTAACCGGATAGGAGATTGGGGATTCCTTGTAGCCCTGATGATCATCTTCGCGTCGTTCGGCACTTTCGATTTCGGTGTGATCTTCACTACGGCGCCCGTCGTATTGACGACCGGTGCGGCAACCGCGATCACGTTGCTGCTTTTCCTTGGTGCCACAGGGAAGTCCGCCCAGATCCCTCTGTACATCTGGTTGCCTGACGCGATGGAGGGACCAACTCCGGTTTCCGCGCTCATCCATGCGGCAACGATGGTTACTGCCGGGGTGTTCATGATGGCCCGCTCAGCGGTTCTGTTCGAGCTCGCTCCGATCTCGGGTGTGACCATTGCCGTTATCGGTGGCGCAACTGCACTCCTTGCAGCGGTCATCGCCGTGACCCAGATGGATATCAAGAAGGTTCTCGCCTATTCGACCATCAGCCAGCTTGGCTACATGGTTATGGGTGTGGGCGTCGGTGCCTACTCAGCGGGTGTGTTCCACCTGTCAACCCATGCGTTCTTCAAGGCGCTGCTGTTCCTCGGTGCGGGTTCTGTGATTCACGGCATGGCGGACGAACAGGACATGCGAAAGATGGGTGGCCTCCGTAAGGCGATGCCGGTGACGTTCGTCACGATGACCGTTGGCTGGTTGGCCATATCGGGTATCTTCCCGTTCTCGGGGTTCTGGTCGAAAGATGAGATCCTCGCCGCAACCTTCCAAAGGGGCGGTCCGTGGCTGATCCTGTGGGCGGTCGGGATTCTCGCTGCGTTGCTCACCGCCTTCTACATGACGCGTCTCTACGTACTGACTTTCCTCGGCAAACCCCGGTGGGCGGAAGGAACCGAGCCGCACGAGTCGCCATGGACGATGACGTTGCCCCTCGCCGTTCTCGCCGTCGCCGCTGTGATATTCGGTGTGTTCAACACTCCGGCGAGGCTCGCTTTCGAGCACTTCCTCGAGCCGTCCTTTGCGTTGATCTCTCATGCCGAGCCACTGGATCTCCCGCTGGCAGCAGTGCTTGCCCTTTTCGCTCTCGTTGTCGCCATCGGTGGGATCGCATGGTCATGGTTCCGATACAACCGCGATGAGCTCCCGGTCGAAGAGGGCGGCTTCTGGCAACGGGGACTGAACGGATTCGCGGTAGATGATCTGTATGGCCGCGTCATCGTTGAACCAGGCAAGAAGGTCTGCGAGTGGTTCGCCGATTCCGTCGATCCGAAGGGGATCGATGGCGTGAGCCACGGCATTGCCCAGGGTGTGCGGACGGCTGGCGACGGGCTGAAGACGCTCCAATCTGGCCAGGTTCGCAGCTATGCCGGTGGGATCGCGATCGGTGCCGTAGTGCTCATCCTGGCCGTCCTCGCCTTAGGAGGAGGGTTCTGATGCCAGTGCTCACCATCTTGCTTGTTCTCCCGATCGTCGGAGCGCTGGTCGTTGCGGTCCTGCCGAAGCGACGACCAGAACTCATCTATCCGATCTCCCTCGTCGTATCGATCCTGCCACTTGCCGTAGCCGGATACATCCTGTGGAACTTCACGGTCGGTGACGCATCGTTCCAGTTCACGGAAGACATCTCATTCAACGAGACCATCGGCTTCGGATGGCGTGTTGCCGTCGATGGTGTGTCGTTGTTCATGGTCGTCCTCACTGCGCTCCTGTTTCCCATAGCGATCGCCGCATCACATGCGGTGACCGACCGACTCAAAACATACATGATCTTGATGCTCGTTCTCGAGACGGGCGTCCTCGGCGTGTTCCTTTCACTGGACCTCCTCCTCTTCTTCGCATTCTTCGAGATCGTGCTCATCCCGATGTACATGCTCATTGCCATGTGGGGCTCCGAGAATCGTGCGTACGCTTCAATGAAGTTCGTTCTCTTCACTGCTGCAGGTTCCGCATTCTTGTTTGCATCGATCATCGCTCTTGGGCTTCTCGCTGGCGAGCAGATCGGAACACTTGCCTCGTTCGACTTCAGAACGATGCTCGACGTCGAACTGACGCGGACCACACAGATCCTTCTGTTCTCAGGGTTCGCGATCGCCTTTGCGATCAAGGTTCCCCTGTTCCCCTTCCACACGTGGCTCCCCGACGCGCACACCGAGGCACCAACCGCAGGATCGGTGCTGTTAGCAGGCGTTCTGTTGAAGATGGGTACCTACGGGTTGTTGCGATTCAACGTGACGCTGTTCCCTGAGATCACCGTCGACTTCGGCTTCTGGCTTGCCCTGCTCGGTGTCGTCGGCATCGTGTACGGGGCTGCTGTTGCGATCGTGCAGCCGGATATCAAACGACTGGTTGCCTACTCGTCTGTGTCACACATGGGATTCATCGTGCTTGGCATCTTCGCCCTCACCAGCCAGGCACTCCAGGGATCGATCTTTCAGATGATCAGCCACGGTCTCACCACGGGGGCGCTGTTCCTGTTGATCGGGATGGTGTACGACAGAACGCATACGCGCAAGATCGCCGACTACGGAGGCCTCGCCAAGGTGATGCCCGTGTTCGCAGGGCTGTTCCTCTTCTCTGCGTTTGCGAGCGCCGGCCTGCCAGGCCTCTCAGGATTCGTTGGTGAATTCACGATCCTCATCGGGTCATATCTCACGTTCCCCACACTTGCGATCATCTCCGCTTCGGGTGTGATCCTCGCTGCCATCTATCTGCTGTGGGCGTATGAGCGAGTATTCACCGGGCCGATCACGAATTCGAAGCTCGAGGCCCTCAAGGATCTCAACGTCAGAGAGATAGCGATTCTTTTGCCGCTCGTAATTCTCATCATCGGCCTTGGTGTGTATCCCAAGCCGGTCATGGATCGGATCGAGCCATCAGTCAACCTGATGCTTGACAGGATCGAGGCGGTCACCGACTACCAGGTGCCAGAGTTTGGCGGGTCGGATGACACCGTCGACATCGAATATGGCGAGATCGAGTACGAGGAACACGAAGGGGGCGACGGCTGATGGGAAATGCATCGTATCTTGCCGTGGCATTCGAGGGCATCCTTCTCATCGGTGCACTGGTCGTCCTCCTCGTCGCTGTAGTAGCCGGACGAAGCCGTGCAGTGTGGGCTCCAATAGCTGGAGCATCCTTCTTGCTCGCAGCCCTTGCCGGCGTGCTTCAGTGGATCGAGGTGGAGAACGGCGGGGGAGGCATGTTCTTCTCAGCCCAGAATCTCCAGGTCATCAAGTCCCCGATGGTGGTCCTTGATGGCTTCTCCGCGATGGCTTCCATCGTTCTGGGTCTTGTTGGTTTCACTGCGATGCTGGGATCCTGGGATCTCGTAGCGAAGGTCGGAAAACGGTCTGCCGAGTTCGTTGCTTTGTCGCTACTCGCCTTCGCGGGTCTTCACATGATGGCTGCAACACCGAACCTGGTTGTGATTTTCATCGGTCTCGAGACAGCCTCTATCAGCTTCTACGTTCTCGCCGGTTTCATCAGGGCTGACGTCAAGTCCGACGAGTCAGCCCTCAAGTACTTCCTTCTGGGCAGCCTTGCATCGGCGCTGTTCCTCTACGGAATCGCCTTGACGTTCGCTGCGACCGGATCGTTGACGATCTACGGCGTCAACTCGATCAGGGACTTCTTCTCCGAGACTGTCGTCAGCGACCCAGGCATCTTGCTCGTTGGCATGGCTCTGATGCTCGTTGGGTTGATGTTCAAGATATCGGCCGCTCCGTTTCACCAATGGGCGCCCGATGTCTATCAAGGGGCTCCGAGCGGCGCCGTTGGACTGATGGCAGCAGGTGTCAAGATCGCTGGCTTCGCTGCCCTCGGTCGGATCTTCGTAGGCGGTTTCATTTCACAGATCGACACGTGGGGTCCGATCGTCGCTGTGATAGCGGCGCTTTCGATGGTGATCGGCACGACCATGGCTCTTGTTCAAACAGATATGAAGCGTCTCGTTGCCTATTCAGGTGTTGCCCACTCGGGGTATCTTCTGTTGACACTCCTCGCCGGTGTCGAGGGAATGTCGGCAATGTGGTTCTATCTCGCGACCTACCCGTTCATGATCGTAGGAACATTCGCCATCATCTCCACCGTCTCGGGTCCTACATCGACATCCTCGCCGATAGAGGCGATGCGCGGTCTGTCCCGCCGCTCGCCTGAGATGGGTTGGTTGCTTGCAATATTCATGTTTGGCATGTCTGGTATGCCATTCTTTGCGGGGTTCGTTGGGAAGATCCTCGCGTTCATCGCCGCTGGAGACGCTGGCTATATCTGGCTCGTCGTCGTCGCAACCCTCACCACTGTGATCGGCTTCGCCTTCTACCTCAGAGTTGTCGCGACGGTCTTTTCCGGGGAGGACGACGACACCACCATGATCGATCCGACGTTGTCTTCACGGTTCGCCGTCGTGATCGGTGCGACTGTCACCGTAGTTTTCGGTATCGTCCCATGGATACTCATAGACGTGGTACGTGACGCCCTTCCCCTCTAAACACAAATCGGTAGCTCTCCCAAGGCGATTCGCCATTGGGTTCATCGCCATAGTCGCTATCGCCGTGCCGTCGATGAGTACGCTCGCCTCGATCGTTACGACCGACATCTTTATTGTGCGCGAAGAACAACCGCTTGGCGAGGATGTGTACGTCACATCAGTTTCGGGGAGGGTCGAGGGGGTGATTGATGGGGACCTGACCATCTTCACCGGCAACCTCGTTATCACGGGAAGAGTGACTGGGTCGGTGACTGTGTTCTCGTCGGGATCAGTTGTCGTTGAGCCGACCGGACGCGTCGACGGGTCACTTCGAGGGGCTGCAGCGAGCGTCACGATCGATGGCAGAGTTGGGGACGACGTCTTTCTTACGGCACCCTCGGTTGTGATCGAAGAGATAGGCTCGATCGGACGCGATGCCGTGATCTTTGGAGGGACCGGTCGTATCGAAGGTTCGGTCGGTCGCGATGTGCGCGGACGAACGATTCGGCTCGTGGTCGATGGTTCAGTAGGTGGTGACCTGGACGTAGCAACCCAGAAACTGGAGTTCGGACCCCAAGCCGACATCGACAAGGATGTTCTGTACCGGTCGCCTGTGGAGGCGAGCATTGCTGAGGATGCGCGCATCGGGGGTACGGTCACCCGGCTACCGACCCAGAGCAACTTCGTGTACGGGATCATGCTCGCTCTTGCGAACGTCGTTGGGTTTCTCGGATTCGTGGTTGCGGGCCTGGCCCTGCTCTGGGCGATGCGTCGGACTGGTTCACGCGCAGTCGGAGCCGTGCTGACACGCCCTGTCCGGTCGTTTCTTGTCGGCGTACTCGCTGTCGTTGTTCTCCCAGTCCTCATCGCAGTGCTTGGGATCACGCTCGTTGGGCTTCCGCTCGCGTTCATTGGAGTTCTTCTTGGTGCCGCGCTGTTCGTCGTTGGCCCAGTTCCAGCGATCACGGCTCTCGGCAACCGGGTGCTGCTCCGCAGGGGTGGCTTGTTCGGAGCGTTCCTTGCGGGGGCGATACTGTGGCGCCTCGGGATCTGGTTCGTTCCCGTTGTTGGGGGATTCCTCTACGCCATCGGTCTTGTGTGGGGTGTTGGCGGGTGGGTCCTTGGCGCTATTGCCGCACGAAGAGGAGATCCCATACCTGTGGAGCTGTTGCCGCAGGCGATGATCGCCGAATCGGAGATCCCCCCGGACTGGGACCCCCCACGTGCACCTGGTCGAGCCGTGGCTGTTGCAACTCACGCCGGGTTGCCTCAGGATGATCAGACGCTCGAGGAGGACATCGAACTCGAAGAGGTCGCCGACGGTTCTTCCGACCCATCGGAGGAATCGATCGCCTTCTTCCGCGATGCCGAGGGTGACAACACACCCGAATCAGTGGATGACGAGGCCGATGTCAGCGACATCGCAGAGGGTGATGTCGTGACGAACACGGCTGAGGAGGATGTCGTGATCGACGACGAGGTTCGGGGTCAGGATGAAGAAGGCGATGATGATCGACCGCCACCCTCAGCTGATTCGTGGGGTCTCCCCGGCTGAACCGGCAACAACCTCAGTGGAGACCCGATGCCGTCTCGTACACGATCGAATCCACGACCTCGACATCGACCCTGTCGCCTATCAATATGCGGTTCGCTGTTGGCACAAGGGCTTCGATCCGTTCTCCGCCTGCAAGTTCGATCTCGACGAGCTGATCATGTCCGTAGAACTCTCGATCGGTAATACATCCGGCCCCGTCATCTGAGACCCTGGGAGCGATCCATTCCGGCCGGATCATGACCTCGGCATGGGAGCCTGCTGGAAGCGATGTTGTGATCGGTCCCAGAACGGTTGCCACCGATCCGTTTTCAACCACGCCGGGAAGGAGGATCGCGTCACCCAGGAATCGTGCCACCCATGGGTTGATCGGCTGTGCGTACACATCATCAGGAATCCCTGATTGCACGATTCTGCCATCGCTCATGATCGCTATGACATCCGCTATAGCAAGTGCCTCTGCTTGATCATGGGTGACGAATACAGCTGTGGCACCGGCACCTCGGAGAATACGTCTGAGCTCCCGCCGCATCCGCTCGCGTTGGGGTGCGTCGAGGTTGGAGAACGGTTCGTCGAGCAGCACGACATCCGGCGCCGGTGCGAGCGCACGGGCGAGAGCGACTCGTTGTTGCTCGCCGCCTGAGAGTTCATGGGGAAAACGAGAGCCATGGTCTTCGAGACCCACGAGTTTGAGGACATCGTGAACGCGTTGGACGCGGTCTGCGCCGCGTACGCCGTAACCGACGTTCTCAGCAACAGAGACGTGTGGAAACAACGCGTATTCCTGGAACACCATGCCGACATTGCGCTTCTCCGGTGGGATGTCCTTGCCGGCCCCTACGACGATCGTGTCCCTGATCGCGACAGTTCCGGAATCAGGGTGCTCGAAACCAGCGATCACACGCAACGCGGTGGTCTTGCCGCATCCCGACGGGCCGACGAGTGCAACAAGAGACCCCTGTGGGACGTCGAGCGAGAAATCATCGAGCGCGACGGCATCACCAAACGAAACCGATACACCTGTGACCGAGATCAGCGGACCTGTCATACCTCCACCACATCCTTGGATCGAATGGAAAGGTAATAGACCGGGACAACTGAGACAGCGATAAGGAGCAAGGACGATGTCGCAGCTCGTGCGTAGAGCAATTCATCTGCGGCGGACCATATGCGAACCGCGAGGGTCGTGAACCCCGGGGGACTCAAGAGGAGTGTTGCGGGAAGTTCCTTGATCGTCGTAACGAATACAAGGGCACCGCCCGCCAACAGACCGCGAGATATAAGCGGAAGGGTGACCTTGACGTAGGTCATGATCGGGCCGTGCCCGAGCGAACGCGACGCGTCTTCGAGTGCAGGGTTTACCTGGAGCAGCGAGGCCTTGGCTGATGATGTTGCCTGTGCGAGGAACATCGCTGCATACACGAGAGCCAGAACGAGGATCGACTGATATACGGGCCGGGCGTAGCGAATCGTGAAAGCTACGACGGCGATGGCGATCGTGATGTGTGGCAGGGAGAAGATGGTGAACACCACTCGTTCGAGCCAGTGGGTGGAACGAGAAGCGAATCGAACGGTGAGAACTGTTATCGGGATCGCCGCCGCCATTGCAAGACCGGCAGCGAACGTACCCGCCGTGAGGGACCCCATCACCGCTCGCCACGACACAGCGATGTTGGTGCCCGCAGCGAGGCCACGCACGACCCAGATGCTGAGCACGCTGACAGGAACGAAGATGCCGATCGCGGTGACGGTGGTCAGACTGAGGATGGCCGTTGTGCGTTGGGGCGGGGTCAAGCGGTAGATCGATGGTGGCCGCGACGTTGAGCGTGAGAAGTATGTGCCCTTTCCCCGTGTGCGTTGCTCGCCCCAGATGAAGACTCCCGCAATCATGATGAGAACGATGGATAGAACGATTGCTGGTGTTCTGTCGAGTCGACCCGAGTATTGGGCGTAGATCACACGCGTGAACGCGTCGAACCGCATCAGGGACACTGCTCCAAAATCTGAGAGTGTGTAGAGCGCAGCGAGCAGAGCTCCTGCACCGATCGCGGGACGTAATTGAGGCAAAACGACGGTCCAAAAAACACGGCCGGGTGAGGCTCCCAGCCCTCGTGCGGCCTCCTCGAGGGAAGGATCCACTTTGCGGATCGCGGCGGCAGTGATGAGATACACATACGGGTATGTGGTGATCGTCAGTGCGAGCCATGCCCCCGGAAGACCGATCAGGTGAGGAATTTCCAACCCTGTGATGTCGGCGAATACCCCTCTGGGGCCCGTCCCTGAGATGAAGGCAAGCGCAACGACATAGGAAGGGATGACAAGTGGGAGCGCAAAGGCAACCCCCCAGATCCGTTTGAAGGCGATGTCGGTGCGTGCGAGGACCCAGGCTCCACCGACGCCGATCACGATCGCTGAGAACGTCACGACTCCGGTCAACAGGAAGCTACGACCTGCGAGACGCAGCGTTCTGAACGAGAACAGGGTGGCCCACGCTGCATCAGTAGCGCCGGCCGCCCTTCCAAACAGGAAGAGGACAGGAAGTGCAACAGGGACGAGCACCGCAAGGGCGGCGGCCCACAGCCACCACGGAGGTCGCCTCCGTGACTCCTTGACTCTTCCCGGTGATGCCGCTGGTGTCCCTGCAACAACGTGTACCTCAATGACCGGGTCGCGTCCGTTCACAGAAGCCCGGCTCGAGCGACGAGGTCTGTTGCGGTGTCGAGAACCGACGCGAGGTCCGAGAGATCGATGGCTGGTGTCGGGATCGTATCTATTGGTGGAAGTCGGGGATCGGCAGCGATGCCGGGCACGAGGGGATACTCGAACGTTTCATCTGCGAAGTAGGTCTGAGCATCGTTGTTGAGGAGAAAAGCGACGAAACGTGTTGCGGCCTCAATGTTGCTTGAGCTGGCGAGAACGCCCGCTCC
>JAMBLJ010000055.1 GCA_023336815.1 Actinomycetes bacterium
AACGGGATGAAGATCAAGAACAGCACCCACAGCGCCTTGGCGAATCCATTGAGGCTCTTGTCGCGGAAGATGTCGATGAAGACGGTGATAAGCAACCAGATCCAGATGACCCAGAGGAAGAAGACCAGCATGGCCCAGAAGAAATCGAGCAGTGGCATTGTGTACCTTTCGAAGGATGAGTGATGCGGCGGTTCCCGCCATCATTTTCCAATTGGACAGGTGTTGAAACCCGTGCCAACAGCGGAAATCATTCTAGACCGCTTATGGCACCAGCGCACACACCACGCCCGAAACCTTCCCCCCGTCGCATCCGGAACCGCGTACCCAGGGTTCCATTGTGCGTTTATGCACAATATGGCCCACAGAACGCGGTCGCTTGATCGAGTGGTCTTGGCGGAGGGGGAGGGATTTGAACCCAAGAAGGCTTGACCACCCGACACCCTGTGCAAAGCATCGTGGAACCATCGATGTCGCAATCCGAACACCCACAGACCACACCGCCCGGGACCTAGTCACACCAGGTATCGGCCACGCGGGAAACTGTTGGCGGAGGGGGAGGGATTTGAACCCTCGGGACCCCGAAAGGCCCAACGGTTTTCGAGACCGTCACATTCGTCCGCTCTGTCACCCCTCCAGATCGACGGGAGTGTACCGGTGTGCCAACGAGAGCGGTTGTCAGAAAATCAGGATCGATGTGAACATCTCCGTGAAAGCGAGTAATTTCTAGAGGAGAGCACTACCCGTCTTGGAGGACCCATGCCGATTGCAACACCAGACCAATACAACGCAATGCTCGATGCGGCAAAGGACGGCAAGTTCGCCTATCCCGCAATCAATATCACATCCTCAGAGACGCTGAACGCCGCTATGCGGGGCTTCGCCGACGCAGGGTCCGATGGGATCATCCAGATCAGCCACGGTGGGGGATCGTTCGCATCGGGAACGTACGTGAACTCCATGGCACTCGGTGCACAGGCGATCGCTGAGATGGCACATCTCATGGCTGATCAGTACCCCGTTCTGCTTGCCCTCCATACCGATCACTGCCAGGCGGACAAGGTCGACACGTTCATCCGACCGCTCCTCGAGGTCAGCAGGGAGCGGAGAAACCATGGTCTCATTCCCCTCTACCAGAGCCACATGTTCGACGGATCCGCAATCGATCTGGACTCGAACCTGACCATCAGCGAGGAGCTACTCGAAGAGATGCGCCAACTCGACATCATCCTCGAGGTCGAGGTCGGTGTCGTTGGTGGCGAAGAGGATGGTGTTTCGACCGAGGGAACACCGCGTGAAAAGCTCTACACGACGAACGAGGATCTCCTCGAAACAGCTCGACGTCTTGGACTCGGGGACAAAGGTCGCTACATGCTCGCGGCGACATTCGGCAATGTGCATGGCGTATACAAGCCAGGCAACGTGCAGCTACGTCCGGACGTTCTCGGTGATGGTCAGACAGCGATCAAAGAGGCATATGGGGATGACGCTGGATTCGACTACGTGTTCCATGGTGGGTCCGGATCTGAAATCGAAGACATCCACGCAGCCCTCGACTACGGCGTCATCAAGATGAACATCGACACGGACAACCAGTACACCTTCACGCGGTCTGTGGCCGGGCACATGTTCACGAACTATGAAGGTGTGATGAAGATCGACGGGGAAGTGGGCAACAAGAAGGTCTACGATCCGAGAGTCTGGTTGAAGAAGGCCGAGATCGCTATGGCTCAAGGCGTGACAGAAGCATGCTCGACACTGCGGTCCGCAGGCAGGTCGCTCCTCGACTAGTCACAAACGAACCTCACCGCGGAACCGCCTATCGGCGAGATCGGAAGAAGTTATCCATGAGCCGAGAAGCATCGCCGGCGCCTACACCGGCAACGATGTCGATGTGATGGTTCAAGCGTTCATCCTGGGGGATGTTGAACTGAGACCAGCACGCACCGGCTTTCAGATCAGCGGCGCCGTACACGATACGGTCGATCCTCGCCCAGACGCCCGCCATTGCGCACATCGCACATGGCTCGACCGTGACAACAAGCGTGTACCCATTGAGACGCCACGACCCCATCTCACGCGACCTGCCAGAGATCACCAGCATCTCGGCGTGAGCGGTTGCATCACCAAGCTCCTCCCTTCGGTTGTGGTCCGCTGCGACAACTGATCCGGCAGCGTCGACAAGGACCGCACCGATGGGAATATCGCCATGATCTGTGGCGCTCCTGGCCTCTTCAAGGGCCTGTGACATCGCTTGTTCCCACATCAGTACTCAGCCTTTCGCTTGTACAATCTCCAGCCTACGGAGGGGTCGCATAGTCTGGCCGAGTGCGCACGCCTGGAAAGCGTGTATGCGGAAACGCATCGAGGGTTCGAATCCCTCTCCCTCCGCCAAGACCACTCGTGAGAGCGATACCTCGTTCAATTGTTTCCGAGTATCCAAGATCTACTTGTGTGAGGCTTGCGAAGTGGCCGCCACCGCGTCGCTCGAGAGAATGGGGTCCCGGGTAGAGCCTTCTTGGGTTCGAATCCCTCTCCCTCCGCCAAGACCTCCTGTTCTGTGGGCCACATTGTGCATATATGCACAATGGAACCCTGGGTACGCGAGAGGGAACGTCACAGGTGGTCGTTCGCCTCGAGCCATTTCATGGCGAAGAACCCTTCAGCGGCAGGCAGGTAGAAGGTGGCGATCCGGAACACAACCGCTGCAGCGAAAGCTTCGTCTGTCCCAAGACCTGCAAACACCAGCAGCGACGTGAGAACCGCCTCGGCGACGCCGATACCTCCGGGAATGGGCACCAGTCCGGCCAACAGGTTCGTGGCGACTGTTGCGACGAGGGTGGTCACGAGAGGCAAGGGGGCCCCAATCGCCTGGAGGATGAACCACATCGTGATGGCCAGGATCGTCCGGGATGCAAGATTCGACCCGAGCAGTCCAAAGGTCCGTGTTGGATTCTTGAGGAGGCTCCACAACAGCCCCCAGGCATCCTTGAGAGCAGGAAGTACAACCGTACGTACCTTCTCAACGCGCACGATCACAAAGACCGACACACCGATCAACGCGACGACGATCGCGAAGATGAGGCCGAGCCTCACATCTCCGCTCGTCAGGTTGAAGGTGGTATCAGCCACCAGGAAAGCGAGGATAAGGATGCCAGCCTCCACCACGAAGCCAGCAATGCCGTCCAGGATCCCCTGGGTCAGGGCGATGGCGGGTGTTATGCCGTACTTGCGGAGAAACAGTGTGTTCATCGTGACCCGACCAGCGGCACTTGGAACTGCCAATCCGATCCACTTGACCGATACCTGGAGGATCGTCAACGGTTTCAACGGAAGGTCGTACCCCGTCGCGAACAACATACCTGTTGCTTCGGGCAGGAAGGATGTCTGACCGATGACGAAGCCGAGGATGATCAGCGCCCACGATGCGTCCTGAACAACCGCCCACACAGCAACGAAGTCGATGTCCGTCAGCATGTTGAGCAACGCATACGCCGCTATCAGCGACAACGCCGGCATGATCAGATCTTTCGGTCTGACCCTCCGAAGCTTTGCCTCTTCAGGCAGTTCAACATCAGTCGCTTCAGCGATCCGATCCCGAATGTCTGCGACGATCTTCTTCGGTTTGTCAACTGCGGACCGTTGCTGCCTCAAGAGTGCAGCGGTCTGCATAAACGGCAACGCTGCGATCAGGGCCTCATCGCCAAGACCCGTCCGAGCAGCCACGACCGCATCCTCGGCTCCGACCTTCACGGAGGTAGAGAACAGGAGGTTCACAACATCGATGGACTGACGCACAGGGGGTGCGCTGAGAGAGGCTCCACCAAGGTCGGTCACGATCAGTTTCCCATGCTCGAAGCGCACTGCCTCGAGCGTGAGCGCTCCATGGGCCATACCCGCGGCGTGGAGTCGAGCGACGGCGCGCCACACGTCAACGAGAACATCTTCAGAAACGTCGATGTCGCTCACAGCCTCTCCCCTACCGGACATCGCTATAAGCGCCATGTCATCTCCTGCGACGCCAACCGCGAGGAGCTTCTGGGTTGGTACGCCGAGGCTCTTAGCGCTGAGGACGGCAAGCGCCTCGTGCTCGACTGCCTGAACTCGGCTCCCTGAATATGTCTGACCAGATTCGCGGAACCAGAGTCCTCTCCAGACCCTCGCGAGGTATTGAGAGTCCGTTGCGTCCCTTCCGTATGCCTTGATGTCGGCCTCGGTGCCATCGTTGAGCCGTCCAACCATTCGGCGGATGCCCCACGACCCGTCCAGAGTCGGTTCTACATCAGCCAAGCTGACACCCAATCCCGACATGGCAGCCATCACCGCTGTCGGGCTCGGATAGCCGCTAGGTGATCCGAAGATCAACAGAATCGAGGCACCGGCGACGAGTCCGAGCGCGAAGCCACCCCCGGCGTCACCCGGAAGTCCTAGACCGAGACCAAGACCGGACGTCGCCACGAGAAATATCATGAGCCACGCAAATCGTCTCACAGGACGAACAAGGTTGGGAGAGGCGACGGTAATCGCACTCGTTAGCACAGCCACACGCATGATGGGAAAGGCGAACTCCACATCCGAATCGATGAACTCGGGGAAGATGACGGGAAACGATCCGTCCAGAAACCACACCAGGAACGCTGCGATACCGATCGATGCGAGAACGGCCAGGACAACGTCGCGAAGCAAGTCCAGTCGCTTCGACCCCTGAGCGAGTATGCCGATGACGAGAACCAGCAGCAGCACAAGACCACCGAAGTAGGCCAACCGGTATATCTCATCGAACCAGAGAGGGATGCTCTGAGCGAGATCGACAATTGCGGCTTCGACGGCCGCGACACGATCGACGTTCGCCGCGGCCCAGACCAGAAGCACCAACCCCAACCCGAGAGCGACGGCATCCCTGGCGCGCCGAACCCGCGGTTGATCGGGTTCGTTTGCGAAGTAGTGGCTCAACGGTCGCTCTCAGAACTGGCTCGGTCAGAGTACTGCAGAATCAAGCATGTACCAGCCTGATACTGGCATCGAAACGGTCGATCCTCGTTCTGTGGGCCACAGTGTGCCTTTTGGCA
>JAMBLJ010000056.1 GCA_023336815.1 Actinomycetes bacterium
ATCAAGCGCACCCTCGAATCTGCTGAGGAGTGGGCACTACGAGAAGGAGCGAAGAGATGAAGTGCGAGACTTGCGACAAGCCACTGAAGTGGCAGAGGAACGGACAGAACAAGGATGCCCCCGTTATCGGAATCACTGGGCCTTGGGATGCACCGACCTACACGCTCCAATGTTGGGACTGTCCGGTACCGGAACCAGAGGTCGGCCACTACGAAGTACGCCCCTGGACGATCAGCCACATCGGCAGGAAGTCCTGGGCCGACTCGGCGTGGGACGAGATGGCTGACCGCCTGGTGGCGGCTGGCGTGCCGGTGGAGAAGGCACATTGATTCCGCTCACCGATCCTGTGTCGGAGTACAGCGAAGACTTTCACAAGCACGACTTCTACGACGAAGACGGCACGCACCTGGCGACCATCGAGTTTGACGAGATCGAGGACGACCGCAGCGGAACGTGGTGCGAGGTCACGGTGTGGACACACGTAGGGCACGACAACCCTGAACCCGACATCGCCTTCGAGCGTGTCAACCTGCTCACCAAGGGTGGAAGCATGGCGAGCATCCTCAAGAGGCTCGAATTGCTCGGCTCTGTGAACTGGGTGCAGGGATTCAGTACCGCCGTGTTCAGAACCATCACCAACTACCGCACGGCATCATCGGAAGGTGTGTGGCTTGACCCGCTCGACAGCAACGCAGACGACGCTACCGAACCGTTCCTACTGAAGCCGTTCATCGCTTCCTCTGGTACGACGGTGCTCTATGGGATGCAGGGCAGCGCCAAGTCGATGCTTGCCGTTCGGTTCTCGCTCACCGTAGCGACCGGCAAGCCGTTCGATGGAGTTAAACCAACCCGCAAGGGGCCAGTGCTCTATGTGGACTTCGAGGACACGCCCGAGCCACACCAGTATCGCTTGTTCGCCATTGCGCAAGAGATGGGCATGACAATGGATGAGATGAAAGGTCTCATCTACCACGAGCGGGTCTCTCGTGACTTGAAGTCGGCACGCCGCCGTCTGAGCAGGATCGTCAGAGACAACGGGATTGTCCTCGTCATCATCGACTCGGTTGGCCTTGCGCTTGCAGGGGATGTGTCGGGGTCAGAACAGACGATCAAGCTGTTCAAAATGTTCAGCAGACTCAACGCTGCCGTGCTCGCTATCGACCACATGACGAAGGAGAACAACACAAAGATGGCGCTAGGGACGCTGAAGTGGCAGGAGTCAACCCCTATCGGATCACAATACACGACATCATCGGCTCGCCTGGTCTGGTTCCTCAACGAGTTGCCCCAGTCCACAGACAGGAGGAAGGTCTCGAACCTCTACAACACGAAGGCGAACCACGTTGCGAAACACAAACCCATCGGGATGACCGTCGATATGGACTGGAACAAGAAGGGACTGCTCACCGAGGTGAAGTTCACCACCACGGGCGGAATGATTGATGCGGTGACGGCAAAAGAGATGGAGCTAGGCAAGCATCAACAGCTTCTCGTCTGGCACTTCAGGCAGCAGCGTGAGGACGGCAACGTCATCCCAATGCGGCTGGTCGATCTTTCGAGGGGGTCGGGAGTGGGGTCATCGACCGTCAACTCCATCGTCACCTCGAAGAACGCATCATGGTGGGAGCAACTGCCTGGATCGAAGCAGTACATCATCAGTCCAGACGGTATGGAGATGGCGATGCTCTACGCATCATGGAATACGGGGAGCGAAATAGGAGCGAATGGAGAGTGAGGAAATGCCTGGAATCGTTACACAGCAAGGGTTTCAGACAATCGCTCCCTTTAGTCCCTAAAAAACACTCCTTCAGGAGTTCTTAGAGGAGCGAAATAGGAGCGACTTTTATGAGACAAGACGTACATCAGGCTCAGTTGGCTGACGTAGCCAGGTGGTGCCATGACCAAACCAGGGGAATTCTGACCGCCGCAGGACTACCGAA
>JAMBLJ010000057.1 GCA_023336815.1 Actinomycetes bacterium
GTCGTCCGGCCAATGTTGGTTGGGCTCCCAAGACAGAGCGGGAACGCCAGGAGCGTTCCTTGGGAGTTGCTTCGCAACTCCGTGACCCGGGTACGACGCGGGTTTCCATCCCCCGAGCTCGAGGACTCGCTTGTCCCCCTTGAAAGGGGGACTGGTCTAGGCATCCTCGCTCTGTACGTAGCTGTATCCGAACCGGCCCTTGATGCAGAGATGGCCGCTGGTAACCGAGTGGTCGAGGGGGGAGGTGACCTTCACGATACGGTTGTCCTGGACGTGGAGTTCGAGGTTGCAACCGATGCCACAGAAGCTACAGATCGTTGTCGTGACGTGCTGTTCGGTCTCGTTCCATGTGCCAGCCTCGCGCATCCGGAACTCCGAGGTGAACATGAGCGCCCCGGTCGGGCAGACGCCAACGCAGTTCCCGCAGTAGACACAGGCGGAATCGGGGAGCGCGATGTCGAACTCGGTCGCGATCGTCGAGGAGAGCCCCCTGCCAGCAACGTCGATGGCGAACGTGTTCTGGGCATCTGGTCCGCATGCTGCAACACAGCGATAACACATGATGCATTTGTCGTAATCACGGATGTACAGGTCGTCTTCGATCTTGACATCCCTGTGTTGCCTCGCCCAGGTCCCCCAACGATCCGGATCCACGTTGTATCGAGCCATCGCTTGTTTGGTCGGCTCATCGACGAGCGACATGTCGACCGTCGATGCAAGAAGTTCGTACACGGTCTTACGAATTCCCTGGACGCGGGCCGACTCTGTCGAGATCTCCATACCCGGTGTTATCTCCCGTGAACAGGCTGGGACGAGGTTGCGCGATCCCTCGACCTCGACAACACATACCCGGCATGAGTTGAACGGGGTCAGGGTTTCGAGATAACACAGGGTTGGTACCTCAACGTCGATGGTGGCACACGCCTCGAGGATCGTCGCACCTTCGGACACCGCGACTGATCGGCCGTCGATCGTGATATCGATGAGGCTTGCGGGCATCTCCACGGGTGACTCGATCATGCTGGTTCCCCAATGAGTCCGATGGAGATAGCGGATTGCACAGCGGCCGAGGCTGCCTGTCCAAGCCCGCAGATCGATGCCTCCCTGAGAACGTGATCAAGATCCGAAAGCAGATTGAGTTCGGTAGCAGTGTCGGTCCCTCCGGTTCGTAACCGGATCAAGGTTTCCTTCTGTCTCACCGTACCTGCACGACAAGGTACGCAGAGACCACACGATTCTTCGGCAAAGAACTCAGCGATTCGGGCAACGATGTCGTCCATGTTCGTATCAGTGTTGAATACGAGGACAACACCCGAACCGAGACCGATGTTGTGGGCGCGTGTGTCTTCGAACGTCAGTGGCAGGTCGAGGTCGTTCTCTGTGATGAACGCCCCGGCGGCTCCTCCGATAAGGATGGCGCCGAGGTCTCCGTCGATACCACCGGCGAGGTCGATCAGGTCGCGGGTGGTTGCGCCAAAGGGAACCTCGTATACACCTGGCCTGCCGACGTTGCCTGAAAGACAGAACAGCTTCGGACCCTTCGATTCCTCAGTGCCTATCGCTGCGAAAGCTTCTCCACCGTTGAGGACGATCGCTGGCACGTTCATGAGCGATTCGACGTTGTTCACGAGTGTTGGGCGTCCGAAGAGTCCAGCCTGTGTGGGGAAGGGCGGTTTCTGTCTGGGTTCTCCCCGGAATCCTTCTATCGAATTGAACAATGCGGTTTCTTCCCCACAGATGTAGGCCCCCGCACCCTTGCGTAGTTCGATATCGAACGCGAACCCACCCTGGGCGACATCTGCTCCGAGGAACCCGGCCTGGCGGGCGCTATCCAGCGCAGAGGAGAGTCGCGAATGCGCTATCGGGTACTCACCGCGAATGTAGATGTATCCCGTGGAAGCACCTACAGCGTATCCGGCGATCGTGAGCGCCTCGATAAGGCCGAATGGGTTGGACTCCATAAGGACACGGTCCTTGAACGTACCGGGTTCGCTCTCGTCTGCGTTGCAGATGACGTACTTCGTTCCCGTTTCGTTTGCCACAGCGTTCCACTTGATGCCTGCGGGGAACGCGGCGCCACCCCGACCACGAAGACCGCTTGCCGT
Organism: Actinomycetes bacterium; assembly: GCA_023336815.1. GTDB lineage: Bacteria > Actinomycetota > Acidimicrobiia > Spongiisociales > UBA5794 > JAMBLL01. Next base: position 2,106 of record JAMBLJ010000057.1, read on the forward strand.
GATGTCATCGAGGATGCGGTCCGGACCGAGGGCTAGCGCTCGGGAGAGTGCGGTGTATCCACCTTCGTTCTGGAAGGACTCGAGCGACGCGGTGTCGATGTTCAGCAGCGATGTTCCTATGACCGGTGATGTTGGAGTGACATGAGAGGTGGGTTCGTCGACCGAGAGGATCTCGATGACCTGGTCGACAGAAACCGGTGCAACAGAGACGTCATCGCCACCAGCGACTTGCACGAAGGCAGCGGAACCCTTCTCGCATTGCCCGAGACAGGGGGATCGTCTCCACATCCCGCTGCCGATCGTGGTTCCTGATTCGCCAAGACGTTCGGTCAGATCTGCAAGAACGTCATCGATACCGGCTGCTTTGCAAGCTATGTCATCGCAGATATGAGCGACACGAGCTGGCCGTTCCTCGGTTGCGATGAGATCGTAGAACGTTGCGACGCCAAAGGCCTCGGCCGGTGAGACGGGTACACGTTCCGAGATGTAGTTGAGTGCACCGTGGCTTACCCATCCGACGTCACTCTGTACGGCATGGAGAGCGGGGAGCAACAGATGGCGACGCTCCTGTGACGATCGAAAGCCGCCATACGCCACATGGTCGTCAACTGCCGATCTTTCTACGGCACCGGACCACAAGGAGTCCGGTGGGCCAAGTACGCGGTCGATCGCATCCCGTTCCATCGGGGTTGCGCTCTCGGACGTAGTTCGGTAGTCGATGGTGGCCTCAGCTCGCGTTGATCTTGTCTATGCGGACCGCCGTCGCCTTGAACTCTGCGGTCCCCGATTTCGGGTCCCATGCGTCGAGCGTCAGGATGTTGACGTCGACATCGTCTGGCGAATGGATTGCCATGAATACGAGACCCTTCCTCAGGCCGTGGGCCAGCCTGACGGGCACATGGATCGAGCCCCTTCTCGATGTGACCTCGACCATCTCACCTTCGACAATGTCGAGAGATCGTCCTTCCTCAGGGGAGATGTCAATAACAGCTCCATGGCGGATCGGCGATCGATACCCACCTGACTGGACACCGGTGTTGTACCCGTCGAGACGGCGGCCCGTTGTCAGACGGATCGGGAACTGGTCATCGAGTGGGTCGATCGGTGGGACCCACTCCACAAGCGAGAACGCAGCCGGATCACGAGGCATCGGATCTTCCCAGAGCCATGCGTGAAGGAACTTGGTACCTGGATGATCTTCCGTGGGACATGGCCACTGCAGGCCGCCAAGTGATTCGAGACGTTCATACGACATTCCCCCGTGCATGGGACTCAACGTTCGTAGCTCGTCCCAGATCTCCTCTGCGCTCTGTCGGGGCCAGTCGGAGCCGAGTTCTCGAGCGAGCATCCCGAATATCTCGACATCGTCGCGTGCTTCTCCTGGGGGCTCTACCGCCTTGCGAATACGTTGGACTCTTCGTTCGCTTGATGTCGCTGTGCCTTCGGTTTCCGACCAGCCGACGGCCGCAGGGAATACGACGTCAGCCATAGCGGCTGTTTTGGTGAGGAATATGTCCTGGACAACCAGATGATCGAGTCCTTCGAGGAGATCGATCGTTCGTCCGGTGTCAGCCTCTGACTGAGCAGGGTTCTCGCCAATGACGTACATGGCGGTTAGTTCACCCGTTTCCATGGCATCGAACATCTGAGTGACATGCCAACCAGGTACCGCGGGAATGGATGCGTTCCATTTCGTTTCGAACTTCCCTCGTGCTTCATCATCGGTCACATCTTGGAAACCAGGGAGCTTGTTCGGGAGAGAACCCATATCACCGCCACCCTGCACGTTGTTCTGTCCACGGATCGGGACGAGACCGGAGCCATAGCGACCGACATGCCCGGTGAGGAGAGACAGATTGATGAGGGAGACAACGTTGTCCGTTGCGTTGTGGTGTTCGGTGATACCAAGCGTCCAGCACAGTTGCGCCGTCGGCGCTTTCGCATACGCGTGGGCAAGCGAACGGATCGCATCGGCGGGGACACCGGTGATTCCCTCAGCCCATTCGAGCGTGCATGACTCGACGTGAGCGGCGAATTCCTCGAATCCCGAGGTTGCGTGGTCGACGAATTCTCTGTTGACGAGGCCAGCGTGGATGATCTCCCTTGCAATGGCGTTGGAAAGTGCGATGTCCGAACCGACATCGATTCCGAGCCACACATCCGCCCATTCAGCAGACTCGCTCCGACGCGGATCCACCGTGTACAAGGTGGCGCCGTTGCGTACCCCTTTGGCGAGATGGTGGAAGAAGATCGGGTGTGCGTTGCGCGCGTTAGAACCCCACAGGATGATCAGATCCGTGGTTTCGATCTCTTCATAGGACGAGGTACCGCCACCCGCCCCGAGGACTGCCGCCAGACCGGCGACGCTAGGAGCGTGTCAAGTTCGGTTGCAGCTGTCGACGTTGTTCGTGTGAAGGACAGTGCGTGCGAACTTCTGTGCGGTGAAGTTCATCTCGTTCGTTGCCTTCGAACACGAGAACATCCCTGTCGCGCCTGGTTCGTTTCGTTGGAAACCGGCGGCCGCGCTCTGTAGTGCAACGTCCCATGTCGTCTCGACAAGTTCGCCGTCAACCCGTACTAGGGGCGTGGTCAAACGTTCGTATCGTGTACCCATCTCACCTCCTCTCCGTGAGTGTCGAGATTACTACTGCCAACACTTCTGTTCTGGCGTAGGTGGAGGCAATATGTTGCCGTCAGATACACCAGAGGCGATCAGAAGAGGATCGTTATGGCATCTCCGATGAGTGAAACACCGAAGACGAGCAGGAGGATGGCCATCACAACAGAGTTGTTCTGTATGAGCCAGTCCTTGGCTTTGGCGAATGACGCATCGGCTCGTTCGCCCATGATGAGGTACCCGACAACCGGCACCACAACAGTGCTCGCAGCGATCGCAGCGAAGACGAGGAGAGCCGTGACCTGTTCGCCGTTGGCGAGACCGGAACTGGCAATCGTCACGGCTGCGCCTGCCGTCAGCAGAAGGTTCTTCGGGTTCACGGCCGAAAGAAGGAAGCCGATCCCGAATGCCTTCCCGAAACCAAACGAGTCGATGGCGTTCATCCATTTCGGGGCCTCGGCGCGGTCGTCTCCCTGTGGACGTTTACGCCAGGCACCCACAGCTACCAGGAGTAACCCGAGACCGATGAGACCCTTGATGATCCCGGTTGTGGTGCTGGGTTCGCTGTCGCTGGCTTCGAGGCCAGGGATAAGCAGCACGATGGCACCAACCACGAGGATCCCGATGGTCCAACCGACCATGAACGCAGGACCGTTCGTCTTTGCCTTCGGGGTGAACAGCATCACGATCACGGCTGCGATTGGAACGGGACTCACCGCAACACCAACAGCAAACGAGAGAATCTCGCCCAGTACATCACCCATAGCTGTTGCTCCCGCCAGTCTGCGTTTCGCAGAGATCCTACCTACCAGCCCGACACACCCTCCGACAATCGGTTTTGGCGCTTCTGGCGGGAATATTTTCCCGAAATCAGCGCCGAAAGCGGTCCGAGGTCACACGATGCGGCGGTCCGAGGCCCAACGGGCGAGTTCGTGACGGTTCGATAGTTGCAACTTGCGCAGGACGGACGAGACATGGGTCTCGACCGTCTTTGTGGAGATGCTCAGCCGTTTGGCGATCTGCTTGTACTGGTACCCCCTGGCGATCTGTCTGAGCACCTCCTGTTCCCGCGGTGTGAGGCTGTCGAGTTCGGGATCATCCTGGACGGGGACGGCCTTGGCGAACGCATCAAGGACGAAGCCTGCAAGTGATGGTGAGAAGACGGCATCGCCGTTGGCGACCCTTGTGATGGCGTCGCGGAGTTCTTCGGGTGCGATCGATTTGGTGACGTAGCCGCGTGCGCCTGTGCGGATCATCGCTATCACGTCTTCGGGAGCATCAGATACGGATAGTGCGAGGAATCTGATGTCCGGGTTGGTCTCGAGAACGTTGGCGACCACGGTGACACCACCCCCTCCAGGCATGTGTACGTCGACGAGCACGACGTCAGGCTTGGTGCTCCGAATCTCGTCCACGGCATCGTCGACGTCATACGATGTACCGGCAACGGTGAACGTATCCGTCAGCTCCGATGCAACACCGCTGAGAAACAGCCTGTGGTCATCAACGAGGAATACTGATGTCATAGTTTGGCTCGTTTCATGATCAGGTGAACTTCGGTTCCCTCTCCGATCTCCGACTCGATGGTGGCCGTTCCGCCGTGTCTGCGCATGCGCCCCACCATGGATTCCGAGATCCCTTTCCGATCGGGATCGATACTCGCAACATCGAACCCTTTTCCCTGGTCGGTAACGAAGATATCGGTCGTGTTGTCGTTCGCCTCGGCGTACACGGAAACCCGGTCAGCCCCAGCATGTTGAGCCGAGTTCATTATCGCTTCGGTCGTCGCGGCGATCAGCGCCTCGTGTTTGTCGTTCGCGAGTTGGCCCACGCCAACGACCACGACGGACACCGGTACATCGTGAGCCTCCTCCACGCGCATCGCTGCGGCGTCGAGTGCTCCCTGAAGCGTCGGCGCATCGTTTGTGCCCTCTTCAAAGAGCCATGACCGCAGTTCGCGTTCCTGCGATCTGGCAAGTGTCACCATCTTCTTCGGGTCCTCTGTTCGCTGGATCAGAGCAAGGGTCTGCAACACGGAGTCGTGGAGATGTGATGCCATCTCAGCCTTCTCCTCCGAGCGGATCCTTGCACGTCTCTCCGTGCGTAGATCCTCGATCAGGGTCCAGAGCCATGGTCCTGCGACGATGAAGAAGCCCCCAACGGCCACGAGAAGTGCGATGGCCAACACTCCAACCGATTGCAACGCATCGAGAGATGACAACACGACCACCAGGCCAGCAACCATCATCGCCAGACCAGCCACCACCAACCACCATGATCGTCGCCCAGCTGTGAGGCCTGCGAGGGATCTTTCGTAGTTCACGCCGCTGGTCTCGATGGCGATCGCCAGTCCGAAGATGACGAGTGTCGCCGGCCACACCACTGGTCCGAACCATATGCCAGCGGTTTGGAGGAGCAGCATTCCCGCAGTGAACATGAACCCAAGTCCGAGCACCTGTTTTCGGCTCGCATGCCGTTTGTTGTCGTCTCCCTGTATTGGACCAACGGGTACAACCAGAGCTGCGAGCAGGTAGAGGGCAAGACCAACGCCACCGGCAAGTGATCCCGTAACGAAAGCGGCGCGAACGTAGATAGGACTGATACCGAGCCAGCCGGCGATGCCGCCTGCCACGCCAGCGAACATCCGTTCGTCCGCTGAGCGGAGGAACGGCCACGAGATCGTGGATGTTCTTGGTTGGTCTGTCACGTCGGATGCTTTCTGGCCCGTTGGGCTGATGTTGTCATAGGGACCCGAACTCGGCAACCGGGTACGACCCTGAGGGAACCCTGAGATGTCAGGAATCAGCAGGATGGTTCCCGATAGTGTTTGGCGGCGTCCTACGACACGATGACAGCATGACAGATACACACAACACTCGCACCGTCCCACCTGGGCGTACGCTGCACCGTTCTCGTGACGAGCGGATCGTCGCCGGGGTCTGCGGTGGACTCGCAGAACATCTCGGTATCAACGCATGGTGGTTTCGGTGGGCGTTCATCTTTCTCGCCTTCTTCGGTGGTGTCGGGTTCTTGATCTATGCGATCGCCTGGCTGGTGATTCCCGGCCAGGACGATGACGATCCCATCGTCACCGGCTGGGTGACCAGGCTGGACCTATCTGACGGAGGAACGATCTTCGGAGTTGTCCTCGTAGGGCTCGCCGCTGTGATCCTCGTCTCACGGGTCGTCGACGTTTCGGGGAGCCTCGTCGTGGCTGCCGTTCTTTTTGTCTTTGGGATGTTGCTGTATCGGGGAGATCTCAAGATCCCCGGTGGCGATAAAGGCGGCCACGCTCGCACCGCAGAGGTCATGGACGACACCACAGCATCAGAAGGAGACATTGTGACGGCATCTAACGACACACAGGTGCTGGCAGCAGCGTCGACACCGACACCAGCGGAACCCGCCAGGCCGCCGGGGCCACCCAAACCGCCTCGTGAGCGTTCGATGCTTGGGCGTCTGACACTTGCCGTCGGGCTGATCATCGTGGCATCCATCGCGCTGATCGATGTTGCAAGTACAAGTATCGATGTGGAACCCATCCACTACCTGGCAGTCATCGTCGGAATCGTGGGTCTCGGTTTGTTGGTGAGCAGCTTCCTTGGGCGAGCCCGCTGGCTCATCATCGTGGGCGCGGTTGTCCTTCCCTTCCTGTGGGTCGCAACGCTCGTTCCCACCAATTGGACGTTCTCGGCTGGCGAGTTCGAGTACGCGCCCATCTCGGTGACCGATGTCCAGGACTCGTACGATCAGGGCATCGGACAGTTGACGATCGACCTCAGAGGTTTGACGGCAGACGAACTCGGACAGATCGGCACCATCGAAGCTTCCCTCGGACTTGGAGAGATGGTGATTCGTGTCCCGGACGATGTTGCTGTCACGCTCAAGGCGAAGGTCGGAGCCGGCGAGATATCAGGTCCTTTCAGAACGATCGACGGTGTTGGTCTCAACGTCACCCGCGAATTCGGCGGGGATGCGGCGGTCCTGTTGCTCGATCTCGAAGTTGGAGCCGGTGTGATCGATGTCAGCCCTGTGCCTTTTCATGAATCTCTCGCACTCGATAGGAGCAACTGATGAAACGTCACAGCTTTGACCCTTTGTCCTTCGTCTTCGGTGTCATCTTCATCCTCATCGCAGCGTCCGCTGCGTGGAACCCTTCCTACGACTGGGATGTTGCAGCGTGGGTGATCCCTGCAGGGGTCCTTGTCCTTGGTATCGGGCTCCTGGCATCGACCCTTCGGTCGTCAGACGCTCACCCTGAGGTCGCCGGGGCCGACCCAGAAAGCGATGACTAGAAGAAGATGTCCTTTGCGGTGCCCGCGAATATCGCAAGGAACAGGAACCAGAGACCGACCGCGATCAGAATGCGTCCACCCCACCGTTTGACGGTTGGACCCGCTGTCTTGAACCGATTGAGTGTCGAAGCCTGTGCAAACGCAGCGCCAAGTGCCGCGATGAACAAGAGGATGACGATCATGGTGGCAGCAATTGAGAACGTGAAGACAGAGGTTGCGACGCTTCCGGCGATGAGGGATTGAGCGGCCAGACCGGCCAGCAAGGGCCCTGTTCAGGAGAAACCGGCAGCCAGATAGCCGAATCCATACAGGACATGACTCGAGAACTTCGTCTCGTCTCCGATCGCAGCGCGTCTCCGATCGACGGGTTCCGCAAGTCTCGTCATGCCAGAGAACCGCATGTTGATCACCCGCAACTGCACGAGACCCATCACAATGAGCACAACGCCTACCACTACTCGAAGAACGCGGCCTTGAGCCGATTCGACGGAGAACAGGTTCGCGATCGCCCCGCCACCAAGTGACAACAGCAACCCGAAGCCAGCGACAAATGTGACAGCCCCGATGGAGGCGCCACTAGCAAATTTGAGGGCCTCCTTCGTTCTGTGCTCGGGCTCGGCCGTTATCTGGCGAGTGAGGGCGGTCAGAAGGAGAGGGAACGAACATGGGGAGAAGAACGCAGCGATCCCGACCGTAGCTGCGACCACAGCGAGTCCGATTCCAGTGGCTCCTCCGACGTCGAACTGTCGGAAAACGCGAAAGCCCACGTATCCAGCGAGGCCCACCGTGATGGTCGCAGCGAACAACAGCAGCATGCGCGCCCTGAGGCGAGATCTCTTCAGCTCTTCACGATCCGTTGTCATACGTCCAGTTTCTGATGGATCACGACATCGTAAGCCTTCGAGTCGCTTGAAGGTCAAGGACTGTTCGCACGATGTGGCGTCCGACGATCAGTAGGCGCCGCTGAGCTTGCGGTGATCCCAGGATGTGGTCCTGGTTGGCTCGACGATCACGGCGGTGTTCTTTGGCGCGAACTTTCCGAACGCTGCCTCGAGCTCATCGGGTGAGAGTTCGACAGGTTCTGTGCCAGCGAACGGGTATCTCGCCCCGAGCTTTCCGTATATCTCGAGGACATACGCGGGGTCGGTAACGAGCTTCGCCATTCCTTTGATCATGACACCCTGGAGCTCACCGTAGAAGTCACCCGTCTCGACGAGAACGGTGAGCCTGGGATCTCTCGCGAGGTTGACGATCTTCTGAGACTTCGTGAACGATCGGAACACGATCCTGCCGTCGTCGAGCGTGAACCACATGGGTGCAAGGTGCGGTGTCCCGTCCTTGCTGATCGATGCAACCTGGAGGATCTGCGCTCCTGAACCCAGGAAATCGAGGATCTCGGCTTCGTTCATGGTGATGTCTTTGCGTGCCATGCCCTCAACCTACCTTCTCTGGCAATTCTTGCGTAGCTCACGCCAACATACCGCCGTGAGCTACCCAAGAACCGATGGGGTGGATGGAATACACGGCTTTCGTTTAGGCTTGTGGGTAGTGAACGGATACGGGCGACCTTCGGGCGGCTGAGATCCATCACGTTCACCACAGTGACGAACGGTACGAAGTCCTCCAACCCAGCGTGGTGGAGAGAAGGGAACCGAACACATGGACGACGAGACTCGCCGACCCATGACCGCACCTGCCGTGCGTGCTCGTAAGGGTGCCGCAAAGCTGAAGATGGTCACCGCCTACGACGCCCCCACTGCCAGGATCGCCGATCGAGCAGGCGCTGACATCATCCTCGTTGGTGACTCACTTGCAAACGTTGTCCTTGGATACGACGACACCCTCAAGGTTTCCATGGATGTGATGATTCATCACACCGCCGCGGTGACACGGGCGAAGCCTCTGGCTCTTGTTGTCGGTGATATGCCCTGGTTGTCATACCACTCCTCAACGCAGGAAACCGTCGGCAACGCCGGTCGATTCATACGCGAGGGAGGGGCATCCGCCGTAAAACTTGAGGGCGGACGAAAACGTCTCCCGATGGTCGAGGCAGTGCTCGACGCGGAGATCCCTGTGATGGGTCATCTCGGACTCACACCCCAGTCCGTGAA
>JAMBLJ010000058.1 GCA_023336815.1 Actinomycetes bacterium
CCCGACATTGAAGTGGTCGGCCAGGCAGAGAACGGCCGCGAGGCGGTGAGACTTGCGAGGGAGCTCGAACCCGATGTCTGTCTTTTCGATATTCGGATGCCCGAGATGGATGGCCTCGAAGCCACGAGGATCCTTGCAGGCCCCGACGTTGAGGATCCAATGGCGATTGTCATCATCACAACGTTCGACCTCGACGAGTACGTACATGGCGCCCTCAAAGCTGGGGCACGCGGATTCCTGCTCAAGGACGCCGGCCCGGAGTTGCTCGTGCAAGCTATCCACGCCGCTGCCGAAGGGGATGCCCTGATCGCCCCGAGTGTCACTGCAAGGCTGTTATCAACGTTCGCCCGTTCATCCTCCACCTCGGCACCCACGCAACCGGCATGGCCGTTGACGGACCGTGAGGAGGAGGTACTCGCCACTGTGGCCCGCGGTCTCACCAACGCCGAGATCGGTGAGGAGCTCCACATCAGTCTCAGCACCGTCAAGGCCCATCTTGCAAGCCTGATGACCAAGCTCGATGTTCGCAACCGTGTGGAACTCGCGATCTGGGCCTACGAAACCGACCGCATCTGACACTCCCCCGACAGGTCTTGGCGTCACTACGCGCCGGATCTGCGGATCATGCCGCTGATTCAATTTGCACACTCAACATGGGATTTGGGTGCATTGCACAGCTCCGTCCAGTGCGGTCCTTTGGCGACAAAGAGACGCCGCGTCCAACGTCGCGGGTCGGTATCTATGGGCACGATGGCAGAATGCCGCGATGGTTGGAGAAACACTCACGACGAGCGATCGGACCGTGTGGCGAAGCTGGCTCAATGAGAACCACACGACGGCCAAAGAGATCTGGCTCGTATATCACCGAGCCCATACGGGCATACCGCGGGTGGCATACAACGACGCCGTTGAAGAGGCCGTGTGCTTCGGCTGGATAGACAGCATCGTCAGCACCATCGACGAGGACAGGTACGCGCAACGGTTCACGCCTCGACGGTCCAAGAGCACCTACTCCCAAACGAACAGAGAACGCCTGAGAAGACTCATCGAGGAGAACCTGGTCATTCCCGAGGTGGCTGAGCAGGTCGCCGGAATCCTCGCCGAGCCGTTCGTAGTGCCACCAGATATCGATGCCGCCCTCCGCGCAGATACTGCCGTGTGGCAGTGCTTCACCGGGTACTCCGAGGCATACCAACGGATCAGGATTGCGTATGTCGATTCCGCCAGGCGACGTCCCGAGGAGTTCGACAAGCGCCTTGGGAACCTGCTCCGCAAGACTGCAGCCGACACGCAGTTCGGCTTCGGTATCGAGTCCTACTACTGATCAGCACTCACTTCATTCCGCGAATCGCATTGTGCAAACACCGGCATAGTCTCTCGTCGAGACCACCCCACATGAAATACACCACTCTCCTCTTCGATCTCGACCACACGCTCTTCGACTCCGCTGTCGCTGAAGCTGTTGCGTTTGATGACACCCTTCGGTCGGCTGGTGCCCAGGATCCGAGCGACTACTACCCAACGTTTGAGGCCATCAATACCGATTTGTGGTCAAAGGTGGAGCAGGGCGTTCTGTCACCAAACGAGGTCCGCCATCTTCGGTTCGAGATGCTCATCGACGCAACCGACCTCACGGCAGACCCCGTCGAGATGGGCAACCGCTACGTGTGGGGCCTGGGGAACAACGGAGAGCTGTACGAAGGGGCCATGGAAGTCCTCGACACGCTTGCAACTTCGGCAACGCTTGCACTGATCACGAACGGCATCGGAGAGGTACAACGCACACGCATTGACAGGGTCGGCATCGAGCACTTCTTTGACGCCATCGTCATCTCAGGCGAGGTCGGCACAGCAAAACCGGGGACGGAGATCTTCGACATAGCGTTCGAGCACCTAGGCACGCCGGACAAGGCAACAACGCTCATGATCGGCGACAACCTCGGCTCAGATATCCGGGGCGGTATCAACTATGCCATCGATACCTGCTGGTACAACCCCGATCTTCGAAGCTCGGGCGGAGTGTCAATGACGCACGAGATCACCAACCTGTCTGCACTTGTTGAGCTGGAGCGCACACCGCACGAATCCGATTGAGGCTCGAACTTCGGCTGCCTGACGTCATGCGGCCTCGTGCAGATCGCTTCAACTCTGAAACGTGGCTCTGGCAGAGCAAGTGTGACAGGCAACCCAGGGGAGCCGTCGGATCGTTGCCGTAACGAATAGACTCGAACAACGTCGTGGACGAGTTGGGGGAAGAGCATCATCGGGATGGCACACACACTTGTCACGGCGCTGCGTTCGAAGTCGTTGTGGCCCCTCGCCGTGGTGGTTGTGCTTCTGCTTGCAGCCTGCGCCCCAAGCTCGGATCCGGCCATCACGACCTCTCCTTCGGACGCAACCACGACGTCTGTGCCCGACGCACAGGACACGAACACAACAAGTACGTCGGCAACCAGCGAATCAGCCGATGGTGACATCTTGGATACTTCGCTGCCGCTGCGGATCCTTGCGCCATTGCCGCCTGCGCCTCCCGGAGAGACAGGTAACCCTCTCGTCGTAGACGGATCCGCCGACTACTGGCTGCTCTTCGATGCCGACGCACTCTGGGAACAGGGCCGTTCCACCATCGACGCCTTCAAGATCCACGGTTGGCAGATACGTAGCAAGTTGTCTGATGCCGAACTCATGGTGCTCCTTGACTATCTCGATACCCACAGCATTCCCCTCATGCTCGAGATGGAGCCACTCGACCCACCAACGACCTGTCGCCACAACGAGTCCTTTGAAGGGCCGTACGAACTCCAGACAGCGCGACGCATCGAGCGGCTCGGTGGAGTGATCGCTGCCGTTGCAATCGAACAGCCCTACACGTATGGCCACAAGAACGACGGTGAAGGCGAATGCCAGTACACAGTCGACCGTGTCGTTGACGAAGTCGTCGAGTGGATCAGCGATATGCGCGAGATCTACCCTGGTGTGCCGGTTGGAAGCATCGAGGGGATCTGGCAGTCACCGGCAACGACACCCCGGGACATGGAGATATGGCTCGACGCGTACGAGGCTGCCGCCGGAGAGCCATTTGCCTTCCTTCACATGGATGTCGACTGGCTGCGCTCGGACTGGCCCGAGGTTCTCTTGGGCATCGAGGAAGTCGCCGACGAGCGCGAGGTGCCGTTCGGGGTTCTGTACACCGGTGGACACGGAGACGACAGCGATGCGTGGCTTCAGGCAACGATCGACCACGTCGCAACCTACGAACAACTGACCGGTGGCTCACCTGATCACGTGGTGTTTCAATCCTGGACGGACAAACCCGACACCCTGCTTCCCGAGACCTCCCTCTCGGGTTTCACCCATCTCCTCACTCGCTATGACGGTGCCAGGCTCACGATGTCCAATGCGGTCGTCTCTGAGGTAGATGGGCAGATATTCATCGAAGGCACTGTCGTGGACGAGACGACCGGCAATGGTGTCTCCGGTCTCGAGGTCACTGCGTTGGCGACACCGGTCACCGGCGCAGTTCAGACGGTCACCACCATCGGTGTGGTGCCTGAGGGCGCGACTGAGGCGCTGATTCTCGTCAGGTCAAACGCGGAGGATGCTGGCTCGGGCGCCCTTGACGTCGAGGTGTATGAGGTTGCATACCGCGAGGACAACGATGCACAGAACCGTGTGCCCAACGGAGACATGTCCAGGGGAAACCGTGACTGGGAGGTCTACAACACCACGGGCGATGTCCGGTTCGCATCGGACGGCTCCATCTCTGAGGCCGCCATGACACTCATGGCTGACCCCGGTGACTCGATCCAGATCGATGGATCGAGGTTCCCGACCACACCGGGTGCCGCGTTCGAGATGACTGTCCGAATGTTGGCGAGACCCTCCCCGGGAGTGCCCCACTCGGGCTATGTTTCCGTTGCGTTCTTCGCTGACGGAGCAGAAATCGAGCGACGTGTCATCCAGTTTGAGCCCGTTCCCTTCGCCGCGGGCTCGGGCAGCACGGATGAGGCGGGCAGCTACTCCATCGGGGTGGAAGCGGCATCCAGCGGAATCTACGACCTGACGCTGCGCACACCGGGCGGCCTCGATGCTTGGCCTGCTTTCGTCACAACTTCGATCGAGATACCCGATAGCCAATCGTGACAACCGGGGACTCGCCGTACTAGATGTGCATGTGGTGATCCCGAATCGGACTTCGTAGCCGGGTCTTCATCTGAATGCATCAACGAATCCGCTCACGCTTCGATGGGGAGAATGGGACTGATTGTGGATCATCCCAGCATCGATTGCTGGCCCTCGGACGACCCAAGACTCATTCGCCCTGCGGGCGTTACCAGCAGACTCTTCAATCAGCGCTTGCTGAAGGCGGCCCGAGCAACGAAGACCATTGCAACGAAGGCACCAATCGCGAAGAATCCGATGAAGAGAATCGGCAAGCCCCAGAACAATATCGAACGGTCAGGTTGGCCAGATTGTTCGATGGCAATGTCCCACATGTACCACTTCGTGGCAGCGACTCCGATGACGAGCAGGACGAGGGCAGCGAGCGATGCCGCGGTGCCGGCGATTCGATTCATGTCATCGAACTGTACTTCAAGGATGGGGAAGGCCGCCAGGGCCGGAACAGCTTCCTACAGCGCCAGATGGAGTCGTAGCGCTTCGTCGATCTCGAGCATCAACGGCGCCGGTACCTGACCAAGAGCATCTCCCAGTCGGTCCACAGAAACCGTTCTGACCTGCTCCGCCTGGGCCTTGGAGTCCGTGTCGAGACCGCTCAATTGGGCATCGACGCGAACCTGGAAGGGATACACCCGCTCGACGTTGGAGGTCATCGGGATCACGGTCAGAGCACCCCGCCCGAGTCGGGCTGCGGTGGAGTTGGCACCGTTGTTGGATACGATGACCGCAGGTCGCCTTTTTGCAGCCTCACCGGCCATGCCACCACCGAAATCAACAAGTCTGATCTCGCCTCGCAGCATCAGGAGAGGCCGTCTCTGGTGGTGGAAGCCCAGATCTCATCTTCGCCGGAGTCTGCCCACTCCTGCCACGCCGCTGCGTAGGAGTCCCCAAGCTTGGAGGATTTGAGCATCCGTATTGCGGTGTGCACAGCAGCAGAGCGTGACGTGATGCCCTGGGCCTTCGCATATTCGTCGAGGAACTGAACATCGTCATCTGGCAGGCTTATGGAAATCTTCATACCTCTATGCTACTCATAGTACGACCGTTATCGTACTATTGGAAGGCGTGGCGCTCACGAGACAATCGTCCATCCCATCTCACGAGCCTTGCGGTAGTGCTCGAGGCGGTACGCCTCGTCGTACGGGGTCTCCCTGTTGTACCCCATCTTCTCTATGTCTTTGAATACGCGGTTGACGGCATCGGCCACGGGCAGTTCGTCGTATCGATCCCGACCCAACCGGTAGTGGTACAGATAGGCACGACCGTTGTGGTCGAGGTGGATCGATTGACGGGTGATCCCGTGCTTGTAGACCTCGATCACCTCGTCCTTCCACACATCTCGATACATCCACATGAAGCC
>JAMBLJ010000059.1 GCA_023336815.1 Actinomycetes bacterium
CTCGAGTTGCTGCTGAGTCTGATGGAAGCCCCGAATCTCCTTCTCATGGACGAGCCGACGAACGACCTCGACATCGATACGCTCAATGTGCTCGAGGAGTATCTCGATGTGTGGGATGGCGCGCTCATCGTTTCGAGTCATGATCGATACTTCCTCGACAGGGTGTGTTCGGACATCTTCTCGATCGAACCGGATGGTTCCGTCCGACACCACCCTGGAGGGTGGTCGGCGTATCGACAAGAGTCGCTCGGGGACGCTCGTCGCGGCAGCAGAGGAGGGCGTCCAGGTCAAGCCTCACCAGGACGAGCCAAGCCGCAGCGCACCAAGCTGACCTACAACGACAAACGAGATCTCGATGACCTCACACGGTCCATCCCGAAGCTCGAAAAGCAACAGACACGACTCACGTCAGCTCTCGACGGTGCGGCAGGCGACTACGACCGAACGGTGGGTTTGGCTGAGGAGTTGGGGGTAGTTCTTCAGGAGCTCGATGTCGCTGAAACAAGATGGCTAGAACTCACCGAAAAGTCTGAACAGCTGCAGCAAGCCGCTGACGATCCCTCGGACACAACCTCGACCTGAGGAAGATCCGAACGATCAGCCGGAGTGGCTCCGGTGACAGTCATCTTGCATCTTCCCACCGATTGTGGTCAAATTTCTGCACATCGTATTGCTACTCTGTGTAGTCTCGATGGTACGCAGGAACATGCGGGAGGCTGCCAGGCAACCAGCCGGGTGTCGCGGAGCAGACCTCCCGTGCAGGTTTCGGTAGTTGATCCCGCAGTCCCATTCTGCGGGGTCAACTGCCGATAACGAACAGATCTGGAACATCGGTGATCAGGCCATCAACTCCGAGTGTGATCACCCGATTCGCCTCCTCGATCGTATTCACCGTCCAGGGGATGACTGCGAGACCGGCGTCGTGAGCCTCGATCACCCGGTTCGGCGTCACCTGCGCCGAGGCCGGTGACCAGATCGTTCCACCAGCCCGGGCATACGCGCTGAGATCGACAAGGTCCCCCACCGTGAGGAACGCAAGAGGTATGTCAGGATCCACGGCTCGAATCGCGACGAGCGATCTCGAATCGAACGACTGGATCGTTGTGCGGTCCCCTATCCCGGTCGTCTCGATGATCTCCAGCAATCGCATCTCGAACGGACCCACATCGACACCGTTGAACCCATCCCCGATCGTTTCTGGATCACCAACGTCTCGCTTCGTCTCGACGTTGAACGCCACGCCTGAAGCATTTGCTCGCTGCCTCTCAGTCTTCCCAGGGTCGGACGCATAGTCCTCAACGAAAGCGATCAGCTCGATGAGCGGGATGATGCCGTACGCTGCCCCAGCGATAGGTGTTGGAGAAGCGTCCTGTCTTGGGAATCGAGTCTCCTCCGGATTGCGGTCGCATCTGTACCAGGCCAACTGATCGATGGTCAGCGACCGGATCTCAAGGGCTGATGAGGGTGTGGACGGGTCATCGGGATCAGGCACATCCACGGGAGCATCTTCGGCCACGCTGCACTTCGCGGGCTGGACCTGCGCATCGTGCCAGACGACCACCTCGTCATCGGACGAGTAGTGCAGATCGAGTTCAAGCGTATCCACTCCAAGATCAAGCGCCGTCTCGAACGATGGCAGCGTGTTCTCCGGCTTGAGTCCACGAGCGCCACGATGACCCTGGAGATCGAACCCGGAGGGCAGGGCAAAAGCGTCGTTCGTTGAAGGCGGCGACCCTGTCTCCGCATCGGTCGTCTGGCACGCTGCGGCAACGAGAAGCACACCGAACACAAGAACAAGGACACGCCTCATGGGAGACGTGCACCTATGAACGGAGGACTGAGAACAAGTGTCGCGATGCCCCGGGCTCTTGGGCGATACGCGTCGCCATCGAGATCGGGTCGACCACGGTGATCGGCGGAGTTCGGATACTGATTGGGATCCCAGGTCATCCCCAGGACCCTACCGAGTCGCGACAGCCGCGGCACTGGCCTTTCGGGCAGCGATGGCCATGAGATCCCACACGGGGGCGAACGGAGGCGCGTATGCGAAGTCGACCCATTCGAGTTGATCCGCTGTCATGGATTCCCATATGGCCGTTGCGAATACATCGATCCGCTTTCCCGCTCCGGATCCACCGGCGATCTGAGCTCCAAGCGCCCTTGCCGTACCACGCTCTACGGTCAAGCGTATGGATAGATCGCTCGCCTCAGGCATGTAGTGGGCGGCTGTCAGTCCATGGACAGTGACATCAACAGCATCGATCCCCGCTGATTCGGCATCGATGAGTCTGGCTCCGGTGACAGCTATCTCGAGGTCATGAAATCTTGTGATCGCTGTACCGAGAGCGCCAGGGAACGACGCATCCCCTCCCGTGATGTTGATGCCAGCGATACGTCCTGTCTTGTTCGCAACAGTGCCAAGGTGCAGGTTGACCATCGTGCCAGTGACACGGTGATACACGTCAGCGCAGTCACCTGCGGACCAGATTCCATCGACACTCGTTCGTTGGTGATCGTCCACGACGATGGCACCCGAGGCTCCGAGGGTTATGCCAGCTTCACCAGCAAGCTCGGAAACTGGGCGACCGCCAACAGCGAGCACAACAATATCGGCTGGGATCGTTTCTGAGGACGTGATAACGGCAGTCACATGCCTATCCCCTTCGATACGCTCCACCATCTCGCCGAGAACCACGTTGACGTCATTCTTTTCCATGGCTTCGGCGATGATCGCGCCGAAGTCCTCATCGAGCGTCCTCGCCATGATCGTCGGAAGCGCTTCGACCATGGTGACTGTCCACCCGCGAACATCGAACGCCTCGGCCACCTCAACACCTATGTAGCCACCACCAACGATGACGATGTTGCCAGGCTCTCCTTCTGCGAGGATCCGCAACGCATGTGCGTCGTCGAGCGTTCTGAGTGTGTGCACGCCGTCAAGATCGATGCCGGGCATCGGAGGTATGAACGCTCTCGCCCCGGTAGCGATAAGGAGTTGGTCAAATCCGGTTTCGGATGTCGCACCATCCTCGTGGTTGTGCACTGAGACACTTCGCCTCTCGAGATCGATACTCATGACCTCGCTGTGGAGCCTCAGGTCGATGCCTGCCTTCGCGAACTGTTCAGGCGTCCTGGCGATCAGGTCGTCGAGGGTGTCCACGTCACCGGACACGTAGTAGGGCTCGCCGCAGGCGGCGTAGCTAGCGAAGGGACCCTTCTCAAAGGCGATCACCTCGAGGCTCCTGTCCCGTCTCCGTGCCTGGCTCGCAGCGGTCATACCCGCCGCATCCGCCCCAATAACTACCAAGCGTTCGCCCATTGTCTCTGTCCAATCGTGAAGGTCCGTGTCCTCCAAACGATACGGAAAGCAGAACACAGACGACAGACGACAGACCCGCCGGTCGTAGTACGTACTACGTAATACGTAGTACGACCGAAGTCTGCTGTCTGCTATCTGTTGTCCGCTCTCTTCTCACAACCCCATGCCGCGGCCGATGATCTCTTTCATGATCTCGGTGGTTCCGCCGTAGATCGTCTGGACGCGCGCATCGAGGAACGC
>JAMBLJ010000060.1 GCA_023336815.1 Actinomycetes bacterium
CAGGGAACGATCTTCAAACTCGTGGTCGAGCGATGATCGTCGTTGTCGGTTCGGTGAACACTGATCTGGTATTCGAGGTCGAAAGGTCGCCACGCCCGGGGGAGACCGTGCTGGCATCATCGCTCAGTATCGTGCACGGAGGCAAAGGCGCCAACCAATCGGTGGCAGCCGCACGACTTGGCGGCAGTGTTCTGTTCATCGGTGCTGTCGGGACCGACGATGCAGGTACGACGCTGACCGATGGCCTTGAGGCGGACTCCGTTGATATCTCCCATGTGAGGTACGTTGCGGGATCATCGGGTACCGCCGTCGTTTCACTCGATCATGCCGGGGAGAACTCCATCATCGTTGCGCCGGAGGCGAACCTGAAGATCGTGATCCGACCCGACGATGAACGTGTGATCGCCGCAGCGCACGTTGTTGTGTGTCAGCTCGAGATTCCATTGGCGACCGTTCTACAGACAGCTCAGCTGACCACAGGGACGTTCATCTTGAATGCCGCACCTGCGACCGCTCTCCCTCGGGAGCTTCTCGATAAGATCGACGTGCTGATCGTCAACGAGGTCGAGTGTGCAACGATCTTCGGATCTGTTGAGACGAGCGACATCCGTGCGAGTGGGATACCTACCGTGGTGACAACGCTCGGTTCGCGAGGTGCCATGTTGACGACACAGAGCCGTGTCGATTCGATTCCAGCCCCCATCGTGGATGCATTGGACACGACGGGTGCAGGCGACACCTTCTGCGGTGCATTCGCTCAGGCGATCGACGCTGGGATGGACACCGCCATTGCGGCAAGGAGAGCTGTGGTGGCAGCATCCATTGCAACGACGAAACTCGGAGCACGGTCCGCAATGCCGGACACGAAGGAACTCGAACGAAAACTGACCGAAATGACAGGACGGAACACATGACACCGAGATCGATCATCATCGACACCGATCCTGGCCAGGATGATGCACTTGCGATACTGCTGGCGCTTGCTGCTCCCGAACTCGATGTGATAGCGATCACAACCGTCGCAGGGAATGTCCCTCAACCCCTTGTGACGATCAATTCGCTCGGTCTTGTTGCCCTCGCCGATCGCGAGGACATCCCGGTGTACCGCGGATGTGAGCGTCCCCTGCTCAGAACGCTCGTGACTGCGGAGTACGTTCACGGACCCACAGGGGTCGACGGAGCGACCCTCCCTGTGAACAGCGTGGGTGTGGCAGAAGGCCATGCCGTCGATCACATCATTTCGGTTTGCCTCGATGCTCCGGCTGCTTCCGTCACACTCTGCCCCCTCGGCCCACTCACGAACATCGGCATGGCGATCGCGAAAGAGCCTTCGATCATCCCAAAGATCCGCGAGATCGTCTGGATGGGAGGGGCCTTTGACGAGCCAGGGAATACGACTCCGGCTGCGGAATTCAACGCCTACGTGGACCCACACGCAGCGCACATCGTGTTCACCTCCGGTATCCCCGTCACCGTTTTCCCGCTCGACGTGACACACAAGGCACTGATGCTGCCCCGTCACGTGGAGGCTCTTGCAGACTATGGCACCGCGCCTGCGGTAGCAGCCGCGGGGATGATCCGGTTCTACGAGGTCTACGACATTGACAAGTACGACCTGCCAGGGGCGCCACTGCACGACCCGTGTGTCATCGCCTACCTGATCGATGAGTCGCTCTTCAGCGGGCAACAGCATCATGTCGTGGTCGACACCACGAACGAGGAAACCATTGGTAGGACCACAGAGTCCACCGGGACGGCACCCAACGCAACGGTCATGACCGAAATCGATGCCGAAAGATTCTTCGATCTGGTCACGACGCGAATAGGAAACCTGTGAACGAGGGGCTGCCGCTGCGGTCGGGTCCTCTCGATGGGATCGGTGTTGTGGAACTGGTTGGCATCGGACCGGCACCCCTCGCCTGTTCGTACCTCGAAGAGCTCGGAGCCACGGTTGTTCGTATCGAACGATCGACGTCCCATACGGGTCTCCCGGATGGCCTGGCTGGCGTGGGACGCCGGCCTCGAGCATCCCTCGCGTTGAACCTCAAGGACCCAGAGGACGCAGCGGTCGCGGTTGATGTGATGAGGGGTGCCGACGTCGTCATCGAGGGATTTCGGCCAGGAGTCACCGAGCGGCTTGGGATCGGCCCCACCGAGATGATCGACAAGAACCCCAGTCTCGTCTATCTGAGGATGACGGGCTGGGGACAGGAGGGCCCAATGGCCATGATGGCGGGCCACGACATCAACTACATCGGACTCAACGGCGTCCTTGCGTCGATCGGCACTACGGATCACCCTGTTCCGCCGCTCAATCTGGTTGGTGACTACGGGGGAGGGACCATGTTCGCGGTCTCCGGCATACTCGCTGCACTCGTGGAACGCGCGACAACCGGTCGGGGACAGGTCATCGACGCGGCGATGATCGACGGCTCGGCGACGCTGCTTGGCCCAACGCGCGACCTCGTCAACGCCGGGTTGTGGAGCGAACATCGCGCCTCGAACCTGCTCGATGGCGGCGCACCCTTCTATCGCACATATCGAACTTCCGATGACGAGTTCATGGCGGTCGGCGCACTGGAACCGATGTTCTACTCTGCGATGGTCCACGGTCTCGGGCTCTCCGAGGACGATCTCGAGGATCGGCTCGATCCTGCCAACTGGAAGCGCCTCGGCGAGGTATTCGCCGGGATCTTTGCCGAAAGGACGAGGGCTCACTGGACGGATATGTTCGATGGAACCGACGGCTGTGTGACCCCGGTGCTGCGTATGGCTGAGGTTGCCGACCATCCCCACAATCTGGCGAGGGGTGCGCTCACTGACGGTCCTGATGGGCCGGCGCCATCGAGTGCGCCGAGATTCTCAGAGCGATACGTACATCAGGACACGGATGGAAACGGCCGAGAACTGCTTGAGACATCGCTTGGGATGTTCGGTATATCCGCTGAAGCTATCGCAGATCTCAACGAGCGAGGAGTCGCCTCCTGGTCGTAGAAACAACGATGGAGTCGCTTTGCGCAGAATCCGGGCATAATGACGGCCAATCACCTCAGTTCGGGGAGGCACAGTGAAGGCTGTCGTAGTTGGAGCGGGCGCGAGTGCCCGCGAGCTGATCAGGCGTCTCGGTGATTCTTGGAGCATTGTTGTTGTTGACCCAGACGAAGCGCGACTTGACGTCATCCGGTCGATTCGGGATGTTGAGACCGTCCACGGAGACGGCTCCAGTGCCGTCGTCCTCAAGCGAGCTGGTCTCAGCAACGCTGTAGCGGTTGTCGCTTCCGCGGGTACTGACGACATCAACCTCGAGGTTGCCAAACTGGCCATGGAGGCCGGGGTCGAGGAAGTCATCGCCCTCGTCCGTGTCCCCGATCGAGCTGAAGAATATAGGGCTCTGGGAGTCGAGGTGATCCTGCCTGCGCAACTTGCTGCACGCGGGATGGAGATTGCGATGGAGCCACGCAAGCTGACATCGACCACGTTCGCCGATGGCAGGGCTGAGGCGATCGAATTCGAGATAACACCCGATTCACCCGTCCAGGGTCGCGCCCTCAAGGAGATCCCCTCGGAGTTGTGGGTTGTCGCAGCGATACTGAGGGATGGCGGTCTTGTCGTCCCACACGGGAACACCAGGCTGCTTACGGGCGACCGTGTGACGGTAGTTGGTTCGGCGTCGGACTTCGCTCAGGTGGTGAGAACCTTTGCTGGCGGGGTATCTCGCTTTCCCTTGAACTTCGGTCGCAAGGTCGTTGTAGCCCTTCGGAACGATGACGATCGGCGCACGGCGATCGACGAGGCGGCCTACTTCGTCAGGAACTCGAACGCCGCCGAACTCATCGTGATCCACCGTGACGTCGAGGGGATCAAGAACAGGGCTGAAGCGGATGCGTATCAACTACTCCTCGATACGGTGACATCCGAGGTGCTTGGGGTCGAGGTGGATCTCAGGGGTGTCGAGGGAGACCTGTTTCGGGCAAGCGCCGACGTCGCTCGTGATGAGAGCGTTGGTGTGATCGTTGTTCCCCTACCGAAACGCACGACACTGCGACCGTTCGCGCGAATTCCATCCATCCTGAACTCCTTCACAGATGCGAGAGTGCCCCTGTTGCTGACCAGGGGGGATGCTCGTTTCACGGCGATCATCGCTCCCGCTCGACGCACGGTGTCTGGCGATGTGGCCGGACGTGCCGCGATCGATATCGCCAAACGATCGGGAGCCCGTGTCGTCGGCGTTGCGGTCGCGAATCCTGTCTTCATGGGTGCCGACAACCTCATGGAGAAGCGGAGTGCAACGGCGTGGCTTCGCAGGGAGGCCGCAGTGCAGGAGGTTGACGTTGAGAGGCACGTTGTGCGTGGCAATCCCGTGAAAGTGCTTTCGGACGTCACGGCCAACAACACGTTGCTTGTCGTTTCGATGCCGTCTCTTCCGGTAGGTCGTTTCAATCCAGGAACAGCTGTATGGGCTGCATCGCGAGGCGAGGGTTCCGTTCTGTTCGTACCGGTTGCCGACTGACATGCCGGTGATTGCCGCTGTAACCGAGGGGGTGCTCCCCAATGCGACGACGTTTATCGTCATCGGTTTCGCCGCATTCCTCCTCCCTCTTCTCGCCCGCCGGATCGGTCTTCCTGCCGTCGTGCTCGAACTGTTGTTCGGGTTGCTCATCGGGCCTCAGGTCCTCGGTCTCATCGCGACGGAATCGACATCCGAGGGTTTCATACTCGTACTTGCAGAGCTCGGTCTGTTCCTCCTTATGTTCCTTGCCGGTTTCGAGATCGACTTCACGTCACTTGAGCGCGAAGGAAGGGGCCCCATCGTTGTCGGACTCATAGGGTTCGCGCTGATCGTGGGGATCGCGTGGCTCGGCTTCGGGGTGATCGGGGTTACCGAGTCGAACGAACGGATATTCGTGACTCTGCTCGTGTCCGCAGCGAGCGTCGGCATCATCGTGCCCGCTCTGCGGGCCACGAACCGGTCGAGTACCCGGCAGGGGCAGATCACGATCGTCGTGGGCATCCTCGCCGAGTTCATCGCAGCGACAGGGATCATCGTGTTCTCCGTCTGGATCAAGAACGGTTGGGGTATTGAACTGCTGGCAGTCCCGTTGTTCGTCCTCATCCTGCTCGTCTCGTTGTGGTTGATGAGAACACTTGCGTGGTGGTATCCCGAAAGGGCCGAGCGGCTCTTCGCTGCCCACGATCCGGACGAACTCGGGATCCGGTTCTCGTTTGCACTGCTGTTCGTCTTCGTCGGCTTGTCACTAGCACTCGGTATGGATCCCATACTGGGCGC
>JAMBLJ010000061.1 GCA_023336815.1 Actinomycetes bacterium
AAGTCTGTCAAACCTGCGAAGACGAAGTCTGTCAAACCTGCGAAGACGAAGTCTGTCAAACCTGCGAAGACGAAGTCTGTCAAGACAACTGCGAAGGTCTCGCGGTCAGCCTCGAAGAAGGGCGGGAAGGCTACTCAAGGGAAGAGCAACACAACCGGTGAAACTACGAACAAGGTGAGCGCTGCCAGGACGTCGATTGGGGTGATCGCATCAGCGGTAGCCAAGGCGCCAGCCAGACGAAAGCGTTCAAAGATCGCTGCATCCGGTGAGACGAAGACCAGCATGTGGATCCGAACGCTCGATACCGCACGTCGCCATGGATTCTTCGGTCTCGATCGTGTGCAGGTCAACGAGGACCTCAGGGGTCAGGTGCACGAACACTCGTGGGATCACCGTGTTGCCCCGAAGGCCGGGCCAGGCAAACACATCTGCACCATCTGTGGGCGTATCAGACGCTAGCCAGCAAGCCGATCCTCATCGGCCAGCGTGAACCATTCCGCTTCGTCCGTCTCGATGACTGGATGGGCTGCTGAGGCCTTTCGGTCTGTGAGATCGGCGATCCTGGTGGGCCGATGATGCTGCTCGATGTGCCTCCGGGCCGCGGAGTAGATGTTCCAGCCGACGTACGTAGCGTATCCTGCAACGACCATCCAGAACAGAGCGGTCGTCAGTTCGTGTGCGGTCATGATGCTCCCTTCTGGTTCCACCGTATCTGGCGACACTGACACAAACGCGATTCTCCGGTAGAACGAGCGTGTCATTCCACCGGAGAATCGATCACCCCCTCGTGCTACTCACCCTTCGCTGGTGTCCGCGTGTTCGTAAACGAGAACTGATGGCTCCCCCCAGAGCTGGCCTTGATCGTGACGGTGAATGGTTTCTCAGAGGGCGCCTCAGGGAATTCCACCTTCATCTCCCACTTGCCGTTCTCGTTGGCGACCACACTGTTGCCCCCGTACTCTGACTGCGCCTTGACGGTGGCGCCAGGCTGGGCGGTGCCGTAGAAGACGTCGTAGGGGATCTCTTCAGCACACGAGCCGTAGGTCTGGAAGGCTGTGAACGCTACGGTCTCTTTCTCCCTGGCCGGCTTCTCTGTTTCCGCTTCCTTGGGTGCGTCGTAGTACACGGTCACTGCAGCCCTACTCACCTGACCGTCGGCGCTGATGGCCTCGAACGTGACACGGTTCTTGCCAGGTGACAGGACGAGTTCTATCCGCCACTCACCGCCACCCTGCTTTGCTGTGTACTTGCCGCGATGGACCGTCGCACCATCCGAGACGAGACCGCCAAAGACGACGACCTTGTTCTCGACCCGTGCGCCGTCGACAGGGTGGGTGATCTTCAGCTCCGGTGCGGGCTGGTCGGTCTTCTTCGGCTCTTCCGATTCCTTGGCTGGAGCAGGTTCCTTCTTAGCCGGAGCCTCCTTGGGTTGTGTCTCGGTGAGTGTCCCCTTCGGCTTGTCTTCCTTTGCCGCAGGCTGTTCCTTGACTGATGGCGCCTGTGTGGCCGACTCGGCATGAGTTGTGGTGGACGACTCGATGCGCGCAACCGTTGTTGTCGGGCTCTCTTTGCTGGTGAACGAACCCTGGGACGACGTGGCCTCCGAGTCGTTCGTGAGTCCCGCACCGACGCCAGCGATCGCGGCTCCTCCGAGGAGAACGAGAACGAAGACTGAGATCGCCACGAGGAATGGTTTCCCCTTCATGGATGATGGTCCTTTCATCATTGCTGGTGTGCCTTCGATCCCGATGCCCTACCTGTTACACGCTTGAGTCAATGCTCGGGTTTACCAAAATCCTTCGTTTGTGATCTCTCGCTGCCGATATCGAGATAAACCTCGACGGCCGTCGACACGTGTAACGGGTAAGGGATGACAGTACGACCACGATCGCGCGGCAGGTCCGCACTACAGACGACACGCCTGTCGTCGAGCGTCGTGCGCGCACGAGAGCCGTTCGAAACGTTCTACGAGCGGGAGTTTCGCCTGGTCGTGGGGCTTGCATACGCACTGTCGGGCAGTAGATCAGCCGCCGAGGATCTCGCACAGGAAGCCTTCATCGCGGCACACAGCAACTGGGACAAGATCGGTTCGTATGACAAGCCGGAGGCCTGGGTTCGGCGTGTTGTGTCAAATCTTTCCGTGTCACGTTTCCGCAGGGGCCTCACCGAGGCGAAGGCAATGACGAGGCTCGGAGGATTTCGTGCCGAAACCGCTGCTCTGCCAGACCTTCCAGCCGAGGCTGAGGAGTTCTGGGCGCATGTGCGCAAGTTGCCAAAACGACAGGCTCAGACACTGGCGCTGCACTACCTGGAGGACAAACCGGTGGCGGAGATCGCCGTCATCCTCGAATGTTCCGCAAGCACCGTGAAAGTCCATCTACACAAGGGTCGCCAGCGTCTTGCCTCGCGACTCGGTGTCAACCTTGGAGAAGATCGATGACAACGCTCGACACCCTCGCCCGATCATCCGCTGAAGCGATCCATCACAGTGTTGCGTTCGTGCCGGTTCGCCCTGCAAGCGTTGGAACCGCGGCGGGGGTAGCAGCGCTGTGGAAGTTCGGGAGCTACGCCGTTGCAGGAGCGCTTGCCGGTGTCGCTGTGGTCGGGGCGCTCATCATCGCGGGACCCGACGAGGCAGAAGTGTCCCGTGACCCTGTTCCTTCGACCACCGTGGCGCCTACGACGATCCCGATCGAGGAGGCCGTGCCGCCCACCACCGCTCCCGTACCTTCAGCGAAGACGCCAGCGCCTGTTGTGCCGCCGAGCAGCGCTATAGCACCGACCACCACGACCGTATCGGACGCTGAGCCACCCATGCTCGAGATCCTGTCGCCATCTGATGGTGAGCGCGTGAAGACGAAGATCACCACCTTCGTGGGAAGAACCGAGCCGGATGCGACCGTTGTCGCAAGCGGAAAATTCGAAGCCACGGTTGCAGCAGACGGGTCGTGGTCGATCGATCTCGTGCTAGCGCCCGGTGCAAACGGTGTCGTGTTCGTTGCAACAGACCCTGCTGGCAATGCAACGTCGAGACGGATGACCATCACTCTCGACGTTGAGGAACCCAAAGTGACGACCACTACCACCATCAAGGAGACGACAACCACGACCATCGCTGCATGGGAATTCGTTGCCAACCAGAAGTACGGGTCGTGTGTTGAGCCGATTGCCTACGACATCTTCAGCGGGAAGGCCACACCAGGGACAACGGTGTCGATCTCGAGCGAATACGGTTCCGGGACGACGACCGCGAACGGTGACGGAACGTGGAATCTCAAGGTTCTGTTCCCTTCTGCGCCTTACAACAAGGTGTTCCTTGTAACGGCAAAGGACCACACGGGTGCCAAGCGGACCTTCGAGATGGTGAGCCTCTACCAGGGGTGACCCGGATTCGCGACGCTGTATCTGGGCCGGTAGCATCGAAGCGTTCCTCGTGGAAAGGTGACCTTACGATGCGACCCAACGAATTGATGCAGCGGTTGTCGCTACAACACCCGATAATCCAGGCACCAATGGCGGGAGGGATCGACACTCCTCTGCTCGTGTCGACGGTCGGTGAACGTGGAGGTATCGGCTTCATCGGTGCCGCGTACCTGTCGCCCGACCGGTTGTCCTCAGCAGTTGCTGAGGTCCGCTCACTCACGGAGCGACCGTTCGGCGTGAACCTCTTCGGACCGGTCTTTCGACCCGGGCTGCCAGCCGATATCGGCAGAGCCATCGCCGCTGTCACCCCTGCCTACGCCTCGCTCGGACTCCAGGACCCAACGGGGCCAGGTGTGCCGGACGATCTGTTCGATGCGAGGCTTGAAGTCGCGCTCAACAGCGGTGCTACAGCATTGAGTTTCATCCTCAGTCCACCGACCGATACCGCGGTCGATGAGACGAGACGCCGTGGTATGACCCTCATCGGGACAGCCACGACCGTTGCGGAGGGCAGACACCTCGAGGAGCTGGGCGTCGATGCCGTCGTGGCTCAGGGGGCGGAGGCCGGGGGCCATCGTGGAACGTTCGCTGCCGACGTTTCGCTGAGCCTTGTTGGAACTATGGCACTCGTACCCCAGATGGTCGACGCTCTCGAGATACCGGTGATCGCTGCTGGAGGGATCATGGATGGAAGAGGGATCGCGGCGGCGCTGGCGCTCGGTGCACAAGCGGTCCAGATGGGAACAGTGTTCCTCGCCACGGAGGAATCCGGTGCGGACGCCACGTATACACGTTCCGTGCTCGCTGCAGCCGACGGCGATCCCGTGGTGACAACGGTGTTCACGGGCAAACCTGCACGGGCTATCCGGAACCGGTTCATAGTCGAAATTGAGGATGCGGGTGAAGCAGCTGTGCTCCCCTTCCCATATCAGGGAGAACTCACAGGACCGATTCGGTCTGCAGCGAAGAGACAACACCAGGCCGGTTACCAGGCACACTGGGCCGGCCAGGGTGTGGGAATGGCGAGATCGCTCTCGACACGGGACCTGATGTCTCGGCTGGTAGAGGAAACTGACGAAGCGATCCGGCGGCTGAGTGGCCGGTAGGCAATCTCATTGCCGCCGATCGTCAAGTTCCCGTTCGACATCCTCAAGGTCGACGCCCCGTTCTGCGAGAAGGACCAGGAGGTGGTAGATCAGGTCAGCAGATTCCTCGACCACGCGTTGACGATCTCCACCGAATTGGTGGTTCTTCGCTGCGATGACAACCTCCGAAGCCTCTTCCGTGACCTTGCGTGCAACGTCGTCGGTACCTGCCGACAAAAGCGATGCCGTATATGAGCCCTCAGGAAGATCGCGCGACCGTGCAGCGATCGTGTCCCATAGAGCGGTGATTCCGGAGGTTTCTCGCGGTCCAAAGCAGGAATAGTCACCGGTATGGCATGTGGGACCTGCCGGTCGTGCGGTTATCAGAAGTGCATCGCTGTCGCAATCGACTGCGATCGCTCCCAGGGTGAGCGTGTTCCCGCTGGTCTCGCCTTTGAGCCACTGCTGCTGTCGGCTTCGACTCCAAAAATGAACCAGACCGGTGTCGAGGGTCTCAGACAGGGCCGCTCTGTCCATGTATGCCATCATGAGAATCGCTCGTGTTCGACCATCCTGGACGATCGCGGGGACGAGTCCGTCCTCGTCCCATACGATCGCATCGATATCTAGGGCCATGTGACGCTCGATTCCTCGCGAACCGCGATGCCCGCACGTGAGAGCTCCTGCTTGAGGGTCCCCACCGTGTACTCGCCGTGGTGGAAGATCGAGGCCGCGAGGACGGCATCAGCGTGTCCTTTCGAGAGTGCGTCGACCATGTCAGCCGCACCCCCTGCGCCTCCCGAAGCGATCAGCGGTACATCGACGACACGACGGATGGCGGAGAGCAAATCGAGATCGTATCCGTCCTTCGTTCCGTCGCGATCCATCGATGTCACGAGGAGTTCGCCGGCTCCTAGCGAGGCACCCAGTTCGGCCCAACCGACCGCATCGACTGCTGCATCTCTGCGCCCGCCGTGTGTGTAGACCGACCACGACTGGGGGCTGACCGTTCGTGCATCGATGGCGAGAACAACACATTGTCTCCCGAATGTCGTGGCACACTCTTTGAGAAGGTCCGGTCGTCGAACGGCGGCGGTGTTCACCGCAACCTTGTCTGCGCCTGCCCTCAGAACTGCCCTCATGTCCTCCACCGATCGCACGCCACCTCCGACCGTGAGCGGCACGTTGACCCTGGCAGCTGTTCGGGCCACAACGTCCAGGAGTGTTCGGCGTTCGTCGCTCGAGGCTGTGATATCGAGAAAGCAGATCTCGTCTGCACCCTGCGCCGCGTATCGGCTTGCGAGTTCGACAGGGTCCCCGGCATCGACGATGTCGACGAACTGTATGCCTTTGACGACCCGCCCATCGGCGACGTCAAGACACGGGATGATCCGTTTACGCAACACGACGACTCGTCCGTACCATCGATACGAAGTTGGCGAGCAGCCGCGTCCCCGATGCTCCGCTGCGCTCCGGGTGAAACTGAACGCCGATCCGATTCCTGTCGCGAGCCGCTGCAACGAAGGTGTCCCCATGGTGTGTGGTCGCGATCACGATCTCGTCATCTCTCGGAACCGGAGCAAAGGAATGCACGAAGTAGAACGTTTCTCCCGAGGGGATTCCTGAGAACAACGGATCACCCGTGTGATCGACGTCGTTCCAGCCCGTGTGGGGGAGAGGACGGCCAGCGATCTCGCTCACGTTCCCCTGCATCACGCCGAGACAAGGGCGGTGGTCCTCATCGGATCGATCGAACAGCAACTGAAATCCGACACAGATACCGAGCAGAGGACCACTCCAGGACCTGAGGGCCATATCAAGACCGGTTTCCTGCAGGCGTGCCATTGCAGGGCCCGTTGCGCCAACTCCTGGGAGCACGATCGCATCAACATCCGCGAGTTCCTGAGATGATGAGACGAGCGTGGAATCTTCGCCAACGGTGGTGAGGGCGTTGGTTATGGATACAAGGTTTCCAGCCCCGTGGTCGATGACGCCGATCACAGCGTGCCCTTCGTCGACGGAATCCCTGTGCGTCTCGGATCGATCTCGCAAGCGAGTCGGGTCGCGCGGGCCAGCGCCTTGAACGCGGCCTCGGCGATGTGATGGTCATTGCGTCCTACAGCCGAAAGGTGAACGTTGAAACGCGCGTGCGTGATGAAAGACTCGAGGGCGTGGGGAATCATCTGGGTACCGAGAGCTCCCATGCTCGGCGCACCGAAGGCGATATCGAGGACGCTGTACGGTCTGCCACCCGCATCGAGCGCCACGTTTGCGAGCGTCTCGTCCATAGGCAGAGAAACATCCGCGAATCGTGTGATGCCGGATCGATCCCCGAGAGCCGCATCGAATGCCTCGCCGAGGACGATCGCCGTGTCCTCCACGGTGTGGTGTTCATCGATATGCAGGTCACCAACCGTGGTGATCTCCAAATCGAACAATCCATGGTGGCCAAAGGCGGTCAGCAGATGGTCGAACATCCCGATGCCGGTGTTGATGGCGGTTGCACCGGATCCATCGATGACGAGATGCATCCGAATATCCGTCTCCGAGGTCTTCCGTTCGATCATCGCTTGTCTTGTACTACTCATGGATGTGACCTTTCCGAGACCATCCGGTTGATGCGCACGTCAACACAGGCAGCGTGAGCTGTGAGACCCTCGCGGGACGCGATCGTTCGAATGGTTGGGGCGAGCTCCATCAACCCCGCTTGCGAGAGCTCCTGGATCTGTCTCCACGATCCGAAGTCTTCTGTGGAGAGGGGACCGTACGCCCTTGCAAGACCACCGGTGGGTAGAACATGGTTAGCCCCTGTTGCATAGTCCCCAGCTGATTCGGGTGTCCACTGCCCGAGTAGTACGGAACCAGCAGACGGGATCGATCGTGCATCCGACGCTGGATCGACCGTCAACAGCGATACGTGTTCGGGTGCCCAGTCGTTGACGAATCTGAGGGCGGCGGGATGGGATTCGGCGAACACGACGATGCCGTTGCGCGCCAACGCTTCAGTGATCGTGGACCGCCGCTCGAGGTCCTCGAGCTGGGCGGAAGCCTCGTCGAGCACGTCATCGAGCAGCCTTCGGTCGGTGCCGACCAACATGACAACGGAGTCCGGTCCGTGTTCGGCCTGGCATAGAAGATCTGAAGCTGCGACGACAGGATCGGTCGTGGAATCGATGACGATGGCTGCCTCACTCGGACCCGCGGGGAGATCGATCCCAACTGTCCCGTACACCGCGAGCTTGGCCGCTGTCACCCAAGCACCTCCAGGACCAACGATCTTGTCCACCCGTGGAATGGTCTCTGTGCCGTACGCAAGGGCTCCGATCGCCTGGGCTCCGCCCATGGTGTAGACCTCTGAGACCCCGAGCACATGGGCTGCACAGAGCACGGAAGTGTCGATGGCTCCGCTATCTGAAGCGGGGCAGGCCACAGCTATCTCCGGAACGCCTGCTACCTGAGCGGGGACAACCGACATCAACAGCGACGATGGGTAGGCAGCGGCGCCACCAGGGACGTACACGCCGACTCGCCTCAGAGGCGACCAGGTGCGCTCGATGGTGACTCCCCTCACAGGCTCGGTCGTGAGTCCGCGGGGGATTTGAGGTTCATGGACGGCCCGGATCGTGGCCACAGCTTTCTCAATCGCATCGACGAAGTCCCGTGAGGCATCTGCGTGGGCCTGTCGCATCTCGTCGCGCGTAGCGATGATGTCGCCCGATTTCGGACCGCCACCAAATCGGGTGGAGTATGCATCGAGTGCGGCGTCGCCGCCTTCTCTGACTGCAGAAACGATGTCGGCAGCATCGCGTCTGATGCTCTCATCCGGAATCGCCGAGCGAACGATGACGGCGGCGAGCTCGGATCGGGAGGCTGAAGCGAGATCGATGCGTGTAGCGATGGGGACTGTCATGGGATCATCTGGTTGATCGGGAGAACAAGGATCGCCGATGCGCCGGCCGATTCGAGTCGCGGGAGGACGTTCCACAGTTCGTCAGCCTCAACAACGGAATGCACCGCGTACTTGTCGGTCTGGCTCAGAGGAACGATCGTTGGCGCATCGGCACCGGGGATGATCCGCTCGATCTCGTCGAGAGCCTCGATGGGCGCATTCATGAGTACATACCGCTTGCGTCGTGCGGCAACAACAGCCTTAACCATCGTCGGAATCGGTGAGTCGACGTCAGGACCGCTCGCGATCAACGCAGCCTGCGACTCGAGTACCGTAGCTATCGGTCTCAACCCGTTCATCATCAACGTTGATCCGCTCGAGACGAGATCGACGATCGCGTCGGCGATCCCGAGCTTTGGTGCGACCTCAACGGATCCTTTGAGAGGGATGGTCGTGACGTCGATGTTCTTGTCTGTGAAGAAGCGACCAACGATTTCGGGGTGTGATGTGGCAACCCGCAATCCTGAGAATTCGTCGATCGCTTCGATCGTTGAGGCGTTGTCGACGGCAACGGTCAGGTCACATCTTCCGTAGCCGAGTTCAGCGATGAGCGACACATCAAAACATGCCTCTGCTACGAGGTCGAGTCCGGTGATGCCGTAGTGCACCACATTGTCGTGAACCAATTCCGGAATGTCGTCTGCCCGTACGAAGAGCACCTCGACGGGCATATTGCGTACGGGCACAGCGAGAGCCCGTGACGAACTCTCGAATACGAGGCCTGCTTGTCGCAGGAGGTCTATCGACGGCTGTGAGAGGCGCCCCTTGTTCGGGATTGCAATCCTGGTCGTCTGTGTCACGACGGCCCCTTCTCGCCGATACGTGTCATCGCCTCGTCGTATCCGCCAGTCCCGTTGCGGACCCAGTCGTTGATCCGGGTGATGGTCGCAGTTGAGACACCTGTGTCTTCGTGGATGGCGCGATACGACGTTCCGGTTGCCAGCCGCCGGACCACTGCCCATCGTGACACCATCTCCTCGAGCTCACGTCGGGTGCACAGATCTCTCAGAAACCGCATTGCCTGATCCGTTGTATTGAGCGTGATGACCGCCTCGACGAGTGAGGCAGCATCATCGGAATCGGCCCACTGGTTGTCTGTCAACGTCGGCACGTTTGGTCCTCCCGTGTCATACTGTGCTATCATGCTAACACAATAGTACATCTATCCACCCGAGAGCAACGTCGTTATGAACATCATCCCTGCCGTGGACGTCCTCGACGGCCGCGTTGTCCGTCTCCTCAAAGGTGATTTCGACGCGGTCACCACGTACGATGAGGACCCGGTTGGTGTTGCCGCACACTGGATCGCACTTGGTGCACCGATTGTCCATGTGGTCGATCTCGATGCCGCCCGCACGGGTACGGCCGACCCACGACTGTGGGCTGCGTTCGCCGCCGAGGGGATTCCGTTCCAGTTGGGCGGAGGTATACGTGATGCACCGTCGGCCACACACGCGATCGAGTCCGGTGTTGCCAGGGTCGTCGTTGGTTCTGCCATCGTGCACCATCCCGACACGCTCAAGTGTGTGGTGGCCGCAGTTGGGAGTGAACGTGTTGTCGCTGCCGTGGACGTGCGGGACGGCCGAGCACGAGGATCAGGCTGGGAAGACCGAGGTATCGCTTGGGAAGATGCGATAGACCGTGTCGTATCTTCTGGCGCAGGTGCGTTGCTCGTGACGGGCATCGAAACCGACGGTACGTTGGCAGGGCCTGACCTGTCCCTCCTGAGTCGGGTCCGAGCAGTCGCAGCCAATGTGCCGCTCATCGCGAGTGGTGGTGTTGCTGCTATCGACGATCTCCGCGCGCTCGAGGACATCGGATGTGTCAGCGCGATCGTTGGCCGCGCTTTGTACGACAGAACGATCACCTTCGAGGATGTCGTGGCCCACGGCTTCTTCTCTTCATAGAACTCAAGTCTGAGCGCTTACTACCCTCAGTGTCATGGCGGATCAGGCGACATTCGAAGACGATGCAATGCAGTACGCGTCCCAGCTGTACTCAGCTGCGCTTCGTATGACCCGCAATCCTGCTGATGCTGAGGATGTTGTGCAGGAGACGTTCCTCAAGGCGTATCGGGCCTACGGATCGTTCCAGGAAGGGACCAACCTCAAAGCCTGGCTGTACCGCATCCTGACGAACACGTACATCAACAAGTATCGAAAGGCCCAGCGTCGTCCGAACGAGGTTGAGCTTGGGGAACTGCAGGATCTGTATCTCTTCAAACGTCTCGGTGAACCCTCGGGAGCATCCGAGTCTGCCGAGTCTCAGGCTCTTGACATGTTCGTCGACGAGGACATCGTTGCCGCGATCGAATCGCTTCCCGAGAACTTCCGGTTGCCTGTTCTGTACGCCGATGTGGATGGATTTTCCTACAAGGAGATCGCCGAGATCCTCGATGTTCCGATCGGAACTGTGATGTCTCGACTACATCGGGGAAGAAAAGCGCTGCAAAGGAAGTTATGGAACGTGGCAGTTGACCGCGGACTAGTGGAGCCAACAGGATGAGCGGTTGCAATGAAGCAGTCGAATACGTATATCAATACATCGATGACGAGTTGACGACGACTCGAAAAGCGCGCATCAAGTGGCACCTCAAACGGTGTGGACACTGTATGGATGCCTTTACGTTCGAGACAGAACTCAAGGAGAGAATCGCATCTGGCGGAAAAACTGAGCCAGGTCCGGAACTTTTTGACTCCCTCCGAGCGTTACTACAACAAGAACGCAAGAACGAGGACCCGGACTGCTGACGTCTGGGTTCGTTACTCAGGGAGATCAGCATGCAAGAGACCTCACTCAAGGGTCGTAAGTTCACCGGGGCGACCAGACCCCCGAAGACATACTCGCAATCCAGGACCTGCACCCAGAAGGGGTGTGAGACACGGTTGAGCCAGTACAACCGGAGAGAGTGGTGTTACACCCACGCTCCCACCAAGTACCCACGTCTGCGCGGCCGCATCGTCAAAGCAGACGCATAGAACAACAGCGAAGAAGGGGGACACCAGATTCACTGGTGTCCCCCTTCGCCGCGCCGTCGTCCGTTGTCTGTCATCTGTCATCTGTTATCTGCCGTCTGACCCCGTCTTCGTCTATCCTGACGGCCATGACGCGCATGAACCGACTGATACTTCTCGCTGTGACAGCCTTTCTTGTGATGGCCATTACAGCACCCGCCATGGCAACGGAGGAGTCGACCGGTGATGCGACCACAGAGACGACTGTTGCCCCCGAGGTGATTTTCGAAGGCGAGGGCCCAGCGGTCGTCGTGCCCCCGGCTGAGGAAGCCGAGGTCGAACAACCCTGGACCGCACGGTTTATCTATCCGGTGATCGTTCTCGTCACGGTCCTGTTGATTATCGGTCTTGCGATCGGCTACAACCGTTCCATTCGCACGCGTTACCGCGTTGTGAGCTGACGTCGTCCGATCGGGCCCGTCGTATCTGGTATCCCTTTTCGTCGGTGAACGGCAAACGGCAGACGGAGATCGCCACCGGTCGTAGGCTGGCGACATGACTTCTATCGATTGGGCTACAGCGGCATCCGTCGCCCGCAAGTTCTCAGGTGAGTATCCACTGGCTGATACCTATCACGAACGAAAGTTCGCGCTGCAGGCGCCTGGCTACGTCATGCGTGCGTCGGACCTCGTAGCGACAGAGACGGGTCTTGAACTTCCTGGATCTCCTGTGGTTGATGTGATCAGCCGCGACGACTGGGTGGCGACGAACATCGCCTCGTTCACTGCACTGCTTGCACCGCTCGAAGAGAAACTGGGAAAGTCAGAGCCAGGGTCGCGATCGATTTCGGGAAGGGTCATGGGCGCCGAACTTGGCGCGGTGCTTGGATTCATGTCGAAACGTGTCCTCGGGCAGTACGAACTCGTGCTTCCCACCGGTGACAGCGACACCGGAGACACGGTGTTGTTCGTGGGTGCCAATATCCTTTCGATGGAGCGACAGCACGAGTTCCGACCTTCGCACTTTCGATTCTGGGTTGCCCTGCACGAGTGCGCTCATCGCGCCCAATTCACAGGTGTTCCGTGGCTCCGAGGATATTTTCTTTCGCTCGTCGAGGAACTCGTCGATTCATCCAAGACGGAGAAGGGTCGTTTGTCGCGTCTGGCGTCGGAACTCGTGGCGAATGGAGGGGACCAGGACGACCTGCTCGGTGATGCTGGCTTGCTCGGACTGTTCGCCTCCCCTGAACAGCGCGACGTCCTCGACAAGGTGCAGGCGCTGATGTCGTTGCTCGAAGGCCACGGCCACGTCGTGATGGATCGGATCGGAGAGCGAGAGATCGTCGACGTCGGGCGTATGTCCCAGGTCTTGAAGGCTCGACGCAAGGATCCGAAATCTGCTGCGTTCATGAAGCTGATCGGTATCGAGATGAAGATGAAGCAATACGAGATGGGTGCGAAGTTCATCACTGATGTCGAAAGCAGAGCCTCATGGGAGGCTCTGTCCATGGCGTGGGAATCGCCACAAGCATTGCCGACCCTCTCCGAGATCTCGGATGCCCAATCCTGGCTTGATCGGGTATCCGGGTGACGAGCCGATTCGCGGCGGCCGTTGGAGCTGCTGTCGACGGGCGTCCCTGTGTCGTGGCACTTGGTGGGGGCGCGGACTCAGCGCTATTGCTCGATGCGTCTGTTCAAGCGGTGGGCGTCGACAACGTTCGAGCAGTTTTTGTCTTTCACGGTCTGGAGAGCTCGCTACTCCTCAAGGAGTCAGCAACGAAAGCCGCTGAACATACCGGTGTCGCTCTCACCGTGCTTGAGGGCCTCATCGATGGTGGCGCCGGGATTGAGGACCGTGCGAGGGCCATACGATACGAAACCATCGAAGCGAACCTGGCGTCGGATGAGATTGCGCTGACGGGTCACACGATGACAGACCAGGCCGAGACCGTGCTCATGAGGCTGGCCCGCGGGTCGGGTGCTGGCGGGCTTGCAGGTATTCCGTTTGAGCGCGGTTCCTGGCGCCGGCCTTTCCTGGATTTTGAACGTGAGGTCATCAACGCCGAGGCGACGAGGCGGAATCTCCCGTTCGTCGAAGACCCGGCCAATAGAGACGAACGACACTTTCGGTCGTTCGTTCGCCATCACATCATCCCGGATCTCGAGCGTGATCACGCACCAGGGTTGACATTCAACATCGCGAGAAGTGCATCCCTTCTTCGAGAAGATGACGTTTTGCTTGATTCGCTTGCCGACATGATCCCGGTGATCGAAACCGGTGATCGTGTCATGATCGCTGTCCCGCCGCTCCTCACCGCCGATCGTCCGGTCGCAACGCGGGCGATCAGATCAGCACTTCGAAAGCTCGGAGACCAGTATCCGGGCTCGATGAACGATGTTGATCGGGTCATGAACGTAGCTATGACCGGAAGAACCGGATTCGTATCTGGCCACGTCGAGGTCCGCCTCGAGTCACCTCTCTTGATCCTGGAGCACCCCATCGTTCACCAGGGACATGAGTCCAAAGCGATCGATGCGCCAGGCGCATTCACATGGAGCGGTGACCGCTACCGGGTTTTCACGTCGACGTATCCGACGGCCATGAGAACAGCCGGACGCTTCAGCGTTCTGTACCTCGATGACCCAGCGGAATCACTCGAGGTACGCGGGATATGCGATGGTGATACGCTCGACATCGGGACCGGATCGGCTCGGGTCGTGGAGCTGTTGAGAGAACAGGGTGTTCCTGCCAGCGCACGCTCGCGTTCGCTGCTCGTTGTCTCAGGTGGCAAGGTTGCGGCGGTGCATGGCGTGCGAACGGCATCGTGGGCACAGCCGAGGACCGGTGAAGAAGTGACGATCGTCGAACGGGAAGTGGATTCGTGGACATAGGAAAGGTGTTGATCTCCGCCGATGAGATCGACGAGAAACTCACAGAGATGGGTGCAGCGATCACCAGGGACTACGAGGGAAAGGACTTGCTCCTGATTGGGATTCTCAAGGGCGCCTTCGTGGTGATGGCCGACCTTGCCAGGCACATAGACCTCCCTGTCGAGTTCGACTTCATGGCCATCTCATCGTACGGATCAGCGACGAAGAGTTCGGGGGTCGTTCGTATTCTCAAAGACCTCGATCAGGAGATCGCTGATCGTCACGTGCTGATAGTCGAGGACATCGTCGATACGGGGCTCACACTGCATTACCTCCTCAAGAATCTCCAGGTACGAAAGCCTGCAAGTTTGGAGCTGGCCGCACTGTTGATCAAGGACGGTGTCGAACGGCCACCGCTTGAGGTGAGGTACGAAGGTTTCCATATTCCGCCCAAGTTCGTTGTTGGCTACGGGCTGGATCTCGACGGGAAGTTCAGGAACCTCCCGTATGTTGCCGAAGTAGAAGGTGCCGACTAACCGATTGTCGGCAAACTTGACAGGGGTTCGGCGTACCATGTGCGAACCTGCCCGGGAACCCGAGTCCTGGACCAAGAGAACACCAGAGGAGCACCGTGAATCGTACTGCGAGGACCATTCTCGTATACCTCGCTGTGATCTTCGTCGTGGTGATGGCATTCCAGGTGTTGTTCAACCAGGCGACACAGCCAACTGAACTCACACCGGCCGAGTTCTCCGCACATCTCGAAGCTGGCGAGATGGACGGTGAGATCCTGCTGAAGGATCGTTCGAATGAACTCACAGGTACGGTCAATTCTGGTGGAGAAACATTCGATTTCCTCGTTCGGTACCCGGCAGAAACGTCACCGGAGGTCACCGCTCAGCTCCAGGAGGCAGGAGTCGAGTACAGGGTGGACGCGGAGAACCCCACGCTCTTCCAATGGTTCCTCACATCGATCTTGCCGTACATCCTCATCTTCGGACTTTTCATCTTCATCATCATGCAGATGCAGGGCGGGGGAAACCGCGTCATGCAGTTCGGAAAGTCCAAAGCAAAGCAGGTATCCAAGGACGCGCCGAAGGTCACGTTCAGCGATGTTGCTGGTGCTGCTGAGGCCGTCGAGGAACTCGAGGAGATCAAAGACTTTCTCGCGTCACCCCAGAAGTTCCGTGCGATGGGCGCAAAGATCCCCAAGGGTGTCCTGCTCTATGGGCCTCCTGGTACAGGAAAGACGTTGCTTGCCCGAGCGGTTGCTGGCGAGGCGGGTGTGCCTTTCTATGCGATTTCGGGATCCGACTTCGTCGAGATGTTCGTCGGTGTTGGTGCCTCGCGTGTACGCGATCTCTTCGATCAAGCGAAACAGAACGCACCAGCGATCGTGTTCATCGATGAGATCGATGCTGTTGGTCGCCACCGTGGTGCGGGCCTCGGCGGTGGACATGACGAGCGTGAGCAGACGCTCAACCAGTTGCTTGTGGAGCTTGACGGTTTCGAGGTGAAGGCTGGTGTCATCGTGATCGCATCGACGAACAGGCCAGACATCCTCGATCCAGCGCTGCTTCGCCCTGGCCGATTCGACCGTCAGGTTGTTGTCGATCGACCTGATCTGAAGGGTCGCGAGGAGATCCTCGATGTTCACTCGAAGGGCAAACCGATGGCCGACGGGGTCGAACTCAGCGTGCTGGCGAGACAAACACCAGGGTTCACTGGCGCTGACCTTGCGAACTTGATCAACGAGGCAGCGCTGCTCGCTGCGAGGACAGACAAAGACGAGATCTCGATGGCCGAGCTTGAGGAAGCGATCGAGCGTGTCATCGCCGGTCCAGAGCGCAAGTCCAGGATCATGTCCGAGGCAGAAAAGAAGATCACCGCGTACCACGAGGGTGGGCACGCACTCGTGGGGTACGCCCTCCCGAATGCAGACCCGATACACAAGGTCACCATCATCCCCAGGGGCAGGGCAGGCGGGTATACGATGGCGTTACCTCTCGAGGACAAGTACTACGTACGGCGTTCCGAGCTGATCGATCAGCTCGCGATGCTCCTCGGTGGCCGAACCGCAGAAGAGCTGATCTTTATCGATCCCACAACCGGTGCGTCGAACGACATCGAGAAGGCAACATCGATCGCTCGCAAGATGGTTATGGAGTACGGCATGAGCGAGAAGCTCGGACCTCTCCAGTACGGGAAGCCAGAGGCCGAGGTGTTCCTCGGACGCGACTACTCGAAGAGTCAGGACCTCTCAAACGAGGTTGCGGCCGCCGTCGATGAGGAGGTCCGCTTCCTCATCACCCAGGCTCATGAGGAAGCACGTACGATCCTCTCGACACACGAAGAGGCACTCCATCGGATCGCTGAAAAGCTCTTGGAGGACGAGACGGTGGATGCTGCGGGAATCATCGAGATTTTCCACGACGTTCCCAAGTGGGAGCACGCTGCCGACGGAACGATCAGATTGAGGGCCCCCGACGGAGTCACCTCGATCACGCCGGGGTATGCCGCTCGGACCGACGGGTTGTCCTGAACATCTGAGTCCGGCAGAATCACAGGCGTGGCCTGTGCCCTTGCTACCGAAAGCATTCGACATTGTTCGCTGTGGGGTCGATGTAGCGCCAACACCCAACGCTATGGTGCCCGTGGAGGGATATGATCAAGAAATCGACCGGACTCGAACCAAGAGGCTTCCACTGGGTGATCAAGGATCGCCTTGCGGTATCCGAGCGAATTGGGGGCTACGGCTTCCAGCATCGTCGGGTACGCAGAGAGGAAGAGATCGTGTGGTTACAGGACCACGGGATCAATTCTGTGCTGAGCCTTCTCGGAGCGAACCAGAACCTCACTGCCTACGAATCGGCTGGAATGGCGTTCTTCTCGTACCCTGTCGAGACCGATCTCGAACCAGAGGATGCTGTCCCCGCGTTCCAAGCGGTCGCTCGATCGCTCGAAGCACACAACGCAGTGGTGCTTGTGCATCGCGATACGATCGATGACACACTTGCGGGTCTCCTTGCGGGCTATCTGATCCATGCCGGCATGCTCGACGACCCCATACTCGCCACGGATGTCATCCAGCGAATTCTCGGGAGGGCGATTGGGCCTGAAGGGCGTCGCCTCATCCCAGCGTCCTGACCCAACATGGCCAGCGATGAGGAACGTCGCGGGTGTGTTACCTCACGGATGGAGATCTGTACCACCTTGGAGAGGCATCTATCGATCATCGCACAGAGTCGTCGGTGTCGGGAACCGTCGGGGTATGAGGAGCCAGCGGACGCTGTCGAGCGATAGGGCACTCGCAGGGCCTCCTACGACACCGATCACCAGATGGCTCGTCGTGACGCCTGGACAAGGTTGGTCTGAAACCCAGCACGAGAGTGCACAGGGTTGGCGCTACTGTTCTCGCTACGGACCGATACCCGACGATGGATCGGAACCTCATGAACATCGCGATACACGGCACTGGCCGAGCTGCTGGAGCGCTGGCGCTTGCATTCACACGTGCAGGGCACACCATCGTGTCGGTCGAGGGTCGTTCGTCAGAACGAGTCGTTGAGCTTTGTTCGCTTATCCCCGTATCGACGGGATTCCCGGACCTGCGCGTCATAGCCGTATCCGACGATGCCATCGCAATGGTGGCAGGCGCGATCGCAGCTACCGGAATTGCGACAGACACGGTTCACGTTTCGGGTGCGGTCGCTGCCTCGGCCCTCGATACGATCGCGGCGACCGGCGCTCAGGTCGGGGCGTTCCACCCCCTCCAAACATTGCCGGATGCTGTGCGTGGAGCCCAACAGCTCGCTGGCTCGTATATCGGGATCACCGCGGACGATCCGTTGCGATCGACATTGGTTGATCTTGCGTCGTCGCTTGGATGTGACTCGTTCACGGTCGCTGACGACATGAAGCCGCTGTATCACGCTGCGGCGGCGGCAGCAGCCAACTTCACGCTCAGTTCCCTCGCGCTGGCAGAGGAACTCTTCGACGCGGCGGACATCCCATTCTCGGTTGCGCAACCTCTTGTGGATGCGATCGTCGAGAACGCCTTCGCCCTCGGTTCGCAGGCCTCGCTGACCGGACCCATAGCAAGAGGGGACGTCAAGACCGTCAGGAGCCAGATCGCTGCCCTTCGTGACAACGTACCAGGACGTGTTGACGACTTCGCAGAACTCGCACGCCTCACTGCCAGAACCGCTGGCACACGTGACGAGTTCAGAGAGCTGTTCGAGTGATCGTCGTCGATACCTTCGCTGGCGTACGAGAACACGGAGACGGTGTCGTCGGTCTGGTACCCACGATGGGATATCTCCACGAGGGTCACGTATCGGTCATCGCCGCAGCCATGGAACGAACGGACACCGTCGTTGTGTCGCTGTTCGTCAATCCGCTGCAGTTCGATGGTATTACCGATCTCAAGACATATCCAGCCGATCTCGAACGGGACGCATCGATTGCCGCTGAAGCGGGTGCACATATCCTCTTCGCCCCCTCCGTCGACGAGATGTACCCGGAGCCACAACTGACCATCGTTCACGTAGACGAGGTGGGCGCCGCCATGGAGGGTGAACGCAGACCAGGGCACTTCGATGGTGTCGCGACCGTCGTGGCGAAATTGTTCTCGGGTATACGACCAGACGTTGCATTCTTTGGTCGCAAAGATGCGCAGCAACTCGCTGTCGTGAGGACCCTGGCTAGGCAACTTTCGATGCCGGTCGAGGTCGTTGGGCTTCCGACGGTGCGAGAGTCGGATGGCGTCGCTCTTGGATCGAGGAACACCCGACTTGATCAGGCTGCCAGGAAGTCAGCTCGGAAACTGTCCGAGTCTTTGTTGGTCGCTGCGGATCAGTTCGTCGCGGGAGAGCGATTGGCGGGACCACTCACGGCGACCGTCCGAGAGATACTCGGTCAGGACACATCCATCGCTGTGGACTACGTCGAGCTGGCAGATGCGATATCTGCGATGATCGTCGATCTTATCAAAGGTGAGGTGTTCCTTGCCGTGGCTGCAAGAATCGGTGGTGTGAGGCTCATCGACAACGTCTTTCTCGATGACCGGACGGGCCTCGCCGACACTGGTTCGATGCTGACACACAACAGCATCCTGTACGAAAGCAAATCATGCTCCTAGCTATCGACGTCGGGAACACGCAGGTGGCTCTCGGTATGTTCAACGGTGAGGATCTCATCGGTCACTGGCGGATTTCAACCGATCCCGATGCCACTATCGATGAGGTCAGGTGGCAGCTGACAGGGATCCTCGGTGCCGATGGTTTCGCTCAGAGTGACATCCGCGGTGTGGCGATATCGAGCGTCGTTCCAGCCATCACTGCCTCGCTGAGGCGGGTTGCCCCCCACATCGGTTCAGGAGACGTCGTCGTCGTCGAACCGGGAACCCGCACGGGTATGTCGATCGATATCGACAACCCGCGTGAGGTTGGTGCCGACAGGATCGTGAACGCCGTCGCCGCCCGCGAGCGTCACGGGCTTCCAGCGATCGTTGTCGACTTCGGGACGTCGACGAACTTCGACGTGGTCGGCAAGGACGGGGCCTACCTGGGCGGTTCGATCGCTCCCGGTCTCGCGATAGCGACAAACGCTCTTGTCTCTGGGACTGCGGCTCTGCGCCGGGTGGAATTCGAGGAGCCACGTTCGGTGATCGGGAAGGGGACCGTCGAAGCGATCCAGTCGGGTGCCCTCTACGGTCACGCCGGGCTGGTCGACGGCATCATGGAGCGTATCGCGGCCGAGCTCGGCGGCGATGTCAAGAGGATCGCAACGGGTGGCCTGGCGCCTACCATCGTTCCTCATTGCAGCAGTGTCGATCTGATCGATCCGTACCTGACGCTCGAAGGCCTCCGGATCATCCACGACCTCAACAGGGACCAACCATGACCGATGAGAACAACGACGAACACCCGATCGACGATTCCGCGGATCTCTCATCTCACGCGTTGACGAGAGATCGCCTCGCAAAGTACCGGGAGCACATCGACGCAGGCGGGTTTCCGTATTCGTACGAACGAACTGACC
The DNA here is from genome assembly GCA_023336815.1 of Actinomycetes bacterium. Classification (GTDB taxonomy): domain Bacteria; phylum Actinomycetota; class Acidimicrobiia; order Spongiisociales; family UBA5794; genus JAMBLL01. The sequence goes on from JAMBLJ010000061.1 coordinate 20,324, forward strand.
TGGCTGTGGAGCTGCAAGAACGGCACAGCGATCTTGAACCGGGGGCCGAAACAGGTGAGGTCGTCTCCATTGCTGGAAGACTGATGAACACCAGGGTCATGGGGAAACTTGCTTTCGGCGTGCTGAGCGATGTTTCGGGGACAATGCAGCTCTTCGTAGACAAACGGACCCTCGGCGACCAGGCGTTTGATGCCTTCCTTGCTCTCGACTCCGGAGATTGGATAGGAGCTGCGGGCGAGGTGATCACCACCAAACGTGGCGAGCTCTCCGTACGTATCGCCGAGTTCACGTTGCTGCAGAAGTCGCTCAGACCAATGCCGGACAAGTGGCATGGTCTCAAAGATGTCGAGGCACGTTCCCGGCAAAGATACGTCGACCTGATCGCCAACCCGGATGCGAGGAGAACGGCTCTTCTGCGGTCCCGGATCATCTCGGAACTCCGCCACCAGTTCGCATCACGCGGGTATGTGGAGGTCGACACCCCTGTGCTCATCCCCCAGGCGACCGGAGCCACCGCCCGTCCGTTTCAGACGCACCACAACGCGTTGGATATGGACATGTATCTACGGATCGCCACCGAGCTGTATCTCAAGAGGCTTGTCGTTGGTGGGCTTGAGAAGGTGTTCGAGATCGGACGGATCTTTCGCAACGAGGGCGTGGACAACATGCACAACCCGGAATTCACCATGCTCGAGTCCTACGAAGCGTTCGCCGATTACACAGGCATTATGACGCTCGTTGAGGATGTCTTTGCCGCATGTGCTGAGGTCGCTGCTGGCTCCTCTCTGATCGAGTTCGATGGACGCCCTCTCGATCTGAGTGGTCCGTACCGTCGTGTCTCGATGCTCGAACTCGTGCAGCAGGAGACGGGACCTGAGATCGACTACGACACGGACATCGAAACGTTGCGCTCGCTTGCCCATCAGCATGGCATCTCGACTGAGGATCACTGGGGGAGCGGGAAGATCATCGAAGCGCTATTCGATTCCGTAGCGGAGGACAAGATATGGGAGCCGACGTTCGTCACCGAGCACCCCATCGAGATTTCTCCGCTGTCGCGCCAGCACCGCTCGAAGCCACACGTGACCGAACGGTTCGAGCTGTTCATAGCTGGCTCCGAGTACGCGAACGCCTTCTCTGAACTCAACGACCCGTTCGAGCAGCGCACCCGGTTCGAAGCACAGATGGAAGCACGGAACGCTGGCGATGATGAGGCACACCCAATCGACGAGGACTACATACGCGCTCTCGAATACGGGATGCCGCCGACGGGTGGCCTCGGTATCGGTGTCGATCGTCTCGTGATGTTGCTCACCAACACACATCACATCCGTGAGGTCATTTTGTTCCCCACGATGCGCCCCCTCTCGTAGCCGCTGAACGAAGACCGCACAAACACAGGGCGCCAGCGGACTGCTGCGCGCAGCGGCATACCATCCGTATAAGCAGACGCAGGAGATCACCATGCAACTCTCAGACACGATGGCAACCGAATTCAACCGCCAGCTCACGATGGAACTTGAGGCGTCCCACGCGTATCTCGCCATGGCGGGTTGGCTGGATCGGGCAGGTTTCCCCGGAGTTGCTTCCTGGATGCAGATGCAATCAGAAGAAGAACGTCTCCACGGGCTCAAGATCTACCAGTTCATTCTCGACAGGGATACCGAACTCGCCATAGGGCCCCTCGGCGCCCCCTCGACGACCTTCAACTCAGTCATCGACGTGTTCGAGAGCGCACTTGCTCAGGAGAAGGCGGTTACGGCATCGCTTTCAGCGATGTACACACTTGCCACAGCGGAGGGCGACATCGCGAGCCTGCCGGTGCTGCAGTGGTTCGTGAACGAGCAGATCGAGGAGGAGTCGACGATGATGCAGGTGATCGACGATCTGAAGTTCGCCGATGGGAATCCACAGGCGCTTCTCCTGCTCGACAGGGAACTCGGCGCCAGGGGCGCGCCGCTGCCCGCATGACCGGCGAGACCTCTACCGAAGTTCAGATCGATATCACCGCGTCTCTCGAGATACCTGTCGACGGAACGTTGTCGAAGGTCATCTACTCGGACGATCAGATCCGGGTCGTCGGGTTCGCGTTCGACGCTGGACAGGAATTGACCGAACACACCGCAGGTGTACCTGTGGTAATCCAGGTTGTCTCCGGGCGATTTCGCTTCACGTCGGACGGCGAATCGTACGAGATTGGACCGTCGTCCTGGACCCATCTCGATGCTTCCGTGCCGCACTCGGTGTACGCGACGGAACCATCGCGGCTTCTGCTGACGCTGCTCAAGTCGAGCTGAGCCCGATGCTAAGTCGATGCTGAGCGGGCGACCAGTTCTGGTCGGCGATTCGCCCATGGTCTCGCCCGCTCGAGCTGACCGGCGAGCCGGAACAACGTTGTCTCATCACCGAACCTGCCGAGAAAATGGGCACCGATCGGCAGCTGCTGCGGGTTCGTTCCCATGGGAACCGACATCGCAGGCAGACCTGAGAAGTTGGCGAGCGGTGTGAACGCCACGTAGCGAAAGATCATCTCGACGAACTCGTCCCATGGGCGTGTCTGATCGATAGCGCCCAGACGAAGCGGTGGTGAGCCGAGTACCGGCGTGAGAAAAATGTCGGCTGACTCGAGGAACACACCGGTCTCGTGCGAAATCTGCTGCAAGGTCATCCTCGCGTTGAGTAGATCCCCAGGATTCTGTGCGATCGATCGTTTAGCGAGTGCCCAGGTAAACGGTTCGAGGGCAGGAAGACCAGACTCCCTCGAGTCGATCTTTGCCACTGCTTGCATGGTCTTGTAGTCACCCATCACAGCGCGGAGTCGCCGAACGGCAGCTCGCTGGGAGGCTACGTCGAGCACCTGAGCGAACAGCTGGCCTGCAAGGGCGGCCCAGACGTCGAGAAAAGCATCGGCCATCGCGTACCCATCAACCTCGAGCTGTTTCTCCAGCACTCGGTGGCCGAGGTCCTCGAGTAGTTGTGCCGTGTCGAGGATGACGGCCTCGACCTGGGGGTGGACGCGGTTGCCACGGAAATCGTGCACGGAGTAGGCGATCGTCAAGGCGTCAGGATCGCGCTCGCTCGATCGTCGGTAGGACTCATCCGGTTCGGGTGCCCAGTACTCGTCGCCGGGAACAGGCCCCATGACTGCATCGAGCATGACAGCCGAATCCCTGACCGATCTACTAACACCGAGCTCAACCGAGAGATAGTCGGTGCTTCCCGCTGGTGTCCTGGGGTTGCGCCCACGCGATGGTTTGAGACCGAACAGCCCACAGTTCGATGCAGGTATCCGGATAGACCCTCCACCATCGCTCGCCTGGGCGATCGGAACCATTCTGGCGGCCACCGCTGCTGCAGCACCCCCACTCGAACCGCCGGTTGAATAGTCGAGGTTCCACGGGTTACGGGCAGCACCATTGAGTATCGGTTCCGTTGTCGGGAGGAGTCCGAATTCCGGTGTGTTCGTTCGTCCCAGTTCGATGAACCCGGCGCCACGAACTCGGTCCATGAACTCGCTCGTCGAATCACCCACATGATCGCGAAAGAGTACAGATCCAAAGCTAACGGGCTGGCCGTCGTCAACTATGAGATCCTTGATCAGCGTTGGCACGCCCTGGAAGGGTCCTTCGGATGGCGACTGCTGAGCCTGATCTCGTGCTGCATCAAGCTGGAGACGAATGACAGCGTTCACCGCTCCGTTCGTTGCCTCTATGCGTTCAGCCGCTGCCTCGACGAGTTCGGCAGGGTGAACCTTCCCGTCCGCCACGAGTTCACCGAGTCCAACACCGTCGTAGTCGTCATAGTTTTCGAATGCATCCATGGCGAGGAAGGTACCCGGATCCACGCGATCGGTGCATCCGTGGCGGCTGATGCGACAACGGAGGGTCTTCCGAGGGAAGATTCCGATGGGTGGACCGCGCATCCATGAGCTGGACCGCGTGACCGTTGGATTGATCAGGCAGAGATTCCGCCATCACCGATGATGCGCCACACACCGGTGAACGGACCGATGACCTCGGTAAGAAAACCATCGACCGACGCGAACGCCATACAGCGCACAGTTCGGTCGCCTTGCTCGAAAGCGTATGCGCCGAGTCCGAGGGGGAACACATCCACTACAGCTGGTCCGGGAGGAAGGTCATCCAACAGCGGAGCGCATGCGTCTGCGTAGACGGAACCTGCGAGGGTCGGCCACGAATCGGTGACTACGTCGACCTCCCCGAGGAACTGGTACGAATGAACAACACCACACGGGGTCGTGTCGGCAGGAAGACCACTAGCGATGCAGGAACCGACGGCGGGCTCAAAGGTGAGATCCTCGCCGTCAGCCATCGGGCCTGCAATGAGCTTCGTGCCGTCGTTGGTACGGATGAGCGCAACACACGCGAGGTAGCGATCACCCCTTGCCCACTCGTCGGCGTCAGGCATGTAGGAAACCAGGCTCGGCGCCTGTGTCAGCTGGCTCCCGAATGCCGATTCGTACGCTTCGTCGCACTGGTAGTTTCGATCGTACGTGATCGTCTCCTCGTCGTACGTACCGAGGTCCGTTCCATCCGTTCTGCCGAGAAGAACCTCGGCATTGTGGGCGCCTTCACACGGCACGATGACATCCGGTGGGAACGGCGCAAAGGGGAGCGATTCACCGTCCTCGAGGTAGAGACACGAGCCGGTCTGCCACACCTCGTTCACGGTACTCGTGATAGATCGCTGCTCGAGATATTCGAGAGCATCGTTCGGGTCCATCGCTGATGCCATGAGAAACCCATCGCCGGTTGACCACAGGAACAGGTGAGCGCCTGCTGCGGTGACAGTGCCAAAGACTCCGTCGGCGGGCGTGAGCGCATCGTTGCCGGAGATACCCTCGATGAGGTCCTGTACGAAGTTCGGGTTACCCCGCCATTGCATCACGGGGATCACCGAGAGAATGGACACAGAGGAATCCGTCGAGGTGCGTACGTAGATCGATGACACCTCGCCTTCAGCCAGGTCGGGTACAAGCCAGGCCTGCATGGCTATCACAAGGTCTTGCGCAAGTCGCGGAGGATTCCCATCTTGCTGGAATCCCACGACATCGATCAGCGCCCCGGCCGCGACATCGTCTGCCTCTCCTCGTTCGGGTGGTAGCAGCTCACCCTCAGCACCTACAGGTGGTTCGGTCGAGGATGTTGTTGACGGTTCGGTCGAGGTCGTTGCAGGCGGCACCGTTGAAGAGGTGGAAGGCCCGGTCGACGTGGTCGATGATGTATCAATGGGGGTCGGGGTACACGCAACGGCGACCAGTGCGATGGCGAGACCGAGTGTGAACGTCCTCAGACTTGCGCTGCGCATATCGTCCCCCGCTCGATCCCTGTCGACCCTGGCCGATCCTCCATGCACCCTGCCCCTATCTGCGCGCTGATGCCACTCGGTCGAGAAGGTACTGGTCAAGATCATGGAGTACTGGCATGAGTTCGTTGTCCGGAATCCGACCGGCGGCACGTTCTGCTACTCGGATACGTTCGACGGCGTCATCGAGAACGATATCGATATATCCGCCCTTGACGGTGAGGTCGATGACCTGGTCGATGGAGTCCTGAGCGTACGGGCGCCCCTCATCGAGCAATGTTCTGATCCTGTCGCCGTCGGGGCCTCCCGCCGCGAGGAGAACGGGGAGCGTCATGGTCCCCTCGCCGATATCGCTGCCCGCTGGTTTTCCGAGGAAGGACTCATCGGCGATGAGATCGAGTACGTCATCGGTGATCTGGAACACCATCCCCATCTCCCAGGCCCACTCGGAGATAGCTTCGACGGCGTCCCTGTCTGCGCCTCCGGTTATCGCACCAAGGCGGGCGGATGTGCGTATGAGCGACGCGGTCTTGCCTCCAATGACGGCGTGATAACCGTCGGGGCCGTGGGAGACATCACCGGCGAACACGAGCTCAGAAACCTGTCCTTCACAGAGCACCGCATAGGTGCGAGCGATGAGGGCAACAGCCTCTTCTCCGAGCGGAGCAGCGACCTCTGACGCCCTGGCAAGGAGGAAATCTCCAGCGAGTATCGCAACCGTGTTGGTCCAGTTCGTATTGACGCTTGTCTGACCCCGTCTTGAGTCGGCTTCGTCGATTACATCGTCGTGGTACAACGATCCGAGGTGCACCAGTTCGACGGCGACGCCAGCCTCAACAGGCTCATCTCCTGCGTTGGGACCGAGCTCTGCTGCGACCTGTGCGAGGAGTGGCCTGTACCGCTTGCCTCCGGCAGAGAGGAGGTGTTGGGCGATCTCCGTCAGGAATGGAGTGTCGGCCTGTGTCACCTCGAGAAGCCGACTTTCGACACGCGCCATGCGGTCCCATACCCGGGGAATAGGAACGAGTTCTTGGAAGATCGGGCGGTCCACACGGGCTCCGTGAATGGGGAATGCAGATGCTAGGAGCCTGTTGAACAATACATGTCGGCAACATCGACGACCATCTCAGACCACCGACGATGGCAGCACCGTCGTCCTTCTCCGATGAGGGGAAACGACGCATCGTTCGCTCGTCGCATCCGTTGCTTTTCCCACCGAGGCCGTAACGCAATCGATCGGAACGATGGTTCTCCGCTTTCGGGTACTGGACACACCGAAAGCTACCGAAGAAGTACCAGGGGGACTCGACGCCGTATCACCGTCGTATCGAGTCCGAGTATCTATACTCCGCGAGGCGCACCGGCATCCGGAGCGCCAAATATGTATACGAGGTGATGAGCGTTGTTCGAGCGTTTCACAGATAGGGCCCGCAGGGTCGTGGTGCTTGCCCAGGAAGAGGCACGTCTCCTGAACCACAATTACATCGGAACCGAGCACATCCTTCTCGGTCTGATTCACGAAGGTGAAGGCGTTGCAGCGCGTGCACTCGAGAGTATGGACATCAACCTCGAGTCAGTTCGCAATCAGGTAGTAGAGATCATCGGCCAGGGTTCCCAGGCACCATCGGGTCATATCCCGTTCACGCCACGGGCAAAGAAAGTTCTCGAGTTGTCTCTCAGAGAAGCTCTTCAACTTGGCCATAACTACATCGGAACCGAACACATCCTGCTCGGACTCATCCGTGAAGGTGAAGGCGTCGCCGCCCAGGTGCTCGTGAAGCTTGGTGCCGAGCTCACGAAGGTTCGACAGACCGTCATCCAGCTGTTGTCTGGTGTCCAGGGCGAAGAAGGTTCTGGCTCTGGTTCCCATCCCGGCGGAAGCTCCGGTGGGTCGCGTGGCGAGGGTGGATCCTCATCGGGTTCGACGGTGCTTGATCAGTTCGGACGCAACCTCACACAACTTGCTCGCGAGCAGGAACTCGATCCGGTCATTGGCCGCTCGACAGAGATCGATCGCGTCATGCAGGTTCTCTCCAGACGGACCAAGAACAATCCGGTACTCATCGGTGAGCCAGGGGTCGGAAAGACAGCGATCGTCGAAGGTTTGGCCCGCAAGATCGTAGACGGAACTGTCCCGGACACCCTCACCGACAAGCACATTTACACCCTCGATCTCGGGGCACTGGTTGCAGGCTCTCGGTACAGGGGTGACTTTGAGGAGCGCCTCAAGAAGGTCCTCAAAGAGATTCGCACACGCGGCGACATCGTCCTGTTCATCGACGAGATCCACACCCTGGTTGGTGCTGGTGCTGCCGAGGGAGCGATCGATGCTGCAAGTATTCTCAAACCGATGCTCGCCAGGGGCGAACTCCAGACGATCGGGGCAACCACACTCGAGGAGTATCGCAAGTACCTCGAGAAGGACTCCGCTCTCGAACGCCGGTTCCAGCCGATCCAGGTGGACGAGCCATCGGTAGCTGACACGATCAAGATCCTCGAAGGTCTCAAAGAGTCGTACGAGGAACACCACAAGGTTGAATTCACCGAACAGGCACTCGTCAACGCGGCGAACCTTGCAGACAGATACATCGCTGACCGCTTCCTCCCAGATAAGGCGATCGATCTCATCGACGAGGCGGGTAGCCGGATGCGGCTCAAACGATCCAATCTCCCTTCAGAGGTCAAGGAGATCGACGAACAGATCGGCAAGCTTCGCAAGGACAAGCGGGAAGCTATCCACGCACAGCAATACGAGCGTGCTGCCCAGTTACGCGACCGCGAACGTGAACTCGTCACTGACCGAACCGATGCAGAATCCCGTGCCAGCGAGAGTGAACTGGTCTTCTCGGCAACGATCGATGAGGAAGAGATAGCCGAGGTACTCGCCCAGTGGACAGGTATCCCCGTCCACCGCTTGACAGAAGAGGAGACGACCAGGCTGCTCAACATGGAGGTCGAACTCCACAAGCGGATCATCGGCCAGAGCGACGGCATCACTGCGGTCTCCAAGGCGATCCGTCGCACCCGTGCCGGACTCAAGGACCCGAAGCGTCCGGCTGGCTCGTTCATCTTCCTCGGGCCATCAGGTGTCGGCAAGACTGAGACAGCGAAGAGCCTCACTCAGTTCCTCTTCGGAGACGAATCTTCTCTCATCCAGATCGACATGTCTGAGTACATGGAGAAACACGCGGTAAGCAGACTTGTGGGTTCTCCTCCTGGTTACGTCGGTTACGACGAGGGTGGTCAACTGACCGAGGCGGTTCGTCGCAAACCTTTCTCCGTTGTTCTGTTCGACGAGATCGAAAAGGCGCACCCCGACGTATTCAACATTCTCCTTCAGATCCTCGAGGACGGCCATCTGACCGATTCCCAGGGCAGGACAGTCGATTTCAAGAACACGGTCATCATCATGACATCGAACCTCGGAACAGCCGATCTGCGCAAGACGAAGATCGGGTTCGCACAGGCCAGCAAGGACATGGACTACGACAAGATGCGCGAGAAGGTCATGGACGCCCTCAAGCTCCACTTCCGCCCCGAATTCTTGAACAGGATCGACGAAGTCATCGTGTTCCACGAACTGACGATCGAAGAGGTCATCGAGATCGTGGATTTGCTCCTTGTGAGAGTACGTGAGCAGCTGGAGAGCCAGGCGCTCGATCTCGTATTGACCGAGGATGCCAAAGTGCTGCTCGCGACGAAGGGTTACGACCCACAGCTTGGCGCTCGCCCTCTTCGGAGAGCGATCCAGCGTTTGCTCGAGGACCCTCTCTCGGAGAAGGTCCTGTTCAAGGAATTCTCAGCAGGAAGCACCGTGCTGGTGAGCGTTGACGGCGATGATGCCGAAAGCCTTGCCTTTGAGGCAGTCGAGACACCGGACAAGCCTCTCGTCGAGCTGGCCGAGAACTAGTTCCAGGTTCCGTCTGAGTCCGGGCGCCCGACCCCTCGGCTAGCAGTCACAAAGTGCGACCGATGCGTTTCACGGAAGGTTCAGCCGCGACTCCACTACCATTCAGAGGCTCCCGGGACATCTCTGTTCGGGACAAGTACACGACAAATGAAAAGGTGCATACATGCGCTCATTACTCAAGCGACGCGGAGCTCTGTTCTCATTGCTTCTCGTTCTTGCGCTCGTAGCTGCGGCTTGTAGCAGCAGCAGCGACGACGACACAACCACGACGGCAGCGAGTGGCGGCGATACCGCGACAACGACCGAAGCAAGTGGCGACGACACTCCGACAACAACGGCAGCTGCCGCTGAGACCACAACGACTGCAGCGGAAGCGATGCCTGGCGAAGGTGTCAGCGTCGGCATGGCGTTTGACATCGGTGGACGTGGCGACCAGTCGTTCAACGACTCGGCTGCCGCAGGCCTCGAGAAGGCGATCACCGATTACGGTATCGATACAACCGAACTCGAAGCCGATGCTGGTGGAGAGAACCGTGAAGAGAACCTCCGTCTTCTCGCAGAGGCTGGTAACCAGTTGCTCATCGCAGTTGGTTTCGCCTTCGCTGAGGGTGTGACGAATGTCGCAACGGACTTCCCAGACACGTTCTTCGGCATAATCGATGACGGAAGCATCGATCTACCGAACGTTGCAGGTCTGGTGTTCGCTGAGCATGAGGGTTCCGCCCTCGTCGGCGCAGCGGCAGCTCTCAAGAGCGAGTCCGGCACCATCGGATTCATCGGTGGTGTATCGGGATTCGGTCTCATCGAGAAGTTCCAGGCTGGTTACGAATTCGGTGCCCAGCAGATCAATCCTGACATCGAGATCCTCGTCACCTACCTGAGCGCTGCTCCTGACTTCGCTGGATTCAACGATCCTGCAAAGGCAACTGAGTCCGCCCTCGGTATGTACGACGAAGGTGCTGACGTGATCTACCACGCAGCTGGTGGTTCAGGTGCTGGACTCTTCGAGGCAGCAAAGAGCTTCTCTGAGTCGAGCAGTTCCAAGGTGTGGGCGATCGGTGTCGACTCCGACCAGTACAACACCGTTGATCCGGCGGTCCAGGAGTTCATCCTGACATCCATGATCAAGCGTGTTGACGTTTCGGTGTACACCACGATCACCAACTTCCTTGAGGACAACAAGCAGTCCGGTGTCCTGGTCTTCGACCTGGCCGCCGACGGCGTTGGCTACTCGACGTCAGGTGGTTTCGTTGACGACATCGTCGATCAGCTCGACGCCCTGCGTGAGCAGATCGTCACGGGTGAGCTCGAGGTTCCAACAGAGCCTGCTGGCTGAGTCAACTGACGCGAACACGAGTGGCCCCGGGGTTTCGACCCCGGGGCCACTTTTTGGTCTGACGACTACCGCTGCTCCATAGTTTCAACGCTCAAGGCTACGATGCGGTACGCGGACCTGACGTGCCCGGCTTTCCATTGAGGAGTTGTTGGTGACCGAGAACGACCGAGCTGTTGAGCTTGTCGATATCACAAAGACGTTCCCCGGTGTTATTGCGAATGACAATGTCAACCTATCGGTTGGTCTCGCCGAGATCCACGCCATCGTTGGAGAGAACGGTGCAGGCAAATCCACGCTCATGAACATGCTCTACGGCATGATCGTTCCAGACTCTGGTGAGATTCGGGTACGCGGCGAGGTCGAACACTTTCGCTCCCCGAAGGATGCGATCGACCACGGCATCGGCATGGTCCACCAGCACTTCATGCTCGCGGACAACTTCACGGTCCTGGAGAATATCGTGCTCGGGTTCGAGCCGCGATCCGGTCTCACGATCGATTTCAAGGAAGCGAGAGAGAAGATCATCGACCTCGGATCGCGATACGGTATGACGATCGATCCCAACACGTTGGTCGAACACCTATCCGTTGGTCAGCGTCAAAGGGTGGAGATCCTCAAGGTGTTGTTCAGGGGCGCAAGCATCCTCATCCTCGATGAGCCGACGGCAGTTCTTGTTCCCCAGGAGGTTGACGAGCTATTCGCCAACCTCAAGGTTCTCAGGGACAACGGTGTCACGCTGATCTTTATCTCGCACAAACTCGACGAGGTGCTCTCCGTCGCCGACTCGATCACAGTTATGCGTGGCGGGAAGACCGTTGCCAACGTGCTGCCTTCGGATGTTGACGCAGGCCAGCTGGCGGAACTCATGGTCGGGAGCGAGCTTCCGGTACCGGAGACCACGGACTCGACCGTTACGGATACTGTTGCGTTACGCGTCGAGGGCATCACCCACAGATCGCCGGATGGCCGGACTCTGCTCGACGATGTCAGTCTCTCGATCCACAACGGTGAGATAGTTGGCATCGCTGGGGTCGAGGGAAACGGTCAATCAGAACTCATAGATGCCCTGATGGGTGTCATTCGTCCGGACGCTGGCTCGGTCGAACTCGACGGAACGGATATCTCCCAGGATTCGACCATGAAGCGCCACGAGCTTGGTCTTGGCATCATTCCGGAGGATCGGCATCGCCAGGGTCTGCTGTTGAACGCCCCGCTCTGGGAAAACGTGATGCTCGGTCATCAGTCCCAGCCACCCTTCGTGAAGGGCCCGTTCATCGACATGAAGGGTGCCAAAAGTGCCACCGAAGCGGTCGTTGACCGTTTCGACGTGAAAACACCGAACATCAACGTTCCTGCGCTTGCCCTCTCCGGCGGGAACCAGCAGAAGCTCATCGTTGGGAAGGAGATGATGGCGAATCCGAACGTGCTGATCGCCGCACACCCGACACGAGGTATCGATGTCGGTGCACAAGCAGCTATTTGGGACGAACTCAGGGATGCCAGAAGGGCGGGACTTGCCGTGTTGCTCATTTCGGCCGACCTCGATGAGCTCATCGGACTGTCGGACACACTGCTCGTGATATTCGACGGCAAGATCGTCGCTTCGCTTAATCCTGCCGAGGTCACTCCCGAGATTCTCGGTTCGTACATGACAGGGGTTGGCCAGGAGGTGGCATCGTGAAAGTCGGCAACCTTTTCCTGTCGCTGCTCGCCCCGATCTCGGCGATCATCTTCAGCCTCGCCGTGGGCGCATTGGTTCTCTTGATCGTTGGTATCGATCCCATTGATGCATTTGGACAGATGGTCACGTTCTCCGCGGATTCGACCTCACTCGCATCAAGTATCAACAAAGCGGTACCCCTCTACGTGTCCGCTGTCGCTGTTGCCATCGGCTTCCAGATGAACATGTTCAACATCGGTGTCGAAGGGCAATATCTGATCGCTGCAATGTTCGCAGGATGGGTGGGGACGAATGTTGTCCTGTGGGGTCCTCTCCACATCACGGCGATCATCCTGACGGCTGTTGTTGTCGGGGCGATATGGGCAGGAATTGCCGGAGCGCTCAAGGTCACCAGGGGCGTCAACGAGGTCATCTCGACGATCATGTTGAACTTCATCGCATTCTCGGTTATTGCTTATCTCCTCGCTAACCGGTTCGCTGTGGAATCCACGAGTCTCAACCTCTCCACAGGCAAACTCCCGGAATCGGGTCTTCTGCCCGACCTGAATTTCCTCATCACGATGTTCGGATTCGCCGAACCTCGAGGTATCGCGATCCCCGGGTTCCTTGTCATCGCGGTCTTGCTCGGCATCGGGTATTACGTTCTCGTGTGGCGAACAAGGTTCGGATTTGACCTGCGGATATCTGGAATGAATCCGGGATCTGCGCGGATGTCGGGTGTTAACCCCAAGAAGATGATCTTCTACACGATGCTTATCTCGGGTGGCGTCGCTGGCCTGGTGGGTCTGTCCACGCTGGTAGGGAAGCTTGGTGCGTATACCCAGGACTTCCCTCGGGGCATAGGCTTCGCTGGGATTGCCGTAGCTCTCCTCGGACGGAACCATCCGATCGGCATGGCGCTCGGCGCACTGTTGTTCGGTGTCATGGATAGAGCAGCCCTCGTGCTCAAGCTCGAGGGGATACCTGAGGAGATCGTTGTGATCATCCAGGGTGTCATCGTGCTTGCCGTTGTTGTGGCCTACGAGATCTTCGGTCGCATCATCGCGCGTAGAGAGGTCAGGGCGGCGGCCGATGCCCTTGAGAACCTCGATACGGGTGCCGGGGTGACAGCATGACAGCGGATCTCCACGAACCGATGGTCGAAGCGAAGAACGGATCATTCAAGTGGTCCCGATGGGGCCGGTTCCTCGCCATATTCGTTGTAGCGATGATCGCCCTTTCAGCGATTCAGGAAGTAGCTGGCACGACCCAATTGACATCGAGTGGTACCTGGGGTGCTGCTCTACGTCTGACGGTGCCGATCCTGCTTGCAGGCCTCGGTGGTCTGTACTCCGAGCGGGCGGGGGTGGTGAACATCGGTCTTGAGGGCATGATGATCGCTGGAACCTGGTTCGGGGCGTGGGCGGGATGGCAGTACGGGCCGTGGTGGGGTGTCGTCCTCGGTGTCGTCGGTGGTGCGGGGTTCGGTCTCATCCACGCTATCGCCACGGTCACGTTCGGTGTCGATCAGATCGTTTCCGGTGTGGCGATCAACCTGCTCGCAGCAGGCGCAATGCGATTCCTTTCGGTCGTGACATACACGATCGGCACCGGCGGGGGAGCAACTCAGTCACCGAGGATCCAGGATTTCATCCAGACCTTCGATGTCCCACTCTTGTCACCGTTCTTGCAATCGATCGAGGACAAGAGTTGGTTCTTCTTCTCTGATATCGCTGGCATCCTTGGTGGCTTCACGACCACGGTGTCCTGGCTGACGGTGATCGGCTTGCTCGCCGTTCCGGTTTCTAGCTGGCTCCTCTGGAGAACAGCGTGGGGTCTCCGTCTCCGATCTGTTGGCGAGAATCCGTGGGCCGCTGAATCACTTGGTGTTCCCGTTCTCAGGATGAAGTACTGGGGTGTCCTCATCTCAGGTGGACTGGCTGGGCTCGGTGGTGCATACCTTGTGCTCGTACAGGCAGGTATCTACCGTGAGGGTCAGACAGGTGGACGAGGGTTCATCGGTCTCGGTGCCTTGATCTTCGGCAACTGGATTCCGGCCGGAGTGCTTGCTGGCGCGGGGCTATTCGGATACGCGGATGCACTACGCCTCCGACAGGCGACTGCGGTTCACGCTCTGCTGCTTCTCATCGCCGTTGGTCTGGTCGCCTTTGCACTGTGGAAGGTGTACAAGAAGAGCTACGGCTCTGCCGGCTCCATGGCCGTGTTCGCGATCCTTTTCTTCCTGTGGTGGCTCACAACAGATGAGGTACCAACCGAAGTCGTCACCGCAACGCCGTACATCGCAACCTTGCTCGTACTCTCACTTGCTAGCCAGCGTCTGAGAATGCCAGCTGCCGACGGAATTCCGTACCGCAAGGGTGAGTCCCACTGAGCGCAGTTGAGCTGCTCCGTGGTACGTACTACGTGTGTCGTACTACGTAATGCTGCGGTGCCCTGCGTCGCTCACTTCTCGACTCCGAAGAATCGAATTTCCTGTAGCGCGAGTTCGTCGAACGGCGGATTCTCCCCGACCGGCTCGGCGAGGTGCGTTGTTGTCACGTCGATGCGTAGCGTGATCGTGTCGACGCTTGCAACGCGCACACGCTGTGGCTCGCTCGAGTTCAGGAGCCGGCCGCTGATCGGCACGTTCAGATCGTTGACGGTGATCGTGTAGCCCTGGATCTTGTAGTTGCGTCGGAACGCCTCGTTGTCTGTGACGTTCTGGAACTCAAGTTCGGTGATCTGGACGGGTGTACCGAATGTGAACTCCAACCAGGCGCCGGCTCCACGAAGCCCGTCATCGTTCCACCGTGTCTCCGGGTCGCCATCGATGAGATTCGCTGCACCGAACGCCTCCGATAGTTCGGAACTCGCCTTTGCGGATGTTGGGAAGATCTCAGAGACGATAACCGGTTGGGTCGTCGTTGATGATGTCGAGGATGTGTCTGGCAGCGCAGCATCGTCGCCGCCTCGGAAGATGTTCATCATGAGCGCAACGAGAGCGACGATGAGCACAACAGCTGCGAGAACACCAAGTGCACGACCTCCAGCCGACGAACGTCCCGTTGGCGATGCAGCGATCGGCATGGGGTCCTGGCTGAGGCGTGAACCGCACCGTTCGCAGTGGTGGTTGAATGCCGGATTGCGAACGCCGCATGAGGGACATGCGATGACGTTCGCATCCTCTGACGTCGTGGTGACATGTTGCTGGGTTGGAATCTCTCCAGTCACATGGCCTGCGTCGTCGACCATCCCGCTCGGTGTTGGTGGCGCAGCTTGCCCGGACATCTCCGACGGAGGTGGTGTTGCGTCGAGTTCGAACGGCTCGAACAGTTCGTCGAATTGGTCATTGGGATCGTCGCCCTGCATGCTCTTCCTCACGCCCGTTCTCTGGGGAACAGATGAATCGTGCCTCGCTCCGGGTATTGTGCCACGAATGGCTGTCTTGTTGTCGATACGTGTTGCCGAGCAGTGGACCACCCCTTCGGTGGTGGCTGCCATCGTGCTCGGTGTTGCCCTGGTGAGCCTTGTCGTCTGGCTCGTGTACCGATCATGATCTGTCGTACCGGAGTTGTACGGTCGATCACATGAAAGGTACCAGCAGAATAGAAACACCGTCCTATGTGTGTGGGAACTGTGGCCACCGTAGCGCGAAGTGGATGGGGTTCTGCGCCCAGTGCAGAAACCAGGAAGCGCTTGTTGAAACCGCGGCGCCGAGACGTTCCCGCCAGACGGTTGTGGTCGAATCAGTCACCGCCGCGCCCTCCGCCGTACGTGACCGCCACCCGGTTGGTATCGGTGAGCTCGATCGCGTCCTTGGAGGCGGGATCGTACCCGGTTCGGTTCTGCTTGTTGGCGGCGAGCCTGGAATCGGAAAGTCAACTCTCATTCTCCAGGCTGCGGACAGAATCGCAGGATCGGATGGTTCGGTTCTCTATACGACCGCTGAAGAGTCGGTTCATCAGATCCAGTTGAGGGCTCGTCGCATCGGCGTCACCTCCCCAGGCATCGAGGTTGCTTCGGTGTACGACGTCGATGACATCATCGCAGCAGCCGGTGAGAGGCATCCGGGTGTCCTGATCGTGGATTCGATTCAGATGGTGTCCTCCGCCCAGGTCGGTGGCACAGTCGGTGGGACGGCGCAGGTGCGAGAATCTGCTGCGAGGCTGATCGCGTTTGCCAAGTCGTCAGGTGTTCCGCTCATCCTGGTCGGGCATGTCACGAAGGACGGTTCGATCGCCGGGCCTCGGACCCTCGAGCACATGGTGGACGTCGTTCTGTATCTCGAGGGAGACTCAGATCAGGGTCTTCGCTTTCTCAGAGGCATCAAGAACCGTTATGGCTCAGTTAATGAGATTGGTGTCTTCTCGATGACACAACAAGGACTTGAAGAGGTACCCGATCCCAGTGGTCTGTTGACATCCCAGCGGGACGCCAGCGCACCAGGGAGCGTTCTGTTCCCGACCGTGGAGGGTAAACGCCCAATGGTCGTGGAGGTCCAGGCCCTCGTTGTCGCAACCGACATGCCTCAGCCCCGCCGTGCAGTCACGGGTTTGCCAACAGTGAGAGTCCATCAGATCATCGGTGTGCTCGAGCGACATGCGGCTTTACCTCTCCGTTCGTTCGAGGTGTACGTCTCGGTGATGGGAGGTGTCAAGATCTCAGAGCCCGCTGCTGATCTGCCCGTTGCGCTAGCGATTGCCTCCGCGTTCGGTGAGTACTCGCTCGGACACACAGCGGCGTACGGAGAAGTGGGCCTCACAGGAGAGATTCGACCAGTCGTGCGCGCTGGTGTACGCAACGCCGAAGCCGAGCGACTTGGCTCGGGACCGATCATCTCACCAGAGAGACAAGGCCGACTGGTGGATGCCATGATCGCATCGGGCTTTACATCCGCAAGGTCAACGGGCTGAACACCCAATGAGGAATGGAATCTGCTCGATCAAATGAGACGTGGGCGCTCGCCACGTATTGTTCGCTACTCGCCTAGCCTGCGCACTGATGACACCAAGCGCCGCAGTCCCGATCGAACTCCTCCGACGGTTCGCACCAGGGACCCCACTTCGAATGGCGGCTGAACTTGCGATGCGACAGGGGACCGGAGCGCTTGTACTGATCGGATCGGGCCCCACCGTTGACGAAGTCAGTAGCGGCGGATTCACACTCAAGGATGCCGCGTTCACAGCGCAGCGGCTGGCCGAACTCGCAAAGATGGATGGCGGAATCGTCGTCGACGACCGTGCGGGAACGATCCTTGCAGCGAACGTCCACTTCATTCCCGATCCCTCGTTACACACCGTCGAGACCGGTACGAGGTTCCGAACGGCGGAGCGTCTTGCTCAACAGACGGGTTTCCCGGTCCTGGCAGTCTCCGAGGAGGGTCACTCGGTTGCGGTGGTCTACTCGAAGTCCAGCAGGTTCGTGCTTCAGTCAGTGACCGCACTCCTTGGCGAGGCGAATCAGAGACTTCAGTCGATCGAACGGCTACGCAATCAGTTCGACGAATCCGTTGCAAGGCTCTCTCGATACGAAGCAGACGATCTCGTCTCGATGCGTGAGGTGGTCGGTGTTATTCAGCGAGCGGCGGTTATCCGTGATCTTGCCTCTGCGCTCGATACGATCGCCGTCGAACTCGGTGACTCGGCATCGTTGATCACGCTTCAGGCCGACGACCTCACTCGTGGTGTCGCAGAGATCGCGGAGTTGGTGAACGTCGACTACCAGCGTCGCAAGCCGAGAAAGGGCTCCTCGGTGTTCAAGAGAATCGATGCGCTCGATCGCGATGATCTCTACGACGCCGAAACTCTCGCCGACGCGCTTGCGTTTGGATCGTTGGACGATCACGCACAACCCAGGGGTGTCCGTGCGATTGCCGGTGTGCCGCGCATTCCGGACTCTGTCGCAGATGCGATCCTGCGTAAGTTTTCCTCGTATGACCGCCTCATGAAGGCCACAATCGATGATCTCGCACAGGTGGACGGTGTAGGTCCCGCCAGGGCACAGACCATTCGTGGCTATCTCAACCAGGTGAGCGATGCTGGAGTGATCGCCGACGCATAGAACCTGGCGGTCACGAAGCCGCGAATATCTGTACAATCTCCTCTCCCATCCGTTCTGAGGTTCCGTGGCCACGAAAAAGACCCCCGCAAAGAAGGCGCCAGCGAAGAAGCCGGCAGCCAAGAAGACTGTAACGAAGAAGACTTCTGTCAAGAAGCCTGTCGCCAAGAAGACTTCTGCGAAGAAGGCGCCTGCGAAGAAGCCTGTCGCCAAGAAGACT
>JAMBLJ010000062.1 GCA_023336815.1 Actinomycetes bacterium
CGGTAAACGGCTCCCTACAGCGTCAACCCGTCGTTGAACCGAGGTATCGGTGGACCGCTTTCGCCGCTGACTTGCCTGAACCAACCGCAGCCGTCATCCCACCGCCACCGATCCAGGCACCTGCAAGGAACACGTTGGGAATAGGTGTGGTGGGTTTTCGCCTCTCCATCATATTCTGGACGGTCTGTTCACGACCGTAGATCGATCCACCTGGCTGCATGATGTAACGCACATTGGTGAGCGGCGTTCCGATACGAACGACTTCGATGGCATCACGCAGTGTTGGAATCAGCCGACACGCACGATCAATGAGGATCTGGCCGGCTGCTTCCTTCGTCGCGATGTAGCCGGGATTCTCTTGATATTCCTTGAGGTTGCCACCCGTCCCCCAGACGTCATTGTGATCCCATGGAGCGAGCACTGTCAGCACGAGTGCGGTCTTGCCATCCGGGGCACAGGCAGGATCAGTGACGGAGTAGTTGGATACGATCATGCCAACGTCGGTGAACTCACCTTTCAGGATCGATTCGTACTCTGATTCGAAATCGTATCCGACCATGTCGAAGAACTCGTGGTGATCCCATCCGTCAGCAGCGAGATCGCGTGCGACACCAAGATGGACCGTCATCGTAGACAGAGCAGCCACATCGGATTGCACATCGTCGAGCCACTCTGGTTCCATGGCTCCAGGGGGAAGAAGCGCAGCCGTCGCTGATGGGCTCGCGTTCGACACCACTGCTCTTGCCTCAACGACTAGGTCCTTGTCTGTGGACACCGTGACATGCTGGGGACCCATCACCTCAATCGCCGTGACCGTCGTCCGGAGCCGAACGTCGCCACCGTGCTCTTCGATCTTGTCCTTGATAGCGAAGGACATCGCTCCTGAACCACCGGTTGGGTACCAGGCTCCAGCTGTGTGATACGAAAGAAGGGTCAAAGCGAACTGTCCGGCTGAAAGACGCGATGGCGGAAGCCCGAGATAGCCCCACAGGGTGGCAACAAGGGCCTTTCCCTCAGTAGATCTCACATATCGATCAACGAACTGACTCCAGGAACTCGAGAAAGCCATCGCCATGGCTGGATACCGGCCGACCATCTCCATCTGATCGAAATGTTCACCGCTTGCTCGGTCTCTCGTGTATCGAGCTACATCATGACCGACCTGTTTGATGGCATCGAACAGGTTGCGAACACCGTCGCGTTCATCTGGAAGGACCTCGGCGATCCGTTCAACATACTCATCGATTCCCGTGGGGACCGTAACCGAGAAGTCGGGAAACGACACTGTGTAGAACGGTTCGAGTTCGTTGAATTCGACAGACTCAAGGATGCCCAGCGTGTCGAACATCGGGCGAGCCCAGCCATTGGAGCCCAAACCGTCAAGAGCATGGAGTGCAACCTCGAATCGGTACCCATCTGCCCTGAAGTAGTGGGCATACCCGCCAGGCTTCGAGTGGTGTTCCAGCACGACGACGTCGTACCCCTGCACCTGGAGGTGTCGGGCCGCGGACAAGCCGCCAAGACCACCTCCAACGACGACGACATCGGTTGTGATCGTCTCGGTCATCGATCGGGTGGCAGAGTCATGAGCTCCTCGTCAGGCCACGGGTCTTGATCGATGAGCTTTCTCCAGATGTACACGCCCACATCACGAATGGACGCTATGACGGGTACTGCGAGCAAGGATCCGAGGAGTCCACCAACCTGGAAACCGACAAGCAAACCGATAAGAATCACGGCGGGTCGTAGCTGCACCGCCGTACCCATCACCTTCGGAGCTATCACGTTCGCCTGAACTTGGACAACGATGACGTAGATACCAATCACGATCAACGCGAACCAGTAGTTCTCCAGATCAGGCCATCGTGTCGATCCGGAGAGCAACGCTGCAAGGACACCAGGGATGGCCGCCAGAATCGGGCCGAACGTCGGGATCATGTTGAGTACCACCATGACCGCACCCATCAAGAGTGCACCAGGCAAACCTACAAGCCAGAGCACAACGAACACGAAGAGTCCCGTGATGAGCGAATTGATGAGCTGTCCGTACAGATATCCCCGCCACACCTTCTTGATCGAGGCCAGCATGAGAAGTCCATCACGCTCGTAGCCGGGAGGGATGTTGCGGATGGTCACTTCGTGCATGCGTCCGCTGTCAGCGTTGAGGTACATCGCAACGAGAGTGGTCACGATGGCGGATGTGAGCACAGCCGTAACAACGCCAAGAACTGTGCGGAACCCGCTCAGTCCGGCACCAAGGTACTCAAGTACACGCTCGGCATCGACCACGATGCCCCCGCCAGACCCTCCGTCTCCGACGGTGGTCCTCAGGGAGTCCAGAACGGAGTTCATGTCGACTGTTACCCCGGCTACGAACCATCGGCCCTGCGAGTCGACTTGGTCTAACAGCCAGACCCTGACCTCGTTCACCAATCCTACGGGATCGAGTTCGACGATCGATTCCACGATCGATCGTGCAAGCAGCCCACCGAAGGCCAATGTCCCAAGAAACACGAGGAGATACGCGAGGAGAAGAGCGAATCCCCTGGGCAACCGCAGGTGTGTCGACGCAAGGCGGATCAGAGGGGCAACCAGAAATGCTACGAGTGCCGCGAGCGCGGCGACCGCTATGACGTTCCGAATGAGGTAGATGCCGAGGATAGAAAGCATGAATGCCATGCCAACGGTGAGCAGCTTTGCGTTCTCACCCCACGACGGTGACGGTGGATACGAGGCCACTATCTCCTCCGTCGCATCGACGTCGTCGATGAACTCAGGCTCAACTGGACTCTCGACGTCTTCCTCCATGTTTTACAGGCTAGGAGCCCGTTGGACAATACGTGTGGGCCATCTCGACGACCATCCATCTCCACTCGCCGTGGAGAAGACGTTGCCAGCTAGTCTCAACGCATGAGCCGACATGCGCGGCTGCTCAAGGCGGCAGCGAGGACCACCCCTGTGCGGTGGGTGATGTCCAAAGTACTCACGCCGCTCGACATGAAATTGCGCGGGACGCGTTTTGCGCCCTCGACAATGGGCCTCGATCTCCCTCTCTGTTTCGTCACTACGACTGGAGCGAAGAGCGGCGAGTCCCGGACTGTACCTCTTCTGTTCGTCTCGCTGGAGCACGGAGTGATCGCGGTCGTCGCATCGAACTTCGGGTCGAATCATCACCCGGGTTGGGCATACAACCTTGAGGCGCACCCCAGAGCGACAGTCGAAATCGACGATGAACGGACCGTCGTTGTTGCGACGCGTGCCGATGACGACGAGACCCAGAGTCTGTGGCCGCTTCTCGACGATGTATGGCCTGGATACGAGACCTATCGATCGATCACGCAGAGGGATATCAAGATCTTCTTGCTCACACCGGCCACCGACTGAACGTCGCACCACACTGGTTGGCCACACCCACGGCACCTAGACTGCCAGCATGGCGCAGCTGGAAACCGAAAAGAACTATCCAGAAGGATATCAGCCACATATCGGCGCAACGCGCCAGTACATGCGCGACATCATCCTCGGTGTCAACGATGGACTCGTATCGACATTTCTCCTCGTTTCAGCCGTCGTCGGTGGCGGGCTTGATGCGATCGATGTTCTCCTCACCGGGGTAGCAGGCGCTATCGCCGGCATGATCTCGATGGCAGTCGGCGAGTACATTGCAACCAAATCTCAAGAAGAGGTCTTCGAAGCGGAGCTCGCACTCGAACGCGAGCACCTCAAGTATTTCAGACAGCACGAGAAGGATCAGTTGAGAGACATGCTGTCCGACGTCGGTCTCACAGGTGACGACCTCGAGCAGGTCGTCGAGATCATCGATGCGGACGACAACGCCATGCTCAACATGCATGCGGCACTCGAGTTCGGCATCGTCGATACCGAGCGACGTAGTCCTATCGCTGCAGCAATCTTCTCGGGATTGCTCTTCCTCGGCGGAGCACTCCCGTCTGTTGTGCCGTTCGCTTTCATCGACAATACGGGTACCGCACTCCTCGTCGCGGGAATCCTGTCTGGTATCGGGCTTATCGCTGTTGGAGCGATAAAGACGATGCACACAGGGAAGAGCCCTGTTCTGTCGGCACTCGAGAACTTCGCCCTCGGGATGATCGGCGGTGTTCTCGCCTATTTTGTCGGCAAGGCATTCGACCGGCTTATCAATCTCTGATCGCAGCTCTCCTATCGACTGAGGCGGTTCACGCGGCCTCGTGGCACCACGATTAGGCTTCCACGCCGGGAGGGTTCATGAAGTTGTCGTCACTACGGCCGCCGCGTCTGCGCACACAAATGTCCGAAGAGGACCATCGCTCCGCCACCTGGCTTGAACTGTTCTATGACCTCGTGTTCGTCGTGGCGGTTGCCGCCCTCGGGCACCGCCTCCTGGTCGATCATTCCTGGCTGGGTGTTGCTGCTTTCATTGGACTCTTCATACCACTGTGGTGGTCATGGGCGAGTTTCACGTTCTATGCGGATCGATACGACACCGATGACCTCGGGCAGCGACTCCTCGCCGTCGCTCAGATGATCGCCATCGCACTGATGGCCGCATCTATTTCAGGCGACACGGCCGACTCGACGGTCGCATTCGCCGGTTCGTTCCTTGCGGCCAGAGTCGTCCTCCTCATCATGTACCTCCGTGCGTACTTCCATGTAGAGACCACGAGACAACTCGTCCATGGGTACCTCGTTGGGTTCTCGATCGGTGCCATGCCATGGATCGTTTCGTTGTGGGTGCCTGAACCGTGGAGATACGTATTGTGGGCTATCGGTCTGGCAATCGATATGGCGACACCGTACGTTATGAGGCGGGCACAGGCCATGGTTCCACTCTCCGTATCCCATCTGCCTGAGCGCTTCGGTCTGTTCACGATCCTTGTACTCGGCGAATCGATCGCTGCCGTCGTTGCGGGCCTGAGCTCCATCGGTTGGGAGTTCAACGCAGCGATGGGAGCGGTGATCGGGGTGATAACCGCAACAGGTCTGTGGTGGCTCTATTTCGACAACCTCGAAGGGTCCGTCGTTCGAAGACGTAGTAGCCAGTTAAAGGCCTGGCGCCCGACGACATGGATCTACATGCATCTGCCGCTCGCTATAGGACTCACAGCTTCAGGAATCGGTCTGGAGTTCCTGGTCGCACAGGAGGGTGCGGACGTCCGATGGGTGGCCGTCACGGGTATAGCTATATCTCTCGCGGCCATGGGAGGCATCCATCTCGCAACCGACCGCGAGGACCACCGAACTGATCTGATTCAGTTTCAGGTCCGACTCGGATCAGCTGCTCTTGTGGTCCTCATCGGCGTCGCAGCGGGTGCGTGGTCAAGCAATACGATCCTCTTCCTGCTTGCAGGCATCTGTTTCATTCAGGTGGGCGTCGACATATTTCTGCGTGAGCGCTCTCTCCAGCAGCCATCTACACCAACGTAAGGAGCACAGCCGACTCGGACACTTGTTCGGTTGCGCCAAGTACGTCACCTGAGATTCCCCTGATCTTTCGAACAGTGAGCATGCCCATAATCGCCACTGCGAACATGAGGGCGACCAGCGCCGGTACGACATCGGTGCCCACAGCAGCGGAGGCAAGACCGACACCGACCATGGCGCCAAAGCCGAGTCGCCACCGCGAAACGCTCTCAAGATACGACACACCAAGACCCTCGGTCCTAGCCGGTCTGATGGCCATCATCATGATGAGAATCCCTGACCTGGCGAGGGTGTGTGTTGCGATCAGAGCGACCACGACCTCGTCCCTGGGTAGTTCCGAGACCAGGACAACACGGATCAGGACAGTCGCCACGAGCGCCAGCCCGCCGTAGGTCCCGATCCGCGAATCCTTCATGATCGCAAGTCGTTCTGACGGTGACCAGCCACCACCGAACCCATCCGCTGTGTCCGCAAGACCATCCTCGTGGAACCCTCGCGTGAGAAGCAGACCAGACACGACTGCGAGAACTGCTGCGACAACAGGGGGGACCCAGAGCATGGCGACCCACGACACCCCACCTACGAAAGCTCCGATGCCCCCGCCTACCAAGGGGAACCAGGGAATGGCAGAACCCATTTTCTGTGGACTCTCTTCGCCAAGTCCCGTTGGTACCGCAGTGAGGAAAGCAACAGCGAGGCGAAATTGCCTCACGAGATGTCGAGATGCAAGGGTCTCCCTGCGATCATCAGCACACATTCGGCAGGGTCGCTTGCGATCAGAGCGTTCACCTCACCGAGTACGTCTCGATACCTTCTGACGTCCGGCTCGAACGGAACTATGCCTGATCCAACCTCGTTCGACACAACGAAGGCCTCCCCGGTACGTGCGAGGAGCAACTCTCGAATACGTTCGATCGTTGAGAGGATCGACGTGTCGCTGTGGCCCGCTTCAATCATGTTGCTCACCCACAATGTGAGGCAATCGACGAGAACCGTGGTTGTGTCATCGATCGCTGACACAACTCGGGCAAGATCGATCGGCTCCTCTATCGTTTGCCATTCCGACGCCCTCTCCATTTTGTGACGGGCTATACGGGAGGCCATCTCATCATCGCGGGCCTCCGCTGTTGCGAGGAACACACGCTCGCCTCCCACAGCATCCGAACGACTGATGGCATACGTAGATTTTCCCGACCGCGCACCGCCGACCACAACGGTGAGGGCCATCAAAAATCGAGACCCTTCTTCGCAGAGATCCCGAGGTCGAAGGCATGCTTGACCTTTCGCATCTCCGTCACGGTGTCCGCTATCTCCATCAACCTTTGGTGAGCATCTCTCCCGGTGATCACGACATTCACCTTCGATGGGCGCTCCGTCAGTGTCGTGACAACATCCTCGATATCGATCCAACCGAACGTGACGGGGTATGTCGCCTCGTCGAGAATGACGAGGTCGTACTCCCCGGATCCGATAGCGTCAGCCGCACGTTGCCAGGCGTCTCTGGCTGCCTGCTCCGTGGCTTCCATGTCCTCCGATTCCCAGGTGAACCCATCACCTCCGGTGATCCAGCTCACACCGAGCTGCTCGGCCATCTTTCGTTCGCCGGTCTGCCACTTATCCGACTTAATGAATTGGATGACGATCACATTCCATTCGCGAGCAACGGCACGCAGCATGACGCCAAAAGCCGAGCTGGACTTGCCTTTCCCATCACCGGTGTTGATGATCAGCATTCCGCGATGCTTGGGTTCATTCATGATCAGGACTCCTGTGTTCTGAGAGAGACTATGACGGGGTTACCGTCGACTTCTATGACCCGGATAGATGGCTCCAGAATCTCGCGCAACACCGCTTCCGTGAGGACCTCGGCCGGGCTTCCAAAGCCAATAAGTTCGCCGCCCGAAAGGAGAGCAACACGGTCACAGAACTGTGCCGCTGCGGTGAGATCGTGGATGGCGCTCACGACGGTAATCCCGTGGGAAGATCGAAGAGCATCGATCAACTCGAGAACCTCATGCTGCGCAGAGAGATCCAGTGAAGCCGTTGCCTCGTCGAGAACCAGCACAGGGGCACGCTGAGCGATCACCCGCGCCAATGAGACCCGCTGTGTCTCCCCTCCGGAAAGCGTTGCAACATCCCGCGATGCGAACCGCTCGATGTGCAGAGCCTCCAGTGCCTCCCACACCTCGTCGATGTCACGGCGCGACTCCGACGCTAGTGGGCCCATGTGTGGGGTGCGTCCGAGCAGAACGAAATCGAAGACCGTCATCCCTGGTGGAAAGAAGGACCGTTGCGGCACATACGCAACAACACTTGCTCGGTGTCTCCCTCGCAACTCTGTCGCTGACTCTCCGCGCAGGTCGACTCTCCCGCTGTAGGCAACGGCACCTACCAGTGTCTTGAGCAGACTGGACTTCCCTGCGCCGTTAGGACCAACGACGGAAACCCACTCTCGATCGGAGACAGAGAAGGACACATCGCGAACCACCGGATGCTCACTGTAGACAACGGACACGTGAGAGAAATCGATCGCGTTCATGAAACGACACCCTTGCTTGTCCGGAGCACGAGAGCGAAGAACGGGGCACCGACGAGTGCTGTGACAACGCCGATAGGTATCTCGGCAGGTGAGAGAACGGTTCGAGCGATGATATCTGCGAGTACCAGGAACGCTCCACCGAAGAGCACCGACAGCGGAACGATGACGCGATAGGACACCGAAGTCACAAGCCGTATCGCATGAGGAACGATGATGCCGACGAACCCGATCAGTCCACTTACCGCAACAACAGCTGCCGTACCAAGCGTCGCGAAAGCGATCACCGTCATACGAATACGGACCGGCTGGATTCCAAGGGCGCTCGCCTCGACATCCCCAACAGACAGGACATCCAACAGTCGCCGCGAAGCCACTACAACGCTGAGACTCACAACGACATAGGGCAGCACCAGTCGGACCTCGCTCCACCCCGCGGTGTTCAAACTCCCGAGGATCCACCCGTACACCTCGCGTAACGTGTCAGACTCACGCTGCTGAACGAACGTTTGGAGCGCCGTGAGGAACGCCGCGATCGCAACACCAGCGAGGATCAAGGTGACCGACGTGCGACCGGATCGCACGCTGTACCCGAGAACGTACGCAAGGGCGACACCGCCGATTGCCCCCACGAACGCGGCGAGCGGAAGAGGATCGATGATCCACGAACCAGCGACCGGACCATATGCGATCGCGAGCGTCGCACCCAAACCGGCACCGGCGCCCGCCCCAAGTAGGTAGGGATCAGCAAGCGGATTTCTGAATACTCCCTGGTACGCAGCGCCAGCCGACGACAACATCGAACCGACGAGCACCCCGAGAATCACCCTGGGCATACGTATCTGCCAGAGGATCGCCTCCTCGCGCTCTGAGAGACCCGTACTGAGTTCGACCCATGACAGGCGGGACAGAACCGAACGAATGATGTCACCAGGCGAGAGAGCGAAGACACCCACCATGACACCAACGACGATCGATATCAGGAGGAACACCGTCGCCCCGCCAATCCACCACCAATGGAGGCGTGACGCAGCGGGGCGACCGGCGTTCATGCGTCTGCGGTTTCGAGATCGAGTATCGATGCCACGACGATCTCGAGAAGTTCAGTGATTCTTGGACCCCAGCGACTGGCAATGTCGTCATCCAACTCGATGACGTTCCCTAGCTCTACCGCAGACATCACATTCCAACCTGGTCGCGCCGCGACGGTGTCGAGATCCTGTCCACAGCATTTCGTATCTGCGAGGTAGATCAGGGTCGGATCCGAACCGATGATGTACTCGGCAGTGAGCTGCGGAAACCCGAAGCCATCTGGATCGGCATCATCGGCGATGTTCGCAACACCGGTACGGGCGAAAAGGCTGCCAATGAAAGACGACGATGTGGCCGAAAAGAATGTCGGATCGAGCTCGTAATAGTACGACAACGCATCGGTCCCATCGGGAAGCCCTGCGACTGTTGCACGCAACGAGTCCGTCGTTGATGAAACCAGAGCAACAGCTGCTGCGAGGTTCCCTGTTGCGAAACCGGTCTGTTCCCATTGTGAGTAGGCATCATCGATCGTGCTTGCAGGAGGGTGCAGGATGGCAGGGATCCCTATCGCTTCGAGGCCAGCGATGACGTCCCCCGGATCGAAGGACAGGAACACGAGATCGGGGTCGAGTGCCGCGATAGCTTCAACGTTCGGTGTGAACGCTGAGAGATCCGTCGTCGGCGCCTCGGATGGGTAGTTCGACTGATCATCGACTGCAACGACCTGGTTCGCCGCGCCAGTAGCGAACAGCACCTCAGTGCTCGTGGGTGAGATCGACACGATCCGTACGGGCTTCTTATCGATCGTCACCGGGCCGCTGGGTGTATCGATGGTCACGGGGAAACCGTCGTTGGTTTGCGCCGTAGTGGTCGTAGTTTGCTCTGTTGTTGTCGGAGCAACGGCTGACGTCGTATCCGGCGCTGTCGTCGAAGATCCGGGTGCTGCGCTTTCAGTTTCTGACGAGGTACTCCGAAGAATGAGCACGAAGCCAAGCGCCAGAACAACACCAACAGCAACGATGATGGAAATGGTCCGTTTGGACATGGATTTCTCCTCTCTCTGGAGGAGACGGCATGCAGCTCAGGTACCTCTCCTCCGAAGGACCACAACCGACCGATGCAGAGGCGACCTGGCTACCTCTTCATGAGAGGATCACAGTTGCGGGACAGCGCCGGGATCTCACCGGACTTCGCTCTGAAGCGGCACCCGGCAGAACCGGGGCGTGTTGTCATGGTAGCGAGAGAGTGAGTCCACATCACAAGTGGGTCACCAGGACGGGGTACCCTTGTGCGGATGAAACCCCTTCTCGGTCTCGGAATAGCGGCCCTTATTGCTGTTCTCGTCATTCTCAAACTGCGTCACCCCCACGATGGACCCCCACCGCCGGCGCCAGGGTCATGGGAGCCTGTTGAGTCGTCCACTCCATGAGAATCGCTCTCGATTCGTCAACCGAGGTTGGGGCGAGGGCAGGCAGAGTCCTGTTCGCTGAGGACTCGGTCGACTACCTCGGATTGGTCCAACCATCGTCCCAGCATCGATCGCGCCGCACCGGTCCTGCAGGAGATCTCGCCACGTACGATGTGATCGTTTCTGACGGAGCAACGTCTGCTACCGATCTCGTAGCGAGAGCTTCGGTCCTCGGTATTCCCCTGGTCCTGTGGCTTGATGAACCGACCCTTCACCGGGGCCCGTCAACGATCGCAGTCGCGGTCGGTGCGAATGTCGGTTCGACCCTTTCGAGGGCGCTGGTACATCACCCTTCGTCCTCGGTTAGCGCCGACGACGTGGTCACGGTCGCGTGGACGGAACCAGGATCCCCTCTCCATCACGGGACTGCAGTTGCGTTCCCGGACCCGGTCGGTGTCGTATGGGCGACGAAACGAGGTGCACGGGACCTTGTCGCCCACACAGACGACGAATGGGGGGGTGCGGTCATCTCCGTAGACGGACCAGGGGGTGAACGCATCATCGGGGTCGCCGATCATGCTGCTCACCTCGAAGCTCTGACCCTGGCCTCTGCCGCACTCATCGCGGGAGAGGGTTCCTACGAGCCGCGCATCCAGGAAGCCGCCACGCAGAGCCAACTTCTCATGACCAAGCTGATGGAGCTCGAACTCGAGATCGCTGTGTGGCGTTCTTCCCTCTGAATCCGGTGGGTCTCTCACGGTCTTCGGTGTAATCGTGCTCGCGGTCACATCGTGATCTGCTCCATCGGCCACCGGCACGAATGAGTCACAGGGGCGATACCCCACCACCGATGCGGAGCCCTCGCATCCAGAATGCCGCTCGTGCGAGCGAAAGGGTCTTACCAGACCGAACGCTGAGAGCGGGCCCGACGGAGCCAGTTGATCCTCAACCGTGTCTTCGTGCTTCCATCGGGTTTACGATCGACACACGACGGTTCAGGTGTGTGATTGCTCGACTGTCTTCTCGTTGCTAAGTGTTGACGAAGCCGAGCCGTTGGCAGGCACATGGACCACGGGACGAGGCCTCGGTGCTTCCACCACCGGAGGAGCATCAGGGACTTCTTCGAGCATGATCATCTCGATTCCGCCGACAACGTCCGAGATAAGGTTGTACAGGACGGCAGCAAGGGTCATGGCGGCGGTTGACGTGATGACCCATACGATGGCGAGCATCACGATAACCCTGAAATACAGCCCTCCGTCGGGTGTAACGATGATGGTCAACCTGGCGAACAGTTCAACGAACGATTCGGGGATCCCCCGTTGTACAGCGATCGACCACGCTACCCACACGCCGAGAACCCAGATCGTCGCTCCGACAACGTTCAGCACGAGGGCGACCTTGAGGACCGTCCATGGATCGAATTTACGAATGATGCGACGTACCCGGCGAACGGACATGCGTCCTCCTTGCGAATCCGCAGTGTATCGGGGATCCGGCCGACCACCCCGCTATTGAGACGTAATCGGTCGAGTAATCGTTCCCTGCGGTGCGAGCGCTAGGACTCGTCGTCCTCATCTTCCGTGGCAGCGATAGCCAGCGCCGAGAGTGTCGTCCCCTTGGCGAGGTTCATCACCTTGACCCCGGTTGATGGACGTTTCTGGCGCGAGATCGACTTCGCCTCGGCGCGCATGACGATCCCATCAGACGATGTCACGACGATCTCGTCACCGGCCGTAACACCCCTCGCCGCAACGACGGTTCCACGCACCTTCGTGAGTTTCATCGCTATGACACCGACACCACCTCGCCTCTGCACCCTGAACTCATCCATCTTCACCCGTTTGCCGTAGCCACCTTCAGTGAGAAGGAGAACCTCTTCGGCCTCATCCGCAACGGCAGCCGAAACGACCTCGTCACCCTCGCGAAGCCTGATGCCACGCACACCCTGTGAAGCACGACCCATCGGGCGGGCATCTGATTCATTGAATCTGATACCAAGACCGTTCCTCGTGAACATCATCAGGTCGGATTCACCGCTCGTTTGGCGCACCGCAACGACCTCATCGTTCTCCTGCAGATTGATCGCCACAAGCACCTGGTTGCGCGAGTCGTAATCTGCGAATCTCGACTTCTTGACAACCCCGGCTTTCGTGAACATCACAAGGTAACGGTTGGTCTCGTAGTCGCGCGTGTCGATGACCTCCTCGATAACCTCATCGGGCTCGAGAGGAAGTACGGACTGGATGAGAACACCCTTCGCGGTTCTGTCCTTGCGGGGGATCTCGTGTGCACGGATGCGGTAGACCTTGCCCCGATTGGTGAAGAACAAGAGGTAGGCGTGGGCAGACGTGTGGAGCAGGTGGACGACGACATCGTCGTCCCGCAGACCGGCTCCCTTGATCCCTCTACCGCCACGCCCTTGTGTCCTGTAGGCCTTTGCAAGGACCGACTTGACATACCCGGCTGCAGAGATGCTCACGACCAATTCTTCGTCTGCGATGAGGTCCTCGAGTGACATGTCGCCGAGATCAGGGATGATCCGGCTGCGTCGGTCGTCTCCGAACTTGTCTCTGATCTCTGACAGCTCTTCTCCGATGATCTTGCGACGCTTCGGTTCGTTCGCAAGAAGATCCTCGAGAAATGCGATCGTTGCTTCGAGCTCGGCGAGCTCTTCGCGCAGCTTGTTCGTCTCGAGAGCGGTCAACCGTCGCAACGGCATGTCGAGGATATGATTCGCTTGGATCTCGCTGAGATCGAACTCCTCCCGCAGACCCGTACGCGCCTCTTCAACGGCATCAGACGATCTGATGATCTGGACGACCCTGTCGATGTTATCCAGTGCTATCAGGAGACCACGCACGATGTGCGCCCTTGCCTCAGCCTTGTCGAGCCTGAACTGGGAACGGCGTTCGATGACCTCAAGCTGGTGGGCGACGTAGTAGTGGACCAGATGCCCGAGGTTCAGTGTCCGCGGAACGCCATCAACGAGTGCGACATTGTTGACCGCAAAGCTGTCTTCGAGTTGTGTCATCTTGAACAACTGGTTGAGGATGACCTGTGGATTGCCATCCTTCTTCATCTCGATCACGAGACGTGTTCCATTGCGGTCTGACTCGTCGCGAAGATCGGCGATACCCATGACGGTCTTGGCCCGCACGAGATCGGCGATCTTCTCCATGATCTTGTCCCGCGATACCTGATACGGAATCTCTGAGACGATGATCGCCATACGACCCTTGCGTACCTCGACGATGTCGGTGACGGCGCGCATCCTGATCGATCCTCTTCCGGTGAGCAGAGCATCCGTCACGCCCTTGTTTCCCAGAATGTAGGCACCGGTAGGGAAATCGGGGCCTTTGACGAATTCCATCAACTCTTCGGGTGTGGCGTCTGGATGGTCGAGGGCGTGGAGCACCGCGGTACATACCTCGCCTAGATTGTGTGGTGCCATGTTGGTGGCCATACCCACAGCGATCCCGGTGGATCCGTTGACGAGAAGGTTCGGGAACCTTGACGGGAGGACGGTCGGTTCTTGACGTTCCCCTGAGTAGTTGTCCCTGAAGTCGACCGTGTTCTCGTCGATCCCGTCGAGCATGTGTGCTGACAGTTTCGAGAGCCTGGCTTCGACGTATCTCATGGCAGCAGGGGGATCATCGACTGTGCCGAAGTTGCCCTGGGGATCGATGAGAGGCTTGCGCAGCGCAAAGTCCTGTCCAAGACGCACCATTGAGTCGTACACGGCCTCGGGGGCGTGAGGGTGGAACCAACCAACGACATCACCTACGACCCGGGATGCCTTGCGATAGGGTGTCCCTGGTCTGATCCCGCTATCCCACATCGAATAGAGCACGCGACGGTGCACGGGCTTGAGCCCGTCGCGTACGTCGGGGAGGGCACGCGAGACGATGACGGACATCGCGTACTCCAGGAATGAATCCTGCATCTCCCGCTCGATATCGATTGGCGTATATGCAAGTTGTTGGTCGTTGTCGGACATCCTCGGTACTCCTATGCGTCCAGGAAGCGGACGTCTTTGGCGTTCTGCTGGATGAAGAGCCTGCGCGCTTCAACATCGGTCCCCATGAGCGTGGAGAAGGTCTGCTCAGCAGAGAACCTCTCCTCGAGTTGCACACGCAGCAGGGTTCTGGAATCGGGGTCCATGGTGGTGTCCGCGAGTTCGTTTGCGTTCATCTCTCCGAGACCCTTGAACCTCTGAATATTCATCTTGCGACCAGTGTTAGCTGCTTTGAACCGATCGAGTTCCTCGTCGTTCTGGATCCACGTTGTCTTCGTACCGATCTTCGCTGAGTACAACGGGGGTTGGGCGATGTACACGTACCCGTGCTCTATGACCTCAGGCATGTGGCGGAAGAAGAACGTGAGCAACAGCGTTCGAATGTGGGCACCGTCGACATCTGCGTCTGTCAGGATGATGATCCGGTGATACCTTGCCTTGGTGATATCCATCTCGTCGCCGATACCGGTACCGATCGCCGTGATAAGCGACTGTATTTCGGTGTTCTGAAGCACTCGGGCGAGTCGGTTCTTCTCGACGTTGATGATCTTCCCGCGGATCGGAAGGATCGCCTGAAACTCCGAGTTCCGTGCTTGTTTCGCAGACCCTCCGGCCGAGTCTCCCTCGACGATGAATACCTCGGAAAGTTCGGGATCCTTGGAGGAACAGTCCGAGAGCTTTCCTGGAAGACCCCCAGATTCCAGCAGGCTCTTTCTCCTCGTGAGATCACGCGCCTGTCTGGCAGCATCACGAGCGCGCGCCGCCGAAGATGCCTTTTCGATGATCTTTCTTCCCTCGCCAGGATGTCGTTCGAACCATTCGGGGAGGGCCTGGTTCATGGCCTTCTGGACGAACGACCGTATCTCTGTGTTACCGAGTTTGGTCTTCGTCTGTCCCTCGAACTGTGGCTGGCGTAGTTTCGCCGAGATCACAGCCGTCAGACCTTCACGAACGTCCTCTCCCTGGAGATTCTTGTCCTTCTCCTTCAACAATCCGCGAGCACGGGCAAAGTCGTTGATGGAACGGGTCAACGCCGTCCGGAAACCCTCTTCGTGAGTGCCTCCCTCATGGGTATTGATGTTGTTTGCGAAAGACAGGATCGACTCTGTGTACCCAGCCGTCCATTGGAGAGCTATCTCAACCTCTGCCTCACCGTCGGAGTGATCGAAGTAGGCCACCTGATTGTGGATCGGTTCACGTGATGCGTTGAGGTGTTTCACGAAATCGACGATGCCCCCCGCATACCGGAACGTCTCCTCGAACGTCTCGTCTCCACGTTCATCCCGAAAGCGAATCTCAAGACCTTTCGTGAGGAAAGCCATCTCGCGAAGACGGGTCACGACCGTCTTCGCGGAATACTCTGTCCCCTCCTCGAAGATGTCGGGATCTGCCCAGAAGGTCACCTGGGTGCCCGATCGTTTCATCGGCTTGACCTTCTTGAGCTTCGCCACCGGATCACCGTACGCAAAACTTTGCTCCCACAGGTTCCCGTTACGGACCACCTCAACAACCGTTCTCGTCGAGAGGGCATTGACCACAGATATTCCGACCCCGTGAAGACCTCCAGAGACCTGGTAAGCATCGGAGTCGAACTTGCCGCCTGCGTGCAATGTAGTCATCACCGTCGTCAACGCTGGGAGACCCGTCTTCTCGTGTTTATCAACCGGTATCCCACGACCGTTGTCGCGAACCCTCACCCCGTCTTCCGGGAGAAGCGTCACATCGATCCTTGTACAGAATCCCGCCATCGCCTCATCCACAGAGTTATCAACAGCCTCCCAGATCAGATGATGGAGTCCCCTTGGACCGGTCGATCCGATGTACATTGCGGGTCGACGTCGGACCGCTTCGAGACCCTCGAGGACCTGGATCGAACTTGCTTCATAGGACGCGTCAGACGCACGTTTCTGTTTGCTCACGGGGCTCCTTAGGATCGCCGCGCTAGCGGGAACATTGGGGCTGATAACACGCTTGTAAGTATAGCCCAAATATCGACGAAACCCCTTATTTCACATGGATTATCGGCTGATTTCGTCATGTCATTTCCGGGAGATCTTCACACGAACGGAGCGCACGAGTCCATCACCAAATTCTTCCGAAATCGCCGTGAGTATCTGTGCGGTCTGGTAGCGCAAACGAGAGGCGATCGAGCCGTTATCGACCTCCACGAGGAGGGTGCCATCGCGCACACCGATCGGGGTTCCGAGTGGCCAGTCGCCCGGCGCGAAGGTAGCCCATCGCGCCACCATGTCGGACTGCCGTACATCCACACCCACGGCTGCGTCTTCGATCACTTTTCCGAGGACATCGCTGATCTCCTGCGGTTCTCTCCTCGGATTCATGTTGAGATACTTCGCTCGCATCATGCAACCTTTCCATCGCTCACGGACCACCGCCGCCCCTGGATCGATACCTCATCCTCTCGTGCGGTAGTGACAAAAACCTGACCGGCCGGCATGAGCGATAGCACCCGTTTGGCGCGCTCGATATCGAGTTCGGAGAAAACGTCGTCAAGAAGGAGTATCGGCGTCTGATCCCTGATCTCGCGGATCACCCTGTACGCACCGATACGCAATGCCAGAGCAGCGGTCCTCTGCTCACCCTGGGACGCCCTCGTACGTGTCGCTCTTCCATCGAGCAGCAGTTCTGGCTCGTCACGGTGGGGTCCGACCGTCGTAGTACGGACATCCATGTCCTTCGCTCGTCGGTCGCCAAGGGCC
>JAMBLJ010000063.1 GCA_023336815.1 Actinomycetes bacterium
CGTGCCGCTTTTCCTACCTCCGCGTTGTCGTCCACCGCCGGGGCGAAGAAGGTCGGCGGAGACGGACTCGATCTGATCCTCGATGAGGAACAACAGTTCGCCCAGGATCATGAGGCTGCACAGACAGCGGCGGGACTCGGACTGATCCTCGGTGGTGGGATGATCCTCGTGATCGCTCTAGGTCTTGGTCTCGTGACTTATCTGCGCTACGGAAGGGAGCCCCGCGTCACGTATGACAGGGAGTACGAACAGGAGCCACCGACGGAGCTGCCACCAGCTGAGGTTGGAGCTCTGCTATCTCAGGGCAACGTGAGCGAGAAAGAGTTCACGGCGACGCTGTTCGACCTTATCCGACAGGGGGCGATCAATGCACAGCCCACGTCGCTCACCAAGTCGACGTGGGGTGGACTGAGAACGGAGACGATCACCGACCTCGAACTGAGTCTTGGAGATGTGACGACGGGTCTACGCGACTACGAACAGTCCGTGATGACCGTTGTCAAGCGTGTTCTGGATGAAGGCCCCCGACCTCTCACGGAGTTTCGGGACGCTATCCGGGATGATGCGAAAGCGAACGCAACAACCTACGACGTTTTCCAGGGTCGGGTTCTCGACTCGATCCAGCGCTCGGACATGCTCGACACCACGGGAAACACAGCATCGGTGCTCACCGTGATCGTGGCAATCCTCATCGGTGTCGCTGCGTGGGTGATACTTCCCAGGGCCCTCGAGTCAGTTCCGGGTGGCGCGACGATGGCGGTGCTGATCATCATCGGTGTCGGCATCGGTACCTTCTTCCTCGGCGTCCTCCTCGCCTTCCGAAGGGTGCGAGTCAAGAGAACGCCGAAAGGCGCCCTCGAGGCGGCCCGATGGGATGCTTTCAAGAGATACCTTGCTGATTTTTCCCGGCTTCACGAGGCATCTCCAATCGCCCTCGACCTCTGGGATCGCTACCTCGTCTACGCGATCGGATTCGGTGTCGCGAGCGAGGTACTGGAGCAAGCACGTCTCACTGCCCCACCCGAACTCGAGACCGTCTCTTCTATCTACTGGTATGGGAACTACGGCTACACGGGTGGCCATACGGAGAACGCATTCGCCGGGCTCGAATCGGCGCTGTCGGGTGCCTTTGCTCCACCATCATCTTCAGGTGGTGGGGGCGGGTTCTCCGGTGGGGGTGGTGGCGGCGGCGGCGGAGGCGGAGGCGGCGCCTGGTAACAGAATCACACCGGGCGAGCGGGCGAGATCTGAGGCCACCAGCGCGAGGACACGCGTAGGGTTGAGTGAACCGAACCGGGAGTCACGTGACAGCCACACCCATCCTGCTTGTCCACGGATACAGCACCGATGCCAGTTCAGAGTCAAATCGATCTTCGGTCGCAAAGATGTACGGCAGGCTCCCCTCGTGGCTACGGACGCAGTACGGTCAGGATCGACAGGTCTTCGAACTCGATGTCAGCAGGTACATCTCACTGGAGGACGGGATCGGGATTGATGACATCTCGAGAGCGTTCGACAACGCGCTCAACACGGACTTCCGACACCTACGCAACGCGACGTTCCACGTCGTTATCCACTCCACCGGCGCTCTGGTAATACGTAACTGGATTCGCAAGTTCGCAGGTCGTCGACAACCGATCCGCAACGTCGTATATCTCGCTGGCGCGAACTTCGGAAGCGGGTGGGCACATCTCGGGAAGGGTCAACTCGCACGATGGGGCCGGCAGTTCTGGTCGGGGTCGGAAGCCGGAGTCAAGGTACTCAACGCGCTCGAACTCGGGAGCTCCGACACCCTGGACATGCAGATCGGCTTTATCTCGGATGGCAACGAGATGGTCACAACTCACGGTGTTCGGGAGTTCGTCATCATCGGGTCACAACCCAAGACCGGTCTCATGTCGATCCCTGTCCGGTTCGCACGAGAGGACGGATCCGACGGAGTCATCCGGGTGAGCAGTGCGAACCTGAACTTCGTCTACGTGAGGTACGTCACGAACGGCCGCGGGGACAAGGTCACCGCCCATCAGGTCCGGTCTGACCTCAAACCCGCCAGGCTTCCTCGCGACTGTGACTACTACAAGGTCGATTGGCTGTCCGTCCCTGGTGAGGATCGAGCCGTTGTTCCCATCGCCATACCCTGGGGCACAGCCCATTCGGGGACAGACGTTGGCGTGGTCGATGGGTCACAGACCAGAGACGACATCGAACCCATCTTGCAACTGGCCCTCGAGACGTCCAACGTTGCACAATGGCGGAGCCGGGTCGCCACATTTCAGGCGACGACAGACCATGCCTACGAGGAGGCCTCGCAACGCGACTTCTCCGGCATGTGGTTCAGGAAGGGGTGGAGCCGCAAGGCGCAGTACGAGGCTCACAGTCAGATCATCATCCGACTGCTCGACCAGGATGGGCGACCTGTCCCCGACTACGACGTCAACTTCAGGCGGACGAGCGCTGAAGGGTCAACCACGGACATCGGCGGCCTCATGCAGCACAAGCATCGCAACCTTCTCAACCCCAACATCATCACGTTCTATCTGCGGACCGGCAAGTGGGACAGAGACAACAAGACCTTCAAGGATCCTGAGGGGAACTATCTCAACCGGCTGTCAGAGATCGATGATGTGGTTCTGGAGATTACGGGAGAGGAACGCGAGACCGACGACATCCAGTACCTCCCCTTCCGCAAGTACCTCGACAAGGAGACCTTGATGCGATTCGTGAAACCTCACGCCACAACGGTCATCGATATCGAGATGCGTCGGATCCCATCTGAAAACGTATTCAAGGCCTTCAAGCATTGACTACGTCTCAGATGTGGTTCATCCAGGGGTCGCACATCTCCTCGTGATCATGGTGATGCGTTGTTGTCGAGATCCCGAGGGTCCGATGGAACGTCGACCGCATGGTGGTGGAGCACATGGATCGGGACGATGTCGAGCACGCTGTGATGAGTTGATGCGAGTACCACGGGCGCTGCAGCGCCATCCTGGTGAGCGCGCAGCCAATTCGCTGCCGTGACACACCATCGGTCGCCTGGGACAAGGCCGGGAAAATGGTACTGCGGCATCGCAGTCGTAAGATCGTTTCCGATGCGTCTTTGATGCTCGAGAAACTCGCGCGTCATGACAGCACAGATCGTGTGGCTGCCTCGATCACGGCTGTCTGTCTTGCAGGTGCCGTCCCTGAAGAACCCGGTCATCGGGTCCGTGCTGCAAGGTTCGAGTGGGTCACCCACCACGTTGAGCACAAGGTCGCCCTGAAGATCGGACTCGTTGTCATTCATCGGTCGATCATATCGAATATCGACCGGTCATTCTGACGCCACCGACCGAGTTGCGAGAAACGCACCCGCAAGGACAACGACAACACCCACGAGGGCTATGGGTTCTACAACCTCATCCCGAAAGGCTACGCCAAGTACGATCGCCACAACCGGTATCAGATAGGTAGTTGTGCTCATGCGCGGCCCACCCACTCTTCCGGCCAGAGTGGCAGCGAGGGCGCGGACGATGCCTGTTCCGAGAACACCGAGGATGAGAACAGCGATCAAGGAACTCATCGCGAACTCGGAGTCGTCGATACCGAAGGCTGCGAAAGGAATGAGCATCACGCTCGATACGATAAGAGCCCACATCGTGACCGCTGAACCACCGTATCGCTGTTGTAGCGGCACGAGAAGGTTGGAGTTCAAGCCGTACCCGACCGTGGCAAGCAACACGAGTCCGATACCAAGTGGCGCG
Source organism: Actinomycetes bacterium (assembly GCA_023336815.1). Lineage (GTDB taxonomy): Bacteria > Actinomycetota > Acidimicrobiia > Spongiisociales > UBA5794 > JAMBLL01. Next base: position 3,744 of record JAMBLJ010000063.1, read on the forward strand.
GCGCCAACACCCTGGAGCGACGGCACCGTCATGAGGACGATCCCTGCAAAGGCGATCCCGATGCCAAGGGTCTGGGCGGTTCCGGGCAACCGTCGAAGCATGAGGCTTGCGATCACCAGAGCCAGAATCGGGGTGCCGCTCGTGATCATCCCCGCCAGAGCGGAACTCAGCTCGGTCTCGGCTGTTGCAAATAGAAGTGCTGGTCCCGCATTGCCCACAACAGCAACCGTGGCAATACGCAGCCAGTCAGATCTTTCGATTCTCCTGCGAGCGGCAGGGAACGTCGCAAGGGCGCCAGCACCGAGAAGAACACGGCCAAACGCCACAACACCGGGCGCCATGTGGTCCACGCCAAGTGCGATCCACAGGTAAGCGGATCCCCAGATGAGCCCGATCGCGAGGGTGAGTCCGTATTCGGTTGGGCCGTACGCTGCGGGTCTCGAACCGATATTCGTGAGTGGAGTCGACATCCATGTTCTTTCCCTCGACAGCGCGACGATACCGTCGGATGCGTCGCGTGAGGGTCAGCGCACGTGGGTTCAGCGACCGCCCCGACCGGGGGTGGGAGACGGTCGTGGTATTGCCGCTAGCGTGCGTACATGCTCGAACGGATCGATCACCTTGTCTTCGCCACAGCCGACCTCGATAGCGGCATTGCTTGTGTCGAGGAGCTGTTCGGTGTGTCCGTCGTTGCCGGGGGTCACCACCCCGATTTCGGCACACACAACGCACTTGTGTCACTCGGTCAGCGCACCTATCTCGAGATCGTTGCACCAGATCCGAAGCGCACTGAGCCATCTCTACCCGAACTGTTCCGCCTTCATCAGATTGATCAGCCCCAGCTCGTCACCTGGGCAGTCAGGGGCAACGGTCTAGACAACGTGGCAGCAAACGCCGTCGGGGCGGGTTTAGATCTGGGGTCGGTTGCCTCCGGATCTCGCCTCACGCAGGAGGGGACGCTCCTGGAGTGGTTGCTCACCGACCCCTACGCCGACCGTCTCGGGGGCATCATCCCGTTCTTCATCGATTGGTTGGACACACCGCACCCCGCCTCGTCGCTTCCCAGAGCATGTGTACTCCAACGACTGACCTTCCTTCACCCCGATGTGTCGCTAGCCGAAGCGGCTTTTACCTCCATCGGGATCACCGCGAACGTCTCCTACGGCCCGGTACCTTCGATGTTGGCGACGATCGAGACACCGACGGGTGTCGTCACTTTGACCTGAGCGCGAATCCAGAACGGTTTCACCGACTACACCAATTCATATATTGACATCTGTCTATGTAACGTAGTACCGTGACTCATATCGACCATCATCGATACGAGGAGGTCCAGCATGACCGACAGCAACATCCGAGAAAAGGTGCGGAAGCGATACGCCGAGGCAGCAACCGCTGTGGATCCGTCGTGCGACGATTCGAGTTGTTGCAGTGCCGATGCCTTCAACACTGCAGACTCTGGAGACTTCGGGACGTGGATGTACGATGCGAGCGAACTCACCAGCGTCCCCGATGGTGCCGCCCTTGCTGCACTGGGGTGTGGCAACCCGACGGCCGTTGCGGAGCTTGTTCCAGGGGAGACCGTGCTCGATCTTGGTTCGGGTGCAGGTATCGATGTTCTTCTGTCTGCGAAAAGGGTGGGACCTGAGGGGTTCGTGTATGGAATCGACATGACAGACGAGATGCTCACGCTTGCACGTGATCATCAGGAACAGGCTGGCGCCACGAACGTCGAGTTCCGCAAGGGGATCATTGAGGACATACCCCTGGACGACACGACGGTTGACGTGGTGATCTCAAACTGTGTGATCAACCTGTCCTCGGACAAGCCACGGGTGCTCGCCGAGATGTTCCGGGTCCTCAATCCAGGTGGCCGCATCGGTATCTCAGACGTTGTTGCAGACGACGAGCTGAGCGAAGCCGAGAAACTCGAACGGGGAAGCTGGGTGGGATGTATTGCGGGAGCACTGAGCTTCAACGAGTATCGGCAGGGTCTCGAGGAGGTCGGATTCATCGATATCTCGATCGACCCAACCCACACGGTCGCTGAAGGTATGCACTCCGCCATCGTCAAGGCACATAAACCGTAGAACCAGCATTCGGTCGGGTCCGCGCGAAGACCGACCTGAGATGATGCTTGAATGGCAGGATGACCCAACAATCCGGCGAAGCGTCTGAGCCAGTTCTCGTCGCGCTGAACGCCGATGTCGTCAACTACAGCAGACTCGTAGCAGACGACGCAGAACGAACAGCAATTGCCCTCAGTGTGGCGCGATCCATCAGTGAGACCGAGATCGAATTGGCGGGTGGAACGCTGGTCAACTTTGTCGGCGACAACTTCATGGCAGTGTTCGACCGGCCCGAGCAGGCCGTCCGCACAGCGATCGCAGTCACGAACGCGATCGCAACGGTGAACGCCGATGCCCCAGAGTTTCGACGACTCCGCTTCCGCATGGGGATCGACATGGGTCCCGTGCGGATCGGCTCTGATGGCGTCTACGTGGGTGATGCGATGAACATCGCTGCCAGGATCCAGTCGATCGCACTTCCCGGGGGTCTGAGCATCTCCGGTGAGATCTATCGTGCCCTCGACGAACCGAAGCTGCGATTCCGCTCAACAGGCAAACAGCGGCTCAAGAACATTCCCGAGCAGATCGACGTGTACGATTTCGCCGACCTGCCTGCCGAGGGCGACACCTCGCCGAATCCACCGCGACCACTTGAACTGGATTCGCCGCGGGTAGCGGTCCTGCCGATGCACATCAAGGGTGCCACCGAGGACGTGACACTCGCTGCCGATTTTCTCCTCGGAGGGGTCGTATCAGGGCTGATGGGTCTCCACAATCTCGACATCACCGACGTCACCCACACCGAAGGACGACCAGAAGATGACCATCCGGCGCCCCCGAACGTTCGCTACGTGTTGTCGTCGGGGATCATTCAGGTCGGCCCACGCCTTCGACTCTGGGCCCAGGCGAGAGAGATGCGTACCCATTCTGTCCTGTGGGCCGGAAAGTGGGACTGCGATGCGGATGAGATACTCGACATCGCTGACGAATTCGCCGCGGACATCGTTCGGGCATTCGAGATTGAGTTGATCATCGGCGAGCCGGCAAGGGTGTACCACGAACTCGGCGATCCTGCTGCGATCGCAAAGGTATACGAAGGTTGGTACCAGCTGACGTCAGCCACACGGAACGGCTGGAATCGTGCGCGCAGACTCTTCTCTGAGTTACGTGACGATGCGCCAGACAGCGCCATTGGCCCTGCATTGTTCGCCTTCACGGAGTGGATGGGTGCCGCCGAAGGACTCGTTGCCGACAGGGCTGGAGCGCTCGAAGAGGCAAGGACGAACGCTGCGCGAGCATTCGAACTCGGTGACGACACCGGTCTCTCCTTGATGATCCTGGCTGCGGTGAAACTCGAAGGCGGGGATGCCGACGGTGCTCTCGTGAGTATCTCGGAAGCGGAGATCCTTCGGCCGACGTGTGACCTGACGTGGGCCATGCAGGCGAGTATCCGCAGGTACCTGGGCCAGTGGGAGCAAGCGGTCACGCTGATCGATCAGGCGATGGGGCTCAGCCCGGTCAACAAGCCGTGGTATCCAACGGTCCTCGCGAGTTCGTACTACGTTGGACGGAAGTACGAGCAGGCTTCCGCCATCGCCGAAGAGGTCCTCGACCATCAGCCCAGGAACATCGAAGCGCTGTTGGTTCTCGCGGCGTCACAGAGCCACCTCGGTCTCGCCAGACGCGCACATGCAACCGCAGCGACGATCGAGGAACGTTTCCCCGACGCAGACACCGCACAATGGCTGGCGTCGAACCCCTACCAGGACGATCAGTTCGTGAGTCGCTGGCACGACGATCTCGTGAGCGCCGGCATCATCACTGATTGAGTTCCTAGAGCGTTCTCAGCGCATCCGTTGGTGAGACCCTCGCTGCACGCATAGCCGGATAGAGCCCCGCAACCGCACCGATCACCAGCGCCGCAACCAGTCCCCCAACGATCGCAACCGTCGGGATCAACACACCCCAACCCTGCAGCGCGGCATAGCCCGCTGTGACGAGCGACCCGAGCAGGACACCGCCGATACCGCCGATCGAGGCAAGCAACAACGACTCGCCAAGGAATTGCAACGAGATGTGACGTTTGGTCGCGCCAAGGGCACGTCTGAGCCCGATCTCGCCACGGCGTTCGAGCACCGAGATGACCATCACGTTGGCGATACCCACACCACCGACGAGAAGCGCCACGGCTCCAAGGCCGAGAAACAGATTCGTGAGCGCCGATTCCGCCGCTTCACGTGCCTCGAGCGCGTCCGATGGTCTGGTGACTTCAACCTGATCGGGGTTCTCCGGGTTGACGGTTGCTGCCATGACCCCACGAACTTCGTCGACCGAAACCGGGTCGGTGCGGACATAGAGTGTCGTCGGAACGAGGTCCTCCTCGAGGTAGGTTTCGGCAGCCTGCACGGAGACAAGTGCCGCTCTGTCGAGGTCGGGCGATAGGTCGAGCGATTCCATGATCCCAACCACAGTGAACCACTCATTGCCGATCCACACACGTGTTGGTTGATCGAGGGTGCGAATACCGAGCCGCTCAGCAGCTACCGCGCCAAGCACGGTCACCGGGTAGTCCGGAGACGCTTCGTCAAGAAAGATCCCTGCGGTCATGGAACCCTGGAGGGTTTCCATGAGGTTCGTGTCGGCTGCGAGAACGCTCAGACCACCGGTTTGACCCGAGGGAACGAAGTCGTTCTTGAACACCCTGGCGCTCGGCACATCTCTGACCGATGCAACTGTATCGACCGGACCGACCCGTGACACCATTGCAGTGGAGTCTTCTGGCAGGGTGCCAGGGCCGAGTCCGATACCTGTTCCAGCCTGCACCTGAAGCATGTTGGTGCCAAGCCGATCGAGCTGGGCGAGGAGATCCGACTTGGAGCTCTCGGAGAGACCGAGCACAGCGACCATTGCGCCGATGCCGATCATGATGCCGAGAGCAGAGAGGACCGACCGCAGTCTGCGGGTGCGTAGACCGATCCCCGCAGCCCGAAGCGTGTCTGCTGGCGCAAGCCGCGAAGGCGCTATGGCTGGCTGTTCTGGTGCCTCTACCGTCATCGCCGATCACCCGAGTCGTGTTCGATCTCACCATCGAGCAGCGACACCTGCCGTGGAAACCCATCGGCAATCTCGCGATCGTGTGTGATCACAACGATCGTGGTCCCCTCCTCGTTGAGGTCTTCGAGTAGCTGCACGATCGATGCACCGGTCTTGCTGTCGAGGTTCCCCGTTGGTTCGTCCGCGAGAAGGATTCGGGGGTTGCCGATGAGCGCTCGTGCAATGGCGACCCGCTGTCGCTCGCCGCCGGATAGTTTCGTGGCCATGTGCCCGGCCCGTGAGGCGAGGCCCACCTTGTCGAGGGCTTCGGTCGCCATCTCACGGCGGCGCGCGAGCGGTCGTCCGGTGTAGAGCATTCCGTCGGCCACGTTGTCGAGTGCAGTTTCGCCAGCGAGGAGAAAGAACTGCTGGAAGACGAATCCAAGATGCTGCGAACGCAGCGCCGACAGGCTCTTGTCGTTCAGTGCTGCCAGATCGAAACCAGCCACATGCACATCCCCAGCCGAGGCTCGGTCGAGAGTGCCCACGATGTGGAGCAGGGTTGATTTTCCGCTACCCGACGGTCCAACGATCGAGACGAATTCGCCGTTCTCGATGGTGAGGTCGACACCACGCAGTGCGCGCACCGGTGGTGTGCCCGGGTACTCCTTGGTCACCCCTCGCAGTGACAGGGCGGTTTGTGGTGGAGCGATCGGTTGGGTCAGCATCATGGGACAACGACCTCCATCCCCGCTTCGAGCCCTGCTCCTGTGACCTCGACGAATCCGTCTGCGAAGAGACCAGGATCGACGGCGATCAGATATACAGAGCCACTATCCGGGACTACCTCGACCGCATAACCTCCTTCAGCGAGAGCAAGTAGCGCTGTGACGGGTACGGACAGGACGCCGTTGGCGCGATCACTGATCACCTCAACGTCGACGGGTGCCTGGTCGAGCCCTTCTGCTGCGTCGGGGGTATCGAGTGTGACCGTCATCTCGAAGTAGGTCTCGCCTTGCTGGGTGGCAAGCACAACCGTTCCGATCTCGGTCACGATCGCTGATTCTCTGGTCCCTGCCGGGAGTTCAACAACAACCTGGTCGCCAACTGCCACCAGGTCCTGGTCGTCTGTGGATAGCTGCACAGTGACGAACGTGGAGCTCACGGATGACGACAGTATCGGGGTGCCGTCTCTCACCACATCACCAACGGATACGAGGTTCTCTCCGACGCGTATCGGCTCGGGGAGAAAGAAGATGTCTCCGACATTCACCACACCGTCAGGGGTGGCACCAATGGCTGTTTGCCAATCGACAACGGTATCGAGCGTTGCCTCGTCGTAGTCGCCATTGACCTCAAGACCCGACTCTTCGCCGTAGCCGAGCTCGAGCAGTGCGGTCTGGAGTTGTATGACATCGTCACCCGAGGTTCCTTCCTTCATCGCCCGATAGACGGGAACCGAACCGATCAGCAAGACAACAGGCTCACCATCGACCACGAGCAACTCGTCACCCTGGCCAACGATGCTGCCCTCATCTGCAACACTCGTGACAGTTCCAGAGATAGCTCTCGAGGTCGACACCGCAGGTTCACCAGCGCGGGCGCCGTCGCCAACATCAACATGGGATGTTGCCACGTAGAGCGGGCTCGAGGCGAAGACAACGTCACCGACATCGAGACGACCTGTCTCCTCCGCGCCGATCGCTTCCTGGAGTCGCTCGATCGCATCGCCAGTGGCTGACGTGAAGTCCTCATCGATAGTGATGTCTTCATCGGGGTCGTACCCAAGGTCTACGAGGGCCTGTTCGAGCTGGGCGACATCTGGGCCGTCGCTCATACGGCTGTTGAACGCCCGGTACGCGGGAAGGCCTCCGTCGAGAACGACGATGGGGGCCGAGTTGACCGCGTACAGAACCTCGCCGGACGCAACAGTGGCCCCGACGGATGCAACATCCGTCACGGTGCCAACGGCGTACCCGGCAACGGTCACGATGCCGTCGTTCGATGTCCGGTAGGTAAGCGGCTCGGCGGCACCGAATCCGAGGGTTCCAGGAAGATCTTCGGTGACGATGAGGTCTGTCTCGCTCACCGTTGCTGTGGCGAGATCGGTCGTGCTGGCCGCCTGGGTCGCATCATCGCCGGAGATGACGACAGCAACGATCGCTGCTCCAGCGACCACCGCGGCAGCGGCCGCTATCCACCATCCCTTTCGGCTTCGTTCGGTCGACGTGTCATCACCGGTGAAGTCATCCCCGGTGGTCGCACCGTCCGCATCGGCAGTGCGACCTTCCTGTAGATCAACGGTGTCGCTCATGCGCCGTCACCATCCCCGCCACCCCCGGTGGCGCCACGAGGAAGGAAGTCACCAAAGACACCCTGGCAGGCTTCGAGTGCATCCTGGACCTGTGGATCGTTGAGGTCAAGGGATGAGAACGGTCCACTGCCCTCGCCACCACCACCGCCCTGGCCCGGGGCGAAGTTCGAGAAGTCGGGATCATCCATCTGAACACCCTCATCACGCATACATGCCGCGAACTCGACGAAGGTGTCCTCGAACTCGGAGATGCTGAAGTCAGTGCCACCTGGGCCGAACGCCACACCTTCGAGGTCTGTGCCGCATTCGTCGAACGCAGCGCGAACGACGTCACGGTCAACACCACCGAAGGCACCTTCCTCACCACCGCCACGCCCGAAGCCGAAGTCGACTGATCCGTCGGCGCTGACGATGGGATCCTGGAAGTCCGGGACTCCGCTATCACGCATACACGCAGCGAACGCGAGGAGCGACTCCTCATCGGTCACGTCGTCCGGGGCTGCTGCTGTCTCGCCTGCAATCTCGGTATCAGTGGTCACATCAAGCGATGCAACACCGTCGGTACTCGAACTGGAACACGCTGCCGCTACAAGAGCGATCACAGCGAACAACAACATCCAACGTCTCATCGGTGGGTCTCCTTCACATCGGTTTCGGCTATCAGGGATAGTGATTTCATGAACCACCACGAAGGTATCAACCGCTATTAATACCGGGCTGAGGGCACCGTGAAAATCAGATGAGACTCACAGAACGAAGAAGAGGTCAGCTGTAGCCAAAAGACGCCATGGCTGCTATGAGAATCCGATAGGGTTGCTATATGAACTCCATCGAAACCATGAACCACCGAGACCTCCGTCATCTATTCGCTGCAGCAGGAAGAGCCCATCACGCCGTCTACGGTGGACCGAACGAACGCTGGGCTAGGTGGTACGCCGAATGGATGTACGGTGAGATGCTGAAGCGACTGACGTCTAGCCCTTCCGTTGATCAGGTGGAGGCGTGGCTCATCGACGCGGATAGCCAGTACCGCACCGAGGAACCTGATGGAACCTGGCCTGGCCACTACGCAGATTGGTTCCTTGCATGGGATGCCGACGAAGACACACCGAGTTGACACGTTCCTCGTAGTACGTATTACGTAGAGGACGCGCGGAAAGGTGAAGGCTGGCGGGACAAACACAGTGCCGCGAAGCCTTGTATCACGTAGTACGTAGTACGAAATACTCCAGGTCCATGAACCACGATTCCGGGTCGTACTACGTGATACGTACTACGTCATACTTCCGGAGTACGAGCGGCATGGACGCGTGGAC
>JAMBLJ010000064.1 GCA_023336815.1 Actinomycetes bacterium
GAACCAGACCTGCTGATTCTCGACGAGCCGACCTCAGCACTCGATGTATCCGTGCAGGCCCAGATCCTCCGTCTCCTCGAGGAACTCAGGGACGCACACGACCTCACCTACGTGTTCATCTCTCATGATCTGTCGGTGATCCACTACATCAGTGACACCATCGGCGTGATGTACCTCGGACGGATAGTGGAATCCGGTCCGGCGGAATCGATATTCAACGCACCAAGCCACCCCTACGCAAAGGCGCTGCTCGATGCGGCACCAGAACCGGACTTCACGAGCCGTAAGCCGCTCGCCGTGCTTGAGGGCACGGTTCCGAGTGCTCTTGCTCCGCCGCCTGGCTGCCATTTTCACGAACGATGTCCCATCGCTCAGCCGATCTGTGCTCAGATCAGTCCTCCACTCGAGGCCTGCGGAGACGATCGGTGGGTGGCGTGCCACTTCCCGATAGGTATTCAACGCACACCGACCGAAGAACCCAATGACGAAGGCGAGGCCACACAATGACGAGGAACTTTGCGATCGCTGCCCTGCAACTCGAGATCGAGGTATGGGATGGAGATGCCACGGTTGCAAAGATGGAGGAGGTCATCCGCCAGCATGCAGCCAGCTTTCCGTGGATCGATCTCTATGTCGCACCCGAACTCGCGATGTCCGGCTATGTGCACTTCAAGAACTTCACACCTCAACAGCTGAACGATGCGGCCCAGTCGATTCCAGGGCCAAGGGTCGAACGGATCCAGAAACTCGCGAAGAGGGTTGGCAAGTGGATCGTTCCTGGCTCGATGTGGGAACTCGCTGAGGATGGCACCAGGTACAACACAGCAGTCGTGATCAATCCCGATGGCGAGATCGTTGCGAAGTATCGCAAGATGTATCCATGGCTTCCCTACGAGGTGGGTACGGGCAGCGGATCCGAGTACTGCGTCTTCGACATCCCGGATGTTGGACGAATCGGACTCGCCATCTGTTACGACACGTGGTTCCCTGAGGTAAGCCGCAATCTTGCATGGATGGGTGCCGAGGTCATCCTTCGCCCCACGCTCACCCCGACATCCGATCGTGACACCGAACTCGTGATGTCACGGGCGAACGCGGCGTTCAACCAGTGTTACTTCGTTGACATCAACGGATACGGACCCTGGGGCGGGGGCCGATCTGCGATCTACGACCCCAACGGACGTGTGCTTCAGGAGTACGGCGCCGGTGGTGCCGTACTCACCGAGATCCTCGACCTCGACCTCGTCCAGACGACTCGTGAACACGGAACACTTGGGTTGTGTCAGACCTGGAAACAACTCCGCGACACGAACGCACCTCAGCCGATGTACGACGATCTTGGGAGTGGCGACATCTTCAAGACGATCGGTGATCTGGAGCTTCCAACCAACCTGAGAGGAGCGACATGACGAACGCTGACCTTCACGCACGACGTACCGCTGCGATCCCCCGTGGATGGGGAAGTGTTTTCCCTGTGTACGTTGACGAGGCACATGGAAGCACCATCACCGATGTCGATGGTCGTACGTTCATCGATTTCGCCGCAGGGATCGCTGTCGTGAACACGGGACATAGAAACGAGCGCGTCATCGATGCTGTTTCCGCGCAGCTTGGTAGGTTCACCCACACCTGTTTCACGGTCACTCCATACGAATCGGCGGTCGAATTGGCCGAACGTCTCAACGAGTTGGTGCCAGGATCAACGCCGAAGAAGACGATGTTCGTCAACAGCGGTGCGGAAGCGGTGGAGAACGCCGTCAAGATCGCCAGATACGCAACGGGTCGTGACGCGGTCGTGGCGTTCCACGGAGGATTCCATGGACGCACCTTCATGACGATGGCACTGACCGGGAAGCTGAACCCGTACAAAGCAGGGTTCGGATCGATGATGCCCTCCGTGTTCCACGTGCCGTTCCCGTATCCGTACAGGGGCGTATCAGTCAAGGAATCGCTTGATTCCTTGCATACATTGTTCGCATCCGATGTGGCCGCCGAACAGGTAGCAGCCATCGTCTTCGAACCGGTGCTCGGCGAGGGTGGGTTCGTTCCTGCCCCTCCGGAGTTCGCACGAGCCCTCCGTCGGATCTGCGATGAACACGGAATCGTTCTGATAGCCGACGAGGTGCAGACAGGGTTCGGCCGTACGGGGTCCATGTTCGCGACCGAGCGTTTCGGTATTGAGGCCGATATCACGACGATGGCGAAGGGGCTCGCGGGCGGGTTCCCGCTTGCGGCCGTTACCGGCAAGGCAACCATCATGGATGCTCCTCACGCCGGTGGCATCGGAGGAACCTATGGAGGATCTCCGATCGGGTGTGTGGCTGCGCTTGCGGTTCTCGACGAGATCGCCGAACGTGACCTTATCGAGCGAGCGAACGAGATCGGTGCGATCGTGAAGGACCATCTCGAAGCTTTCGCACTGGCAGATCGGCGTCTTGGTGAGATCCGGGGGCTTGGTGCGATGGTCGCCGTTGAGATCATCGAGCCAGGCGATGCGCTGGAGCCAGATCCCGCGTTGACCAAGTCCCTCATCTCTGCGGCAGCCGATGCTGGCCTCATGTTGCTCAGTTGCGGGACGCACGGCAACGTGGTCAGGTTCCTGCCTGCCCTCACGATCGACGATCAAACCCTGGTCGACGGTCTTGGTAGGTTCCGGGCCGCCCTCCAGGCCACGGCAAGCTGAGTTCATTCTGTAGCGTCGACATCTCTCGCTCACGACCGTTCGGTCCTGTCTGCGGTCAACGATCGTCGGGTGAATCCAGGAATCGTTGGACCTCATCGTCCGTTGTCTGGGCGAAATCCTCGTAGTGCATACCGACGGCGCCGAAGGGCTCGGGGGTGGTGAGTGTCATGAAGAGATCGACGGTCGGGGCCAGCCTCATCACCGTCGAGCGAGGAGCCACCGGAACAGCGACGACAAGGAACGAGGGACTCGCCGCCGCTATCGCTTCGATAGCGGATTCCATCGATGCACCTGTCGCGATGCCATCATCGACGATGATGACCGTCCTGTCGTCGAGTTGGAGTGGTGGTTTCTCACCACGGAACAGTCGCTCTCTGCGTTCGAGTTCGATGCGTTCGCGTGCGGTGACGTTCTCGATCGTGGCATCGTTGATGCCGAGTTTCTCGATGGCATCGTCGTTGAGGATGCGGATACCTCCAGAGGAGATCGCACCCATTGCGTATTCCTCCCTGCCAGGTACACCGAGCTTGCGCACGAGGTGCACATCGAGGGGGAGGTCGAGCTTGCGCGCCACCATCGCTGCGACGGGGACGCCTCCGCGTGGGAGTCCGAGCACGACCCCGTCGGTCGTTTCGGACCACTCGTCAGCGAGCTTCTGTGTCAGTCTCTCGGCGAGGAGCTCTCCAGCGTGGACACGGTTCCGAAATCGCATTTCTACCAGTATCGCATTCCCTGCTGGGCCCGGTGTCCAACCCGGCGAAGATCAGCAGGCGTTTCGCATGAGCCGGCAGAAGAACGATACGGCCCGTCCCGCATCGGACGTACGGACACGTTCGCCGGTTCCATGGATTCTGGCGAACTCGCCGTCGCTTCCGGTGAATGGCGCGAACCCGTAGACATCCCCGGAGAAGGCCGCGAAGTACCGTGAGTCCGTTGCAGCTGTCAACGTCCATGGCGTGACGATCGCCTCGGGGAACGACTCTTCGATACTTGTAGCGAGTACATTCCAGGCGTCGGATTCCGTCGAGGACACGAGACTTGGCTCGACCCTCATCTCGCCGTGTGGTTCGATGGTGATGTCGGGGCCCACGACCTTTCGGACATGATCGAGTACGTCCTGGATCGTGTCACCGGGGAGGATGCGAAAGTTCACGATGGCAAACGCCTCCTGGGGGAGCACGTTGGACTTGACCCCTCCCGAAACGATCGTGACCGCCGTTGTGGTTCGGATTCCTGCATTGGCGATCGGTGACCCGGCGTTCATGCGCTCAACGATCGGGCCTGTGAACTTGAGGTTCGTGAGGATGGGCCGCATCTTGGGGTCGACATGGGGCGCAAGCGCAGCGAACATCGGTTCGAGAATGCGGACGCGAGCGGGCATCTGGTGCGTCTCGAGTTGCTGGATGGCCACGGCGAGGGCACCTATCGTCGATTCGCTGGGTGGCACAGATGAATGGCCACCTTCACCGGTGGCTGTGAGCTTGACGTCGATGAACCCCTTCTCAGCGGTCTTGACAAGAGCGACAGATCTGTCCGTGAGTGGTGGGAATTCGTCCATGACACCTCCACCTTCGTCGATGACAAGCCACGGCCGGATATCACGCTCGATGAGAGTGTCAGCCACCAGGCCTGCACCCTGAGCACCACCGATCTCCTCGTCATGCCCGAAGCTGATGATCACCGTTCGCTCTGGTTCGAAGCCCGCTCGCATCAGGTGTTCTGTTGCTTCCATGATCGCTATGAGCGGTCCCTTGTCATCGATGGTTCCACGACCCCACAGGAAGCCATTGGCAACTGTGCCCGCGAACGGTTCGAAATCCCAGCCATCTTCGGTTCCCGGTTCGATCGGCACCACATCCATGTGTGCCATGAGCAGCAACGGGTCCGCGTCACGATCGGTCCCTCCCCACGTGATGAGGAGAGAAAGATCGTTGATGGTCTCGACGGTGCATCTTTCGTGCACGAGGGGGTAGGTCGAGCGTAGGTACTCGTGGACGGCGAGAATCTCTTGGGGGTCGTTACGTTCGCGTTCCTCGAAGGCAACGGTCGGGAGGCGTATCGCCTCTGCGAGATGGGTTAGGAAAGCGTCCCCATCGATACCTCCTTCTTCGGCTGCGTCCGCCCGGGCGCTGAGGGGTACATCTGTGGCCCCAGATTCGCTCAATCGCCTGGTTGCGGCAACAGCCGCAGCGAAGGCCACGGTCCAGGCCGCTCCAATGGCGACCTTCGTCGTCCGCTTCATGATCCATCCTTCGATCGAGGGAGTCGTGTGTCGTCGTTGCGAGCGAGGATAGGTGATGGAGACGGAGGTCACTCAGCCTTTGCGTAC
>JAMBLJ010000065.1 GCA_023336815.1 Actinomycetes bacterium
GACACCGATGACTCGTCTGCACTCGAGTCCGGTACACCAACTGAGTCGAGGGACCGTTGGGTCTCAGGTGAACCGTCGGTCGTGAAAAAGTCCGTCACGTACCACTCCGCCAACGCCACGGACCGCCAGTGGACCTCACTTCCAACGTCCCGTGGCTGGGCTGCCATCAGATCAGCCTCGGAAACGACGACGCCGGACACAGGTCCCGGAACTGAGGGAGCAGCCGTTGTCACATGGGCTGTGGACTCCGTTGGCGTCTGAGCGGTGGGTTGCGGTTGGGGTTGGGGTTGGGCCGCTCCGCCAAGGAACCGGGACCCGAAGAAGAGAACGACGATGGCGCCAACCACGCCGAAAACCAGGTACACCCTTCGATCGACACCAGCTGGCTGTTCTGCCATCAAGGACGACCAGGGTATCTGCTCGAATTCCTCTGTATCCAGTAGCTGTTCATCCATGGGTGCCTCCGGGTATCGCAAGAACCTGTCCGGGAAGAATGAGATCGGGATCGGGACCGATAACGGTCGTATTGGCCTCGTAGATGGACCGCCAGAAGACCGACACTTCGGAACCGGACGGCACGACTCCGGACTGCGCGAGGCGCTCCCTTGCGATGGCCCACAGCGAATCACCTGCCACAACGGTGTACGCGGTTGGTCCGGAGGACGACGAGAACAAGAACCGCCCTGGCCAGGACACGAGCGAAGCCGATACTTCACCGGGATCATTCGTCGTGAGTACGATTCGTTCACTCGGCGGCGGAGTAACGGCTACAACTCGAGACGGCCGCACCATACCGACGAGAAGCACTGCGGTGACCACTATCGCCGCAAGACGGGCAAGTGTGGGGGAAAGCAGTGACAGCACACGGACCGTAGCCCGAAGAATCGGTAGGACTTCAGACAGAGCGAATGAGAGTGCGGAGAGACCGACGACGGACCAGGCGAGGACAAGAGCGGGACTCATGGCGCCAACATGTCAGGACACCAGACCTAATGCAATGGGTCCGTTCTAGCTACCTGGCGAAGAGTTTCGCGACCTGCTGTGTGTCGTACATTCCGTCTTCGACGGCTCGATCGCTCTCCACCACGCGTTCATGGAGTTTCGCGACCATGTGAGATGGAAGTTTGCACACGAAATACGTGAGACCGTTGGTTCGTGTGTAGCTGAGAGACCCGCCCATACCAACGGTGAGACTCCTCGCTATCGCAAGACCGAGACCAACACTTCCCTGGAGCAACGGCTCGTCACCTTCGTGCATGTATCGCTCGAAGAGGTTCTCGATGATCTCGTCAGGAACACCAGGACCGTCATCCATCACGAACACCGAAACCATTCCAGCTCCGTGTTCCGCGAAAACATCGATATTCGAGCCGCCGTGGTGTGCGGCGTTCGACAGGAGTGTTCGCATGATCTGTTCGAACCGTTTCGCATCTGCCTCGGCACTGAACCCCGATGATGAGACCGTGATATCAACCCCGGAACGGATATACGGCTCCACGATCCGCGTGATAATCGGATCGATATCGATATCGGTAACTTCGAATGCGACTTTGCCGGTCTCGATCTGGCCCGCGGTGATCAGGTCGTCCACCATCCGAGACAGCTCTCCGGCTTCGGTGATGATATGCCCCGTGAGTTCGGACGCCATGTTCGGGTCCTCGAATCCGGACTCGTCCAGCGCGAGAGCGAAGCCGTAGATACCGGTGAGGGGTGTTCTGAGTTCATGCGACAGATTCGTCACGAACTCGTCCTTCTGTGCGTTCATCTGCATTTGATGGTCCAGCTCAGCATGGAGTTGTTCTCGCTCGCGACGCCGGCGGAAGACACGACGGAACAACAACATCGCCCCGATTGGAATCACGACAACGACGAGGAAACGCACCGCATCGGTGACCTGGACGACGCTCTCTGCTGCGATTGCCACCTCACCGATTCGCGAATCTCTGATATCGAGAAGATCGACCACGATCGCGTCGTACGCAGCGGGGGGAACACTCTGGACACGCGATGTTGCTCCATCTGCCGGCTCACTGAGAGCTGCGATCGTCTTCCTGGATTCCTCGATGAACGCCGCACTCGACCGGGTCACCGCATCCTGTTCAGCATCATCGAGCCGCGATACGAGGCGGTTAGCACGGAGCTGGAACTCGCTCGTAATGCCGTTGAGGGAATCAACCGCCTCCGACACGACGGACATATCGTAGAGACCACCAACACGGCCGTCCTCAAGGATCAGTGCCTGCGTCGTGGCATTGCGAACAGCCGAGACTGCGCTGAGTGTCTCTTCGGCCATGATCGCAACCTGGCCAGCTTTCCCGACCTCGGTCGACCCCTGCTCTGTGGCTTGAATCGACACGAACACGAGCATGAGGACGAGGGCACCAGCAATCGCGAGCACACTAAGGGTGCTTGCAATCAGGCGCCGCATGTTGTCCTCCCGTTGGAGCTTTCGATACTTGTCGGCACGGCAGCCTTCAGTCTTGAGAGCCAGGTTCAAGAACAACCGTCGAATTGCCGATAAGGGCGAATGCGTCGCCTGACCCTTCGATTCACGCTTGTATACGCCATTCTCGTGGTCCTGTTCGCCGCGGTCACGGTTCCCGTATCAGCCGCGGAAAGCATCGAGTCAATTCAAGCCAAGATCGCACAGACCGTTGAGCGCGCCGAGGCGGACATGCAGAGCGTTCTCAATCGCTTCACCGTTGACGCTATCGATGCCACAAGCCAGGGTGAACTCGCATCGCTCCGCTCACGAGCACACAACGACATCACCTCGATACACAACACAGCGATCAATCGACTCGATGGCTTCCTGACCGTCTATCCGGAAGAGGTCGCGGGCGAGGTTGCTCAGGCTCAGAATCGCGTCGCAAGCGCCGCGAGCGGCGCCCATGGTGAGATCGACGCTATCGCTCAACAGATCGCGCCGACCCTGCCTCCCGACGTCGAACCGACAACAACTGTGCCCGCCACCACTACGACGGCTACGACAACGACCACGATCGCCCCGACAACCACGACTGTGCCCCGCACAACGACGACAACTGCTGCCACAACGACAACGACTGCTACTACCGATGGATCCACGACCACTACGACCTCAGCGCCCACAACGACAACAACACCCGCCGCGAGCGTTACTCCACCACCGCCGTACGGCACCGACCAGCCACCCACGGGTGGTACCCCCGATGCGATGCCGGCAACAGCGGTGTTCGACGATTCGAGTCGCTCATCCCTCAGTTTCGCCGAGGCCATGCGTGCCGACAGCGCCATGATGACAGGAAGCCTCGTTGAAGGAATGTCAGTCGTTCTTCCCCCATCCGTCGCGACTGCCGTGTTGTCTCTTCCGATAGTCATCGAGATCATTCTCGGAACTCTGTTCGATAGCGCGCAGTCGCTGTTCGTTCCTGTACTGATACTCGTAGCCGCCGGGCTCATCCTTTTCTGGCGGGAGAACAGATCGAGGGCGGTTGTTGCTCGCCAGCGGGCGTAACGACGGCGGTGGTTATCAGCCGCCGATATAGCTCATCTCGACCCTTGGAAAATCAAGTGGGGCAGCACCACGGAGTTCGGAGTAACGATCATCACGCGCTGCCCAGACACCGAGCAGGATCTCGGCGAGATCATCATCGGAGGCACCTGTACGCATCGGCAACTTGAAGTCGGTGCCACTCGATGCGAACAGACAGGTGTACACCGTGCCGTCCGCGGCAAGTCTCAGTCTTGAGCAGTCGCCACAGAACGGTTCAGAAACAGAAGAGATGAAACCGATCTCGCCCTGGCCATCTTCGAAGCGGTAACGACTCGCGACTTCGCCCCGATATGCCTGTCCCACCGCAACGATCGGCCATTTCTGAGCGATCTGCGTGAGGAGGTCTGCTGAACGCACGACCTCGTCGGACTTCCACGAGTTCGTAGTTCCGACATCCATGTACTCGATGAATCTGACCGTATGACCGGTTCCTCTGAAATGCTCTATCAGGGGAATGATCTGGCTTTCGTTCCACCCGCGCCGTACAACCGTATTGATCTTGATCGGTCCAAGACCTGCGTCAGACGCGACATCGATCGCGTCGAGGATCGTGTCGACCGACACATCGGTATCGATCATTGCACGGACAACCTTGTCATCGATGCCGTCGAGACTCACCGTCACCCGATCGAGGCCTGCATCAGCAAGAGCGTTCGCTTGTTTCCCAAGCAACTGACCATTTGTCGTCATCGCGAGATCACCGATCCCGTCGATGTCGCTCAGCTCTTGCACGAGTTTCTCGATCTCACGACGGAGCAGCGGCTCGCCACCCGTGAGTCGGATCTTCGCGACTCCGAATTCAGCGGCGATTCTGGCGAAGCGTGCGATTTCGCCATACGTCAGGATCTCGGAACGCGCGAGGTATTCGTGGTCGTCGTAGATCTCGCGGGGCATGCAGTAGGTACACCGGAACGAACATCGATCGGTGACCGAGATACGAAGATCCCGCATCGGGCGGTTGAGGGTGTCAGCCTGCATCACGTAACGGTAGCGGTGTCAGACACGTGCCGTTCCGAGGATCTCTTTAGTTCGTGAAGTTGAGGAACTCGTTGCGGGTGAGCGCATCGGTCTTGAACGTACCACGCATTGCACTGGTGATCATGTTGCTTTCCTGTTTCTGGACACCACGCATCATCATGCACAGGTGTTTCCCTTCCATCACGACGCCAACGCCATACGGATCGAGAATGTCCGACATAGCGTCGGCTACCTGGTTGGTGAGGCGTTCTTGAACCTGCAGTCTCCTGGCGAAGACGTCCACGATTCGAGCGATCTTCGACAGACCGATGATCTTTCCCTTCGGAAGGTAGGCAACCGTTGCCTTGCCGAAGAATGGAAGCATGTGGTGCTCGCACATCGAGTAGTACTCGACATCGCGAACAACAACCATCTCTGAGGCACCCTCTGCGTCGAAGATTGCATCGTTGACGACCTCATCGAGGGACGTTGTGTAACCACTCGTCAAGAAGTCCATCGCCTTTGCGACACGAAGCGGCGTGCGTGCAAGTCCCTCACGGTCGGGGTCTTCTCCGATCTCGATCAGCTGGTCGCGTACGATGGATTCGAGCCGGGGTGCATACATCCCTTCGGTGTCGTCGAAGTCTTCGGCCCCTCGTGCTGTGTACGGGGTACTGAGTTTGATAGCCATGGTGGGAAATCCCTCCGGTTGGTGGGCTGAAAGTTCATCGGCGATCACGGACGCCGTTTTTCCTGTTGACGGGTGCACCCAACGGGGAGCAACGTCAGCGACGGGGACAGCAACGTGCAGTTGGTTCTCGAGATCGGGATCGGGAAGACTCCACCCGTCGTACTCCTTCACGACATCGGCGTACAACACGATGTCCAGATCGATGGTTCGTGGGGCGTTGCGGTCATCAGAGCGAACCCGGCCGAGTTGATCCTCGATCGTGTGCAGCTCGGAGCGAAGCTCCTCCGGACTGAGGTCGGTAGTGACCAGCGCCGCCGCGTTGAAGAAATCAGGTGCGTCGTCCGGCCCACCGACCGATGGACTCTCGTAGCAATCGCTCACCGCCCGGACGTGGATCCTGGGGTGTCTGCGCATACGTCGGATCGACTCAGGCAGACACCGTTCCTTGTCAAGGTTCGATCCAGCAAGAATCACCGCTGTTACCGATGGGGCTACGATGCCCATGTCCTTCACCGCACTCTCTTACGTTGAGGAATCAACACGCGAACGCATGATGCTGATTCCCACTGATTCAGCGTGACGCAGCGCACCGGGTTTTTCAACCGTCACTTCGACTTCGTTGACCCGTTCGTCACCTAGACAGATGTCAGCGATCTCCTGGACGAGACGTTCAACGAGCATTGGCTCACCTTCTTCGATATGCGTGATTATCCGCTTGGTGATGGTGCGATAGTTAACGGCGTCGTCGATGTTGTCGGATCGAGCGGCACGGGATGTGTCAACGTACATTTCCACGTTCACACGGATGTTCTGTTCGTTGATCCGCTCATCAGGTTTGATACCGATGATTCCCGGAACCACGAGGTCCTTTATGAGTATGCGATCCATGGGGGGAAGATACTCAGGTGCACGTCTGGCAATGACGCGCGGTCTGTCGGTGCGACAACTCAGGCGAGGTGCGCGCCACCATCGAGCCGAATTATCTCACCTGTGACGAAGTCATTTCTCGCCAGGTACACAACGGTATCGGCAACGACGTCTGCCCCACCGGCCCGTGCAAGAGGAAGCTCGGCTGCAAGCGCGCTGAGATACTCCTCCGATTCACCCGGTGGAGGAAGGATCACACCAAGCGCCACGGCGTTGACTCGAATATGCGGAGCAAGCGCGAGTGCAGCCGCCTTGGTGAGGGTGTCGACACCGCCCTTGGCGATCACGTACGACAGATGCTGGAGGTATGGCCTGTCGGTTTTCATATCGGTCACGTTGACCACGGCACCCATCTTCTCCTTATCCATACGTTCAGCGAAGGCCTGCGTGAGGAAGATCGGTGACCCAAGCGTGAGATCCATCGTCCTGCGCCAGGCATCGACGGACACATCCTGGAGGGTGTCCGTTGGAAAGCCAGATGCGCTGTTGACAAGAACCGACACAGGACCGAGCGCCTCGATGGCGGCATCGACGATCGAGCCAGCTGTTCTGGGATCGGAGAGGTCACCCGAACCGACGGCAGCCGTGCCACCCGATGCGATTATCTCATCCCTGAGCTGGGCGGCCGGTCCCTCGGAACGGTTGTAGTGGATGTACACGTTCGCCCCTTCCCTAGCCAGGGCGAGGCTGATAGCACGGCCAAGACGAACAGCTCCGCCGGTGACGATTGCGGTTCTACCATGAAGTTCCATGGTGGACATCGTAGCGATGATGTTCTCTTCTACGGAGACCGCCTAAGCTCTCGGGCGTGAGTAAAGAGGATCCCAAGCCAGGTCGTTGGATACTTCCTGTCGTCATCGTCGCGCTGATCGGCTTCACGTATGTCTTCGTGAACGCCCTTCCACCTGCCGACGTCTCGGCCTCATCGACCACGACCGTCCCAACCACCACATCCACCTCGGTGGCATCGACGACGACGTCGACACTCCCGACGGACATCTTGGCCTTCCTCGCGGAGGTTGACCGATTCGAGGCGACGGCTGCCGAACTCCTGGTTCTGCTGAATACAGTCAACGAACAGTGGGAGGCGAGGGAGATCACCCAGGAGGAGACACTCGCTGGATTCACTGAAGTCCACGATGGTGCACAAGACCTGGCGAACCAGGTCGCGGCAACAACGGTCCCGGATCCATTCTCGCCAGCATGGCCAGACACGATCACTGCCTCTCAGGACCTCGTCGTGAAGGCAGAGGCTGTCATTGAGGGACTCGAGGCACCCGATGACGGGACCTTACGAAGGGAAGCCGTGCAGGCCTACAACGACTCATCGATCGCATTCGCCACGCAGATAGATGTCGTTCGGGGTCTCACTCCAAGTTCCGGATGAGCTGGGCGATGCTCCTTGGCATCGTGGGAGTACTCGGGATCGCAACCCTGATCGTCCTCCTCATACTCAAACTCCTGGCCCGCCGCGGTTGGCTCTACCTCGACCGCGAAGAACCAGAAGACAGACAGCAGACAGCAGACGACAGATGACAGAAAACAGAAAACAGAAAACAGAAAACAGACGAGGCCTGCCGACAGCTGCTAGCTGAAAGCTTCTTCCGCTAACGGCTTCTTCTGCTGATGTCTGCTGTCTGTCGTCTGCTGTCTGCTGTCTGCTGTCTGCCGACCTCTATCCCAGTTTGCTACACACCGTCTCGGTGATCATGGTTGCGACCACATACGGATCGGCGTTCGCGTTAGGGCGCCTGTCCTCGATGTACCCCTTCTTATCAACATCGACCATCCAGGGAATACGCACTGAGGCACCACGATCCGAGACGCCGTAGCTGAACTCAGACCAGGGTGCAGTTTCGTGGAGTCCTGTCAGGCGCTGCTGGATTCCCGCGCCGTAGTTGTCGACATGCTCCTGCGCCTTTTCACCAAGCGCCTCACAAGCAGCAATGATCGGGTCCCAGCTCTCACGCATGGCTTTGGTTGAGAAGTTCGTGTGCATCCCTGCGCCGTTCCAGTCGCCCTTCACCGGCTTGGGATTCAGGGTCGCCGAGATGTCGTAGTCCTCAGCAATCCTGTAGAGCAGCCATCGAGCGATCCATAGCTGGTCGCCCACCTCGACGGTGTCGACCGGTCCGATCTGGAACTCCCACTGTCCGATCATGACCTCAGCGTTGGTCCCCGAAATCGCAAGGCCAGCCTCCATACACGCCCACGTGTGGTCTTCGACAACGTCGCGGCCCCAGATCTCGTCGGCGCCGATCCCGCAGTAGTACCCACCCTGGGGTGCAGGAAATCCTCCGATCGGCCATCCGTGCGGTCTGCCGTCCTTGAAGAATGTGTACTCCTGCTCAAGACCGAACCATGGTTCCTGATCTCCGTACTGAGCAAGGGCAGCAACAGCAGCTGCCCTCGTGTTGGACTCATGAGGAGTCATGTCGGTGTTCAACACCTCGCACATGACAAGAACGTCGTCGCCACCGCGGATCGGGTCGGGAACGGTCTTCACCGGACGCAGCACACAATCCGAGTTGCTCCCTGGGGCCTGGCCGGTCGATGATCCATCGAACCCCCAGATGGGCGGCTCCAGACCATCTCCAACGACCTTCGTCTTAGAGCGGAGCAGGGCAGTCGGTTTGCGACCGTCGATCCAGATGTACTCGGCGCGATACGGCATGGGTCCTCATTTCGGGCAGGATGCGTGACTCAGCAACGGCATGACACCGTTCATGGTCACAAGGATGGGCCATGTCCGTTTCGTACCGGTAACTGCAATGTGAACTCTGTGTTACATGACCCATCTCATCTGGCACTCGTCTCAGAAACCAATACGATGGCACCACACACATATCAGGGAGGTCCCGTGGACCGACAGCGGGAATACGTGCTCAGCACCGTCAAGGAACGAGGCATTCGCTTCATTCGTTTGTGGTTTACGGATGTTCAGGGCTTTCTGAAGTCGTTTGCGATCACACCGGCGGAGCTTGATATCGCACTCGAGGAGGGCGTCTCGTTCGATGGGTCTTCCATCGATGGATTTTCGCGATCTCATGAAGCCGACATGCTCGCCAAGCCGGATCCGTCAACGTTTCAGATCCTCCCATGGAAGAGCGGAGACGCCGGAGTGGCACGCATGTTCTGCGACATCGTGACACCAGCAGGGGATCCGTTTCCAGGCGATCCACGACATGTTCTGCGACAGAACGTCACACGGGCCGCCGAACTAGGGTACTCGTTCTATGTCGCCCCGGAGGTGGAGTTCTTCTACTTCGAGGATGCCTCGCCGGACCCCAAAGTGCTCGACAAGGGTGGCTACTTCGACCTCACACCCCTCGATGTTGCGCAGGAGTACCGCAGATCTACCATCGTCGCACTCGAGAAGTTGGGTATCCCTGTTGCGTTCAGCCATCACGAGGTGTCTCCATCCCAACATGAACTTGACCTTCGCCATACAGATGCTTTGACCATGGCGGACACGATCATGACGACCCGTCTCACGGTCAAGGAGGTCGCTATGGAACACGGCATCTATGCAACCTTCATGCCCAAACCGCTGCCGAGGGTTGACGGCAGCGGCATGCATCTCCACCTGTCTTTGTTCCAGGGAGACGACAACGCCTTCCACGATCCGTCTGGCGAATACGGTCTCTCCAAGGTGGCGAAGGGTTTCATTGCTGGCCTGCTGGCGCATGCCTCCGAACTGACAGCCGTCACAAACCAGTGGGTCAACTCGTACAAACGTCTCGTCGGTGGCTTCGATGCACCGATATACGAGACGTGGGCACGAAACGACCAAAGCGCCCTTGTCAGAGTGCCAGCGACCAGGAGGGGCAAGATCGACTCGACTCGTATCGAGTACCGATCGCCCGATGCCTCATGTAACCCCTACCTTGCGCTGTCGGTGATCCTCGCCGCGGGGCTCGCGGGCATCGCGAACAACTACGAGCTCCCACCTGAGATGGGTTCTGATGTCCTCGAGATGACATCGGCACAGCGGCGGGAAGCAGGGATCAGACACATCCCCCACAACCTCAGCGAGGCGATCACAACGATGGAGCGCTCAGAGCTCGTCAGAGACGCACTAGGTGACCATGTTTTCGAGTGGTTCCTCAGGAACAAGAAACGTGAGTGGACCCGATACGAACAGCACGTGTCTCGATACGAGCTCGAGGAGTACCTTCCGATCCTGTGAATCAGTCACCAACATTCGTAGGGGTCTTCCCCGAGGCGCCCTCGCCCTCGCTGACGTCAGCCTTGCTCGACGCGGGCTTCACACCTGTTCCCGTCGACGGTGTCGCCGATGCGAGAGACAAACAGCCAGAGGCTGGCTGGAGAGCCTTCGTCGTGGAGGTCGGCAGGGATCCCGACACCGCTGTAAACGTTGCATCCAAGCTCTGCGAGGACCTCGCAGCAGCTGTCCTCCTTGTCGTCGACCGCACGCTCACAGAAGATCTCATCGACCATAGGGACTTCGATGACTTCATCCTCACACCGATCGACGCCACCGAGCTACGGATCAGGCTCGCACGGATCGGTCTTCCGGCGAACACACAACGCGACGTGAACGTCATCCAACACGAGGACCTCGAACTCAACACCGATACCTACCAGGCGACGCTCGGCGGACAACCAACCGACCTCACCTACATGGAGTACGAGCTCCTCCGGTTCCTTGTCGAGAACTCACATCGTGTTTGGAGCAGAGAACAGCTGCTCTCCAGGGTGTGGGGATACGACTACTTCGGTGGCTCACGAACCGTTGATGTACACGTACGACGCCTCAGAGCGAAACTGGGCGAAGAACGCGCCTCCTGGATAACAACAGTCCGCTCCGTCGGCTACCGGTTTGGATAGATCAGAAGGCAGACGACAGACAGCAGATGACAGAACCACTGCCCCATCACCTGCCGCTTGTGCTCTGCTATCTGACATCTGTGCTCTGCTATCTGTCTAGAACTCCACCCACTCGATCTGGTCGAGGGTGTCGATGTCCGAGGCAAGCATCCCGAGCTCTGAAATCGTGAACAGCGTGTCACCGATCACGAGCGACCGCATGATGGGGGCAGCCCAACCAGGACAACCTTCACACCCAGGATCGGTGGCGTTGGGGTGTTCTATCACACCGAGCTGCTTGACGCGCTGAGGAGATGCGCTGATGATCACAGCACCCGAGAAAGAGTCGTCCTTCTGGGTGCGCTCATCCCATGACCATCTCTGCATCGGAAGAACCGAGATGCCCTTCGGAGCCCACCACAAGAACGCGTGCGTATCCCATTCAGCCTGGGACTGCGAGTCATCGAAGGTCATCCGTGCCAGACGATGCGGGTTCGTTGGGTCCGACACGTCGAACACCGATACCTGTGTCCCCAGCGTCCGTCCCTCATCGGTTGCGTCCTGGCCAACACCGAGGAGCAGGTCTTCACCGATCGGATGGAGGTAGGCCGAGTATCCGTTGATCTTGAGTTCGCCCGTGACGGTCGGATTCTTCGGATCCGAAAGATCAACGACGTACAGTGGGTCGACCTGTCGAAAGGTCACCACGTACCCCTTGTCTGCAATGAAGCGTACGGCATAGACACGTTCGTTCTTGCCGAGACCATCAACCGAGCCGACCACGACCAGTTTCTTCTCATCTCGTTGCAGTGTCACGACCGAGCTGTCTGGTACGTCTGACGAGTTCCACCATGGTGTCTCGTTGGTCACAACGACCCTGAGCGTTCCCTCGTACTCGTCCATCGACCACTGCGATAGCAGCGTTCCCTCGACGTCGCCGGATGCCACGTACGAGGCCTCAATGGGATCGGAGATGTCGAACATGTGGATCTGGGTCGTCAAGGTCTCGGGGCGGTCGCCATCCTCAGCGAACGTTGTTATCGGCCACGCCATCCAAGGTGCCGTTGCGACATACAGACTTTCGCTCGATGCGTACACCGTTTGCCCTTCAGCAAGGAGACCGATCCCGTTCCCTGGCTCAAGACCTTCTCCGAGATCGACCGAAAGAATGGTCAACATCGACAGACCTGAGAAGTCGTTTGGATAGCCAACCTGTCCACATCCAAGTAGTGGCCCATCGGATGTAACACCCGACTCGTGGTCTTCGAGGACGTACCAGGGGACCCAGTTTTCGAGGGTCGAGTCTTCGATGATCTTCTTGTTCGCTTCAGTGGCCTTCTGCTCGGCACGGATTCCGTTGCCTTCGGGGTAGGTCCATGCGAAACCCGTTGGCTGAGATCGCACAACAACTCTGACCGTTCCATCGGCCAGACGCGATGAGATCATCGACCCATCGAACGTCAATGTTCGAACGGCGCGCATCGACCCCGCTTCGGACACATCTACCTCGGTGAGAACTGTCCTCTCACTGTTTCCGGGATTTGTGTCTGGTGCGAATCCCCGACCGAGGAACGGTTCGATTCCGTATCCGCCACCCGATGTCATGACGAGAAGTGTGTCGCCGGAGAGAAACAGTTGCTGCCCCCAACCATCGAGGCTCATCGAGTCCACGACCTTTGGAGTCGCTGTCGCGTCGATCCAATACAGACGACCCTGTGCGACGACGAAGATCCTGCTGCCATCCGTCTTTACGAGATCGGGTTCGTCGATTCCCGCAACCTGGACATTGGTTCCTGAGTAGTCGACACCTTCTATAGACGGTGCTGCCGACGTCCTCGTGCTCGTATCCGCGCCGCCATCCAGAGTGGCAGACACTTCGCTGAACACAAGATCGTCGGTCGCGTACCGTTTGGAGAACCCATATCCATCAAGACCGTATGGGCCAACACGCTCGATCGCATGGTCCTTCGCATAGTCGAGGAACTCGCTACACGACGAGAACGGCTGAACAACACCAGCGGCAAAAACCCCTGCACCCGTCGACCCGAAGCCCCCCGTATTGCGCGTATCCGTCCCCACCGGTGCACCTGCTGTACACGCCGCTACCACGATCGCAAACGTTGCAACCATAGCGATTGTGATCCGTCTCATCAGGATCTCCTCTCGTTCCCTCGACCATGCGACGGTCAGAAGGTTCCGTAAGGTTCCAGAAATTCTTAGGTAGTTCTCACGTCATCGATCGTGGATTCGCCACGAAGCTCTACGAATACGTAATACACGACCGCTGCTTGCACGACCACGGTGATCGCAGACACGACCACACCGAGCAGGAATCCGACAGCACCTGGTGCGAATCGAAGGGTTCCGACAACCAGATTGAAAAGTGCAACGGTGACGATGATGCCAAACACGGACCACCACGATCCACGAACGAGTCGAACCGATTCCTTGAACGATGCCAGCGGGCCTCTTCTCTCGAGAAAGAAGATCGCCATGGATGGGACAAGGCTCACCGCAATCCAGATACCCGGAATGAAAAGAAGGATGAAACCGACTGTCATAGCCACCCCTGACACCACCATGAGACCCACAAGGGGAAAGAACCTGGCGAACGTGGTGGAAACGGCGATGTTGATATCGGGGGATCCGGATCGATCTGCTTCAGCCACCAGGTTCAACATCACCGCGGTGATAACAACACCGAGGAGCACGCTCACCATGGTCCAGAGGAAAAGACCCCCATCTACTCGTGCCGCTCCATCCGCGGCCTGATCCAACGGATCGATGTCGAGTTTGTCGAAGTACAGCACCTGAGACAACAGTCCGATCAGTTCGCTGAGGGCACCGATAGCCAGAGCAGCACCCGCAAGCGTCTGCCACTTCTCCCGTATGAAACGGACCGTCTGTCCAAGAACCTTGCCAACCACTGAGCTATCTCCCGCCGCATCGCAGGAGCAAGGATACGACGGAGCGGCGTTGCGTAGCAACGTCACTCCGGTGATACTGACACAATGCTGGATCACAACGTCATCGGTGCAGAGTTCGCCGGAGGCAGGGACTATTTCAACACAGCAAGTCTCGGGATCCCTCCACGCAGATCGCTGGATGCTCTTCAATCGTCGATTGCCGCGTGGCGGTCGGGACACATCGAACCTCCCGACTTCGACAACGACGTCTCGGCCGCGCGGCGATCGTTCGCGTCGCTCCTTTCCGTCCCGGTGGAGTGGGTGGCTATCGGTAGTCAGGTATCGGCGCTCGTCGGTCTCGTCACGACGACCCTTCGACCTGGTGCAACCGTTCTCTACCCCGAGGGCGAATTCACATCGGTCATCTTTCCCTTCCTCGTTCGCGATGATCTCGATCTCGAGGTGAAGTCAGTCCCGCTCGACCGATTGGCCGAAGCGATCGTTCCGGGAGTCGACATTGTGGCGTTCAGCGCGGTGCAGTCATCCAACGGTCGAGTCGCTGACCTTCCGTCGATCAGACAGGCCGCAAGGACCAGCGGTACCCTGACGTTGGTGGATGCAACTCAAGCAGCTGGGTGGCTTCCGATCAACGCGACTGATTTCGATTTCGTTGTCGCAGGAACTTATAAGTGGCTACTGAGTCCGAGGGGTACGGCATTCCTCACCATCCGACCAGAGCTGCGTGACCGCATGCGTCCACTGTACGCAGGCTGGTATGCGGGCGAGGATCCATGGGAGAGCATCTACGGCGATCCACTCCGTCTCGCGGCGGATGCTCGACGCTTCGACCTGTCGCCGGGGTGGCTCGCCTGGGTCGGCACAGCACCAGCACTCGCCCTGCTTGGCTCCATCGGTGTGGAGGCGATCCACGATCACAACATCGGGTTGGCAAATTCATTGCTGTCCCAACTTGGTTATCCATCGTCGAACTCGGCAATCGTGTCTCTCGACCTGGACCCGAACTTCCCCCAGGCGCGCCTGGACGGGCTCAGGGTTGCATACCGTGCAGGGCGCCTCAGAGTCGGCTTCCATCTCTACAACTCTGCCGGCGACGTGGCCAGTCTCGTGAGAGCTCTCACCGACTGACGCCAGGTGAAGCGACCCAACAACCTGAGCTGCAGGTATCCGCTACGAGAAATCGATGCCCTGGGCAAGCGGAAGATCCTTCGACCAGTTGATGGTGACGGTCTGGCGACGCATATAGGCCTTCCACGCGTCGGACCCAGACTCGCGCCCCCCTCCGGTTTCCTTCTCGCCACCGAAGGCTCCACCGATCTCGGCACCCGACGTCCCGATGTTGACATTCGCGATACCGCAGTCCGAGCCTTCGGCCGACAAGAACAGTTCCGAGTTGCGAACTGAATCGGTGAAGATCGCTGAGGACAGACCCTGAGGCACATCGTTCTGGACGGCGATCGCTTCCTCGATCGAGTTGACCTCGATCAGGTACATGATCGGACCGAAGGTCTCCTGTTGCACGATCGGCGCTTCTCCGGGAATACGGACGAGCGTTGGCTCGAAGAAGTAGCCGGTGCCCTCCAAAGCGTTGCCTCCAGCAACAAGTGTGCCGCCCTGTTCGAGAGCGATCTCGAGCGCCGCCTTCGTGGTGTCGACCGCCTGTTGATTGACCATGGGTCCGATCAGCGTTCCGACCTCAAGTGGATCACCGATCGAGATTTGGCCATAGGCCGTGGCGAGCTTCTCAGAAAGCGCCTCGATGATGTCCGTATGGACGATCAGCCGGCGAAGCGATGTACATCGCTGACCCGTCGTACCGGCGGCGGAGAACAACGACGCCCGAACAACAAGATCGAGATCTGCATCGTCCATGACGGTGATCGCGTTGTTGCCTCCGAGTTCGAGGAGGGAACGACCGAGCCTTTGCGCAACAACCGTACCAACCTGTTGTCCCATTCTGACGGAGCCTGTGGCGGAGATAAGCGGAAGACGTTTGTCCGCAACCATCGCTTCACCAACAGGATCTACGTCGCCTATCGCGAGGTTGAAAACGCCTTCGAATCCCGAACCCTCCATAACCTCGTGGCAGATGTTGGTCACAGCTACGGCACTCAAGGGAGCGATCGGTGATGGCTTCCAGATCATCGAGTCACCACAAACAGCGGCGAGCATGGCGTTCCATGACCACACGGCAACCGGGAAGTTGAACGCTGAGATGATCCCGATCGGGCCGAGCGGTTGCCACTGCTCATACATGCGGTGACGCGGCCGCTCCGATGCGATCGTGAGGCCGTAGAGCTGACGCGAGAGCCCAACAGCGAAATCGACTACGTCGATCATCTCCTGAACCTCGCCCTCGCCCTCAGCGCGAATCTTGCCTGTCTCCATCGAAACGAGAGCGCCAAGAGGCTCCTTGTAGGAACGAAGGGCTTCGCCGATCAATCGTACGTACCTCCCACGCTCGGGCGCGGGGACCATTCGCCACTCGGCGAAGGCATTCTGAGATGCGATGACTGCAGCCTCGTAGTCAGCAAGATCAGCTTGTCTTACCGTCGCGATCGCCTGTTCGGTCGTTGGATCGATCGACTCGATGGTCGCTCCCCCGCCAGATCTCCAACCTCCCGCGTAGGCACCGGACGTGACCGGTGAGATTCCAAGGGCATCAAGTACGTGTTCGCGGTTCATGTGGTGCCAACCTCCGGCATCGTCTTCGGTAGGTGCTGAATGCATGGATCATCGCAGGGCAACAGCCACACTGGAATCAACGAGCAGCAATGCACTCGATCTCAACATCGAAACCACCGGGAAGTGCTCCCGCCTGGAACGTCGAGCGGGCCGGTTTCGAATCACCGACGTAGATTCCGTATACCTCGTTCACCGCAGGGAAGTCAGCGATGTCTGAAAGGAAAATCGTCGTCTTCACGATGTCGTCGTACCCGAGCCCAACGTCACCGAGAATGGCACCGATATTCTTCATCACCTGATGTGTCTGGGCAGTGACATCCCCGTCGATTGCCGCTCCCGCCGCTGGGTCGATCGCGACCATGCCGGAACAGAACACAAAGCCGTTGGCTTCGGTGATCATGCTGTACGGACCCATGGGTTCAGGACCGCTCGGCGCGGAGTGGATAGTTTTTGGCATCATCGGACCTCGTTTCGTGAGCGAAATACCTTCACGATTCTTGCAGGTTCCCGATGTCACCCGACGGTCGTCGGCCTGGGTTGTTAGGAGAAGCTCTTCCCACAACCACAGCTACCGGTTGCGTTCGGGTTCTCGATAGCGAACCCAGCACCAGACAGACCATCGTCTTTGAAATCGATGGTGGCACCCGAAACCATCTCGAGGCTCGCTGCATCCACCGCAACCTTGACACCATCGGTCTCGGTGACGATATCGCTGGCGTCGATGGCTGAGTCGAAGAACATGTCGTAGGCGTAGCCTGAACAACCCGACCGCTTCACCGCAAGCCGTAGCGCCATATCGGCATCACCCTCAGCTTCGATGAGCGCCTTGACCTTTTCGGCAGCGCTCGATGTCAGTTCGACACCTTTGGTGGTTGTGAACTCGAGTGCTGTCATTCGTGTCTCCAGAATCCGCGGTAGCTTGGAACCACCATGATAGGGGAAATCCCTCGCACTTTCGACGGATTCGTCGAAACCAGCAATCGCGGCAGATACCATCGGTCCATGGTCACAGAAGCAACAGTGCGAACAGCCCTTGCGAACGTCATCGATCCGGAGCTCCATACGGACATCGTCGATCTCGGAATGGTCGGTGAGATCTCGATCTCGGACACCATCGCAACGATCGGACTTGCTCTCACTATCGCAAGCTGTCCGATGCGTGGGCAGATCGAGTCAGACATCATCCGCCGGGTTACTGCAGTGCCAGGGATCGAGGTCGTCCATATCGTGACGTCCGTGATGTCTCAGGAGCAGCGCTCGACACTCATGGGACGTGCACGACTTCGAGCTCGCGAGACCGCTACGCCCACCGCCGTCAATCCAGCCACAAGGGTGATCGCTGTCAGCAGTGGGAAGGGCGGCGTCGGCAAGTCCTCGCTCTCAGCAAACATCGCGCTTGCGATCGCCGACCAGGGACACTCCGTTGGCTTGATGGACGCCGATATCTGGGGATTCTCAGCACCACGAATCCTCGGCGCTGGTGAGGACAGGCTCGAGGCAAATGAGGATAGAAAGATTGTGCCTACGGTTGCCCACGGTATTCACCTCGTCTCCACGGGACTTCTTCTCGACGATGAGGACACAGCACTCATGTGGCGAGGACTGATGCTGACCAAGGCTGTCGAGCAATTCCTGAAAGATGTCGCATGGCCAAACGATCTTGGCTACCTCGTCATCGACATGCCCCCAGGGACTGGCGATGTGCAGATGGCGCTCGCCAGGCTGCTCCCCCAGGCTGAGATTGTGGTGGTCACGACGCCTCAGGTCGCTGCACAGAAGGTCGCTGCACGAGTCGCAGACATGGCCAAACGTTCGCACATGCCAATCGTCGGTGTAGTGGAGAATATGGCAGGATTCACAACTGAGTCTGGAGAGCACTATGACATCTTCGGCTCGGGGGGAGGCGAAACGCTTGCAGACGATCTTGGTGTACCGCTGCTTGGTTCTGTTCCGATCGATCCGCTTGTCGCCTCAGGTGGCGATCGAGGGCATCCGATCATCATCGAACACCCGGGGTCTGCCGCAGCAGTGGCGATCACGGCGGTAGCCGAGCGGATCACAGAGGTTCTTCCGCCACTCGCCCTTGACAACTGTGTCGGACGCCTCGGTGCGCTCCTCGATGAAATCCCGGTCGTCTCGAACTGAGTCCCTCCGTCACATGAGTAGTTCGTCCGACCCATTTTCGGCACGCTTCGTTCAAGCTCATTTCGGGCATGCCGATGGGATTGAGACACACGAGGGAAAGACTATGCAGCCACTCCACCACGTTCACGAGAACACTGCGACCTGTTCGAGGCAATCGGGCGACTCCGACCGCGGCTCAGGGGCGATCACCTGCATCATCTGCGCCCGCCCTCTCGCAGAGCACGAGATAGGTGATCACGACATCAACGTTGTCCAGAAGATGCTGAGCATCGGATTTCCGACACCCGTCGGCGAGCGCCTTTCCTAGAGAATCAGCCAATCGCACAGTTGCTGCACCATTCAGCGCGCCTCGAAGTACGTAGAACGACTCAGAGGGAACGTGCAACAAGAAGTGGGGAGTGATTCCCGACACTCCGTGTTGCGAAGATCAACGACCGCTGACTGATCGGGGGCTGCATATGGTTCCGCCGGTTCACGCGTCCCTGCCGTTCGTACTTCGTGCTACGTACTACGTGATACAAGGCTCCGCAGCACTATCTCTTGTGGCACCAGCCTCACCTATCCGCGCGTTCTCTACGTACTTCGCAAAACGTCATACGTCATACGTCATACGTCATACGGATGACGAATGACGTATGCCTCGCCGTCTACCCGGACCAGACCGTCCTCCACGAGCTTGTGTAGCTGCACACCCACCTGATGGACGGCTGCGTGTCGCAACCCGATGGGCAAACCTTCGTACACCACATCGACGATCGTGCCGATCGACCGGGCGCCGCCGCGTACCGCATCGATGATCTGGCGCTCACGCTCAAGCCTGTGATCGATGTAGCTCGTGATGACCATCGCAGCGTTGTCCATCGAATCACCGTGTCCCGGTTCGAGCGTTCGAACATGGAGGTCACGCACCAGATACAGACTGTCGAGATAGTCTGCCGCATCCTCGATGATGACCGTCGAGCCTTCCATGATGTGGTCCCCGGTGAACAGCGTGTCACCGAGGAGAAAACACAGATGATCCGGCGTATGTCCTGGAGTGTGGATCGCGCTAAGCGACAGGGATCCGAAGTCGATCGATCCGCCATCACCCACCATGACGTCGGGGACGAACTGTGGACCCCTCTCGTAGCCGTACACCGGGACACCGAGACGCGAACCAAGCGGGTTCGCCATAGGTGCATGATCCGGATGTGTGTGGGTAACAACAACACCAACAGGGTCGATGCCCTTGAGTGCAGAGATGATCTCCAGGGTGTGCTCATCGATGATCGGACCCGGGTCGAGAACGAGAGCCTCACCGTTGCTTACGAGTACATAGGTGTTCGTTCCGGGACCTGTGTACATGCTCGGATTGGGAGCGAGAAGACGCTGGATCATGTGCGTTTCTTGAACTCGACGGGAACACGCGCCCCCGAAGCAACGACATCGGCAAGTCGCTCGAGGATCGTTGGGTCATCCTGCTGGGCACCCGCTGCAGCGAAATCAGGGTCATCAGGCAGAACGATCCGTGCTTCTTCGGCGCCCACAAGGAGGCGTGGTTGGATGGGCGGAACGATGTCCATCGACGTGAGCCGATCGGCTAGCCCTGCGGCCGATGGCTCTGATGCAAGCAGTTCGAGGACGCGGCGTGTGGGGAAAGCTATCGCCCAATCGTCCGCGTCCTCGCGCTGGAGGGCATCGATTGGGGAAACCCATGTCGCACCGATGAGTTCGTCGGGATTGAAGGCAGCAGCCTCTCCGACGGTACTGACCGCAAAGTAGAACCTCGTGTCGAACCTGATAGGGAATACCGATGGGGTGATCCAGTTCGAGAAGTAGATCAACTGATCAAGATCGATCCGATGGCTGGACTCCGCAACAGCATCAAATACATGCGACACGATCGGTAGCGTGTGCGTTCCTGTGCTCGTGAGCCAGATCCCTGTCTCTTCCATCAACTCGCGAGCAGCGGCAACCTTCCAATCAGACGAATCATCGATAGGTGCGAAAGCAGCCGGCGGACGAGCATCCGTATCGTCCACTACGCCTCCAGGAAACACCCAAACGCCAGGCATGAAACGAGCCGTGTGCGGACGCTGCACCATCAGCACCTCGACAGTATCGAGATCGCGAACAAGACAGACGGTAGAGGCCCTCCTGAGTTCGCTCACCTGACGACCACCCATCGAGACGCCAGCCTGGCAACGAACCAGCCGCGCAGCCCCTCTCGCACAGCGGGAACGAGCAGCAAGAAGCCTGCGACGTCGGTCAGGAACCCCGGGGTAAGGAGGAGGGCGCCGGCGACGAGGATCATCGCGCCGTGAACGAGTTGAGCGGTTGGCTGTTGGCCCATGACGATCTCATCGCGGATTCTCACCCACGTTTGTCGACCCTGCCTTGTGACAAGCCATGAACCAGCGAAGGCTGTTGCTATAACGATCACCAGCGTCGGACCGATACCTATCACGGATCCAACGTATATGAACAGAGCGATCTCCGCGATCGGAACGAAGACGAAAGCCAGGAACAACCAGGTTCGGATGCGCATGAGCCAAGGGTAGGCCGCACGCTCGATGAGTATCCCCGAGACATAGCGACAGACGAGCCGGATCCGACGCCACCACGCAGATCAGGCCGTGGCGCTGGTCCTCGATCTCAACACGGTCGTCGTGAACGCGGCTACGTGCAGAACAGCTGCGGTCGCAACCATGCCAAGGAACCAGAACCGAAACCAGTCCGGCGGTGGGGGTTGTTTGTGAAACGACAGAGTGAAGTGGATGAACAGAAAGTACAACGTATGGAGCGAGCCAACGTAGAACACAAAATAGGCTCCCGTGTGAAGGAACTTCCACGCTGGCGCTCGCAGCGCACGTATCGCCCGGTCCGATGAGGTCGCGGCCAGCATCAATCCAACCGCAAGAGCTGACAGCCCAAGAAGGTTCGCTAAGCCGAACCCAGGCTCCCAGCGTGCTTCACGCTCGAGTTGCGGAATGAATTCATAGCCAAAGAACCGCGACACACTCCACCGCGCCCAACCATTGAGAATGAGGACCGCGTGCAGAGAAGCAGCTATGGCGAACCAGATTCCAAGCTGTCTTCTCCACGGGAGGAATTTACGCGCTGGTTTCCACAAGGCGGCAAGGGGACCTAGGACTACGGCTGTCCACAGAAGAACGAAGCCCGCATCACCCGCTGCCTTCCAGAACCGCATGTCGGGCGACCAAGTAGAACGGCTCAGCCAGAACAACACGAACACGGCGGAGCCAAGAACGGCAGCACCGATGTGCCGACGGTACCGACGCGACCGGCGTCCCGCTTGGACGGGTCTGGCGGAATCGGCGCGCTTCGTCGATGTCATCGTGGCAGCCTATCCCGACCTGACAGATACGGGAGATGGGTGTCTGTTCGAACTGGCTCGTCGCGCGGTACGCTCATGTCCATATGCAGCTCAGCGATCTTCCATCGATCGATGTACTCAGCACACAGCTGTGCAATGAGTTCGATCTTCCGGCGCCCATCGTGACCCTGGCATGTCGAGCAGCCGTGGATGATGCACGCACTGGTCTTTTGTCCGGTCGCGACGTTGATCCAGAAGCAGCTGCACGAACCCACCTTGAGGACATCACGGCGAGTAGACCACGATCCGTTGTTAATGCCACCGGGGTGCTTCTCCACACCAATCTTGGACGAGCACCCCTCGCATCCTCCACAACCGAGCGATCGTCCGAGATCCAGGCATCGGCGAGCAACGTTGAGATCGATATTCGAACCGGACGTCGATCGAAGCGGCACGACTACATCGCAACACTTCTCCCTCTCGTGACTCACGCGGAGGCAGGGTTCGCTGTGAACAACAACGCCGGTGCGCTGCTTCTTGCCCTCGCAAGTGTGGCCGGAACAGGTGGACGGGTCGCGGTGAGCAGAGGGGAACTGATCGAGATCGGTGGATCGTTTCGGCTGCCGGATCTGATGTCAGCGAGCGGTGCGAAACTTGTCGAGGTAGGTACGACGAACCGAACGAGAGCTTCGGACTACGAAGCGGTCGCCTCGACCGTCGATGCGATCCTCAAGGTCCACCCATCGAACTACCGCATCGACGGCTTCCAGCAGGAGGCAAGCTACGGTGAACTCGCCCGTGTCGCTCGAGAGGCCGGGGTCCCGTTTATCGCTGACGTGGGCAGCGGTTTGATAGACGAAACCGTTCCGTGGCTTGGCTCGAGCGACAGGTCGTGGCTGGCAGATGAACCTGGCGTGATCCAGGTCGTCGAAGCTGGCGCCGATCTCGTGTTGTTCTCAGGAGACAAACTGCTTGGCGGCCCGCAGTGTGGTGTACTCGTCGGACGATCCGACGCGGTCGACCGTGCAAAGAGGCATCCGATTGCCCGTGCCGTCCGACTGGATGGCTCTGCAATCGCTGCTGTTTCAGATACGTTCGAGATGTACGCTGACAATCGGGTCAACGACATCCCCTTTTGGGCGATGGCGCGTGCCACTATCGATGAGATCGCTGAGCGCTGTGCGACCGTCATCTCCGATCTTGCGATGGATATCGACATCGTCGACGGCGAATCCGTTCCCGGTGCCGGGTCCGTTCCCGGTGCAACAATTCCGTCGCGAGTCATCCGCATACCTGGTGGTGCTGACGCCACATGGCTAGCACTCGCCAATGCACACATACCCGTTATCGGTACGCGGCGAGAGAACGCCGTGTTTCTCGATCTCAGAAGTGTCCTCCCCCACCAGGATCATGTCGTCAGACAGGCCCTGATCGACATCGCTGGTTGACATGCCGATCGTTGCAACGGCCGGTCACGTCGACCATGGGAAATCGACCCTCGTGGAAGCACTTACGGGAAGGGATCCGGATCGTTGGGCCGAAGAAAAGCAGCGCGGTCTGACCATCGATCTCGGCTTCGCGTGGACAGATATCGATGGCCAAGCAGTCGGTTTTGTCGACGTACCCGGTCACGAGCGGTTCATCAAGAACATGCTCGCCGGTGTGGGTGCGGTCGATTGCGCACTCCTCGTGATCGCTGCCGATAGCGGGTGGATGCCCCAAACCGAGGAGCATGCTGCGGTCCTTGGCCTTCTCGAAACCCGAAACGGTGTCATTGCACTTACCCGAACCGACCTCGTCGATGCCGATACGGTAGAGCTCGCGACACTTGAGATACTGGAGGAAATCGAGGGAACACCTCTGGAAACGTGGCCCATAGTCCCGGTTTCGGCGACGTCCGGTCGTGGGTTGGATCAGCTAAGAAGCGAGATCGGCGCTCGCCTCACGACGTCACCTCCCGATGAGGGACCGTTTCGCATGTGGATCGATCGATCCTTCACCATCCGAGGGGCGGGTCTGGTTGTAACTGGCTCGATCGCCGGGGGCTCGCTCAGCGTCGACGACTCCGTGGAGGTCCTACCCGTGGGTCTCACAACTCGCGTGAGGGGAATCCACCGGCATGACACATCAGTCCTGAGGGTCGGCAGGGGTGACCGGGCGGCTATCAACCTCGTGGCAGGGAGTGCAACAGATATCGAAAGAGGCCATCTGCTTGTCACACCCGGATCGGCAGCAACGACGAGTCGGTTTCTCGGATGGATACGTCCTGCGCGCATCTTCGCCGAAGTTCCCAAACGGGGTGGTTTTCACATCCATATCGGTACCGCCGACACGTCTGCAACTATCCGACGTGTCCCAGAAACGGATGGCTACATCGTCGCAACCGCTGAGCCCATTCCCGCGGCCGTCGGCGACAGGTTCATTCTGCGAGACAGTGGTCGACGTTCGGTCGTCGGTGGGGGCAGGGTGCTCGACCCTGGTGCGGGTACCGTTGCGACATCAGGTGATGTACTCCGGATGGAGGCGGTTCTCGATGCCTCGCCTGATGTGATGGCGGACGCTCTGGTCGACATGCGAGGCATCACCAACGCGG
The DNA here is from genome assembly GCA_023336815.1 of Actinomycetes bacterium. Lineage (GTDB taxonomy): Bacteria > Actinomycetota > Acidimicrobiia > Spongiisociales > UBA5794 > JAMBLL01. The sequence goes on from JAMBLJ010000065.1 coordinate 24,604, forward strand.
CAACCGTTGTGCTGGAGACCGGTGGTGGAAGACCGTCAGCGGCTCTTGTGGCAGGAGCGAATCTCGTTTCTGCGGCAAGCGTCCTTCGAATCGAGACTGATGTCGAGGAGATCGTCAGCGGCTATCACACCGAGTACCCGCTCAGACCCGGCATACACAGCGCCGAGCTCGCAACGAGACTCCAGCTCGACGATGCCATCACGGACGCTGTTGTCATCGAAAGTGACCGATTCGACTCTACCGAAGGTGCAGTACACCTCAAAGGGTTCTCGAACAGCCTCACGCCAGATCAGCAAGCCAGATGGATCCCGGTCCGCGCCCTCCTCGAAGAAACATTCGATGTGCCCCGGATGAGTGCACTCAAACTCCCAGAGGAGCTCCTCCACGCACTTCTACGACAGGGTGATCTCGTCCAGATCGACGACGACCTCGCATTCACATACACGCAGCTGAAGTCGATCACCGCGGATGTCCGAGACCTGCCCGATGGCTTCAGCGTTTCAGCCTTCAAGGAGCACTTTGGTATGACTCGTCGACAGGCGATACCGACGCTCGAATGGCTCGACCGATCTGGCGTGACCCGGCGTGAAGGTGACGGAAGGGTCGCTAGGCGGAAACCTTCGTGAGAGCGTGTCTGCGTTCGGTCTCTGTAAGACCACCCCAGATCCCGTACGGCTCCATGATCGACATGGCGTATGCACGGCAGTCGCCCTGCACCGGACAGATCTGACATACGGCTTTCGCCCGTATCTCTCTCCGTTCTCGTTCGTCCTTGCGTTCCTGTGTGCTCGGTGGGAAAAAGAGGTGTGAATGGTTTCCGCTGCACAGCGCCGTCGGCTGCCAAGAACGATCTGTGGACATGGCGGGTCACTTCCTACGTCAGGGGTCGATTGCTCAGTGCAGCCCAGCATCGCCGCACACCAGATCGAAAATAGTCATCATGACCGCAAAGCCGCAAGGGAAATCTCCGGATTTCGCGAACATTCTTCGCGACCTTGCACTTCCGTCGTCGACCACTCAGCGTGGGTTCGGTGCGATTATGGGGTCGACCTCGAGCAAGAGACCCGTCACACCGACGATCTCAACCGGGACACCTGCCGTGATCACAACGCCCCGATCAGCCGTCGCTCTCCATCGTGCTCCGTCAACCATCACTACTCCTAGCGGATCAAGCTCAGTGACGGCAAGGCACCTTTGGCCAAGAAGATTTTCACGCCCAACGGTCGGTGTGGCGAATCGACCGCGAACGACCGTTGTCATCGAGTACCACATGAAGGTGACGCTGCCGGCGACTGAGAGCACGACCATCCACCAACTTGGGGGGTACTGAGGACGCGTCGTCGAGAACGTCAGGCCTGCAATGATCAGCAGCAGCGTCCCGAGAACCGCCCTCCAGTCCACGCGGTTCTGCACGAAACCCCATATGAGCAGTCCGATTCCAACGACGAGCGCAGCGATCGCCGGCCACCAGATCGGCAGTGTGGACAATCCATAACCAGCGAGCATGAACGACAACGAGGCAACGAAGGCCATGAGCCCTCCGCCGGCTGCGTAGAACTCGAACACAGCAAACGCTATCCCGAACAGCAGAAACAGGAAGGCAGTTTCGGGTCTCGCCCCCAGGCGTAGGAAGCGATCGAGAAGGCCAGCCTTGACGAACTTCACGGACCGGGTGGCCACAGGTACATCGACACCATCGATCGTTTGCGTCGAGGCCGTCGAAAGCTCGAATACCATGTCACCCCGAACGACCGTCTCACCATCGAGGGAGATGATCAGCTGTCCTAGCGCCGGTTCAAGCCTGTCAACGAACCCGTAGATCGTCGGATCGTCCGGTGACACCGTGCGCGTAGTAGAGACCAGTTCGTCCTCGATGACGGCGAACCGGTCAGGTTCGTCGCCAGGCCGAACCGACGGCGGATCGTCGTAACCCTTGTGCACCGCCGGATCGAGGTACCCAATCGACGCACCGGGGGCGGCGGTGCGAACATCAGTTTGGTTGACGAGATAGGCAGAGCCGCCGTACGCCACGGCTGGATTCGGTCCAACCCACGAGATCACAGGAGCAGAAGCGTTCACGACGGCCGAGAACAGAGGTGTCAGATCGCCTGAGGACACACCAGGGCTATCGATCTTGAGGATGTACGCGTGAGCAACCTCGCCCTCGATCGCAGCGATCACATAGTCAATCGTTCGCTGGTCGAGTGGGTCGCCAACCTCGATCACAACGATCGGGTCCTCCCCGGATTGAGCGAAGGCCGTACCGACCATGACCACACCGATCACGACGAGGAAGACGGAGACGAACCGGGACAAACGCATCCGGTGAGGGTAGAGGAGGAACAGACGACAGCTGTCAGACGACAGACAACAGACAGCAGACAACAGAAGCAGAAGAGCGCTGTCAGCCGTCAGCCTTCAGAAGAACACGGCTGAGAGCCAACAGCTCACAGACAGCAGAGGAGGTCGGCGAGAGCGGAGTTTGTTCTCCGGGTTCCGCAGCTGACGGCTGAGGGCTTCTTCCGCTGCCTGAAGGCTGATGGCTGATGGCTTCTGCCGTCTGCTGTCTGGCATCTGCTGTCTGCCGTCTGTCCTCTGCCTTCGTCTATTCTTACCCCATGAGCACGATTCTTCTCGTTGCCGACAGTGACAGGGTCATCGATTCGGTTCACGCGGCACTCTCGCACCCTGATACGAACGTCATCGATGAGCGCGATCCCGAAGTCGCAGCCGAAGTCGCATATGAGGAAGGCGTCGACGCCGTCGTCGTCGACATCCGTATCGGCTCCATGGGCGGGATGGCACTCGTGCACGCGGTGCGCAACGCGGGTACAGCCGATCACCGTATCCCCGTGACGGTCCTTCTCGACCGCGAAGCCGATGTGTTTCTCGCTCGGCGGTCTGGTGCTGCCAACTGGGTTGTGAAGACGGCTGCATCATCGGATCTGAGACGAACAGTCGAATCGGGACTACCTGCGTGATCTCTGACTCGGGCCACGAAAGTGGAAGACCGAACACCAGGCAATGAGCACACAAACGTTGATCTACCTTGGTGTGCTCGCTGCCTGCACGCTCGCCTCCGGCTTCTTCTCAGGTTCTGAGACAGCACTGATAGGCATCTCACGAGAACGTGTCCATCGGTTGGCCGTTGATGACCCTCGTGGGCCAAAGCTCGAGCAACTCGTCTCACAGCCGGAACGTATGTTGTCCACGCTTCTCGTGGCCAACAACGCGGTGAACGTTCTCTCCGCATCCGTGGCAACCATCCTGTTCGTCTCACTGATCGGCGCAACCTGGGGACCCTGGGTCGCTACGGGGGTCATGACTTCTGTCTTGCTCGTATTCGGCGAGATCACACCCAAGACCATCGCAACCAGACACCCTGAAGCCTTCTCGCTTCGCGTCGCGGGCACGATCTGGAATCTCTCGATCGTGCTCGCTCCCGTTGCGTCATTCTTCTCGGCGATCACCAAGGTGCTGCTCTCTGTCCTTCGCATCCATACGGACGATGTTGGTGACGCCGTGACCGAGGAAGACATCATGGCGCTTGCCGACCTGGGCCACAGGGGTGGACACATCGAGGAAGCAGAACGCGAGATCATCGATGCACTCTTCACCCTTGGCGATAGATCTGTACGAGACGTCATGACACCCCGATTGGAGATCGACACCTTGCCTCTGCCTCTGTCTGCCGAAGCGATACGCGAAGCTGTAAGCACCACAGGTCACAGCCGATTTCCCGTTTCCTCCGGTGGGCTCGATGAACTCACCGGCATCGTCCACGTCAAGGATCTTCTCCAACACCGCGACCCCGCGGAGGGACTCGATCTCGGATCGCTGATCCGCCCACCGAACTATGTGCCAGAGACGATGTCCGTGCTCGACACGATCGAGCAGATGCGTGCAAATCGCTATGGCATGGCAGTCGTAGTGGACGAGCACGGGGGTGTCGAGGGCATCGTCACGATCAAGGACCTTGTCGCTGAACTCGTTGGAGAACTCCAGGACGAATACGATCCAGGTGTTCCGTCCGTCGTTCTGATCTCGGCTGGACTCTGGCTGGTCGACGGGAGACTTGATATCGATGATCTCAGCGAGACGATCGATTCTCAACTCGAGGAAGGACCATTCTCTACCGTAGGTGGCTACATCATGTCCTTGTTCGGCAAGGTACCTGAGGAAAGCGACAGCATCGAGCACGAGGGGTTTCGTTTTACGGTACTCACCATGGACAGACAGCGAGTCGACAGGGTTCGGGTAGAGAGGATCTGATGCAAGGGATGGATCGAGCCGTCAACGATGAGACGCCTCCATGCGTATCGTGAACCGATGAGAGACGCAGCCAGATTGCTTCAGACGGAATCGATCGAGATCGTTCCGATCCTCGAATCCCTGGACTCGCAGGATTTCAACCGCCCAACGGTTTGTGATCTGTGGTCCGTGCGCGATGTGATCGCCCACTGCGCGGCCGTGCTTCACGACCTCGGCATGGGGGATCCTGGCGACTTCACGCCTGAAGCGAACCAACGCGGTGTCGATCTCCGCAGCACGTGGTCCCTGACGGACCTCATCACCGATCTGAGTTCTGGGTACGAGGCTGCTATCCACACCATCGACACAACGCCTGGTCGGTTCGACGGGATCGCTCGCGGCGAGTGGTTGCATGGTGGCGACATCCGTGATGCGCTCGACATGTCGGACGCCTACACCTCAGCTGGCGTTGAAATCGCTGTCGATCTCTTCCACGACCGATCAACCGAAATGAAGAAGCGTGCCATCGTTACCCGTATTGATGGCACGCTCCGGCAGTTCGGTGCCGACACCGACCCCGTCGGTCGGCTCGCTACAGACACTGAGACCTTCGTTCGTTTGTGCGGGAACCGTCGCCCCGATCCAAGTCGATGGACAGGTGACGGAGTCGAAGCAGCGGACTTCAACCTGTACACCTGAGTCGGTTCGGGCCTCCGCCTCACCCGTCGAGTGTTCACTCGGTGCCACGGCATGTACAATCGGGTTCCCGACGGGACGTGGCGCAGCTTGGCAGCGCGCATCGTTCGGGACGATGAGGTCGTCGGTTCAAATCCGACCGTCCCGACCAGCCCCTCCATACCCATGGAGGGGCTCTGGTTGTTCCGACCACCGGCCGCAGAGAGCGCTGTGTGTTCAGGTCCCGGTGAACGTGGGGGGTCGCTTCTCTATGAAGGCCGACACGCCTTCGTAGAAGTCATCTGTCTTGGCAGCATTCATGATGGCCTCGGCCTCTGCGTCCATCTGTGACAACGGATCTGAAGCAAGAGACGAACGTACCAACTCGCGCGCTCGAACGTACGCAATGGTGGGCCCTCGAGACAACCGGAGAGCGAGGTTCGCAACTTCCTCGTCGAAGGTATCTCCATCCGCCACCGCGTTCACGATTCCGAGATCGAGAGCCTCGGCAGCAGACAACCTGCGATTCGTGAGGATCATCTCCATCGCCCTTCTCGTTCCAACGAGTCTCGGGAGAAAGAAGGTGCTCGACCCATCTGGGGAAACGCCGATTCCCGTGTACGCCATCGTGAACACAGCCGTATCAACCGCAACGGCGAGGTCCGTCGCCATCGCAACACCCATCCCGGCACCCGCCACCACACCGTTGATGGCGGCGATAGTCGGGAACGGGGCAGCAAGAATCCTGGAGACTGACCCGTGCAGCCCGTCGAGAATCGCCCGCATCACATCCGTTGGGTCCTCACGATTGTCGTAGAACGCCTGGACATCGCCCCCGGCACTGAATGCCCTACCTGTACCCGTGATGATGAGAGCCCTGACGGACTCGTCCGCGCTCACACCATCCATCGCAGCGTCGAAGTCGGCTCCCATCGATGCGCTAAGCGCGTTCAACGACCCTGGATCGTTCAATCGGATGGTCGCAACCGACTCCTCGATCGATACGACGACCTGGCTCATGCGATGAGGAGTTCGGCGAGCTCCACAGCGTTCAACGCAGCGCCTTTGCGGAGGTTGTCACCGATCGCGAACAGATTGAGCCCGTTGGGCGCACCGATCGTTTCGCGCAGTCGTCCGACGAGAACATCATCGATACCGGCGGCATCGAGGGGGGTTGGCACTTTGGTGTCATCCCACAACTGGATACCTGGGGCACCGCCGAGAACCGCAACAGCCTCATCGAGATCGACGAGGCGATCAAACCACATCGACGCCGCGATGCCGTGGCCGACCATCACGGGGACCCTGACACACGTCGGCTCAACGGCGATGTCGGGTCTGTCAAGGATCTTTCGAGTCTCATTGACCAGCTTCCATTCCTCGTCCGTGTAGCCGCGCTCCGTGATGGAGCCCGCAAGCGGCAATACGTTGTAAGCGATCGGTCTCGTGTAGAGATCGCCACCTGGGTCCTGCCAGCGGCCGGTAGCAAGTCCATCGAGATTGTCACCAAAGTGTTCGACTTCGGAGCTCAATTGATCGATACCGGTCTTCCCTGAGCCGGAGACACTCTGGTACGACGTAGCGATCATCGATCGGAGCCCGGCAGCTTTGTGCAGAGGCCCTGCGGCCATCAATATCGTCATCGTGGTGCAATTCGGGTTCGCGACGATGCCGTTGTGCTGCTCGATCGCACCGTTGTTGACGTTCGCAACGACAAGGGGCACGTCTTCGTGCATCCTGAATGCGGACGAATTGTCGATGACTGTTGCACCAGCCTTTGCAAACCGCGGGGCGAACTCCAAGGACCGAGCGCCACCCGCCGAGAACAGGGCTATGTCTATCCCGTCAGGGTCAGCTGTCGCAAGATCCTCGACGATAACGTCACCCCACATCGTCTTTATCGAACGGCCCTGCGATCTGCTCGATGCCATGAGTCTCAAGTTTTCGAGTGGGACGCCGCGTTCCTGGAGGATCGAGATCATCGTTGCGCCGACGGCACCGGTCGCTCCAACGATGGCAATCCTGGGTTGGGCATACGTCTTCATTGAGGATCCTCACCATCGAGTCCGAGCCCCGAGTGGAGCGTCCGGACCGCTTCATCCACTCTATCGCCCGCTATGACGCACGAGATCCTGATCGGCGATGTCGAGATCATCTGGATATTGATGCCCTGGTCGGAAAGCAGTCGAAACATCCGCGCGGCAATACCGGACTCAGTCTTCATACCGATACCGACGACGCTCACCTTTGCAATGCTCTCATCGATCGACACACCCCCGGCTTCGACCGACGCCGCAACGCCACGAGCGATATCTCGCGCTGTTGCGATGCTCACACTCGGAACGGTGAAGCTGATATCGGTCGTCCCATCATGGGATACATTCTGCACGATCATGTCGACGTTCACTCCGGCCGCGGCGAGAGGTTCGAACAGTGATGCGGCGACACCGGGTGTATCTGGTACCTGGTACACCGTCACCTTGGACTCATCGGAATTCTGGGCGATTCCGCGAACAACTGCCTCTTCCATCGTTTCCTCCTTGACCCATGTTCCTTCGCCCTTGTGAAAGGACGATCTGACGTGGATCGGAATAGTGAACCGGCGACCGAACTCGACAGAGCGCGGCATGAGTACACCTGCTCCGGCCGACGCAAGCTCCAACATCTCCTCGTACGTAACCTCATCGAGTTTCGTCGCACTCGCAACGACACGCGGATCAGCCGTGTACACCCCATCGACATCGGTGAAGATCTCACATCGATCGGCGCCCAATGCCGCAGCGAGGGCGACCGCTGTTGCATCAGAACCTCCGCGACCGAGAGTCGTCACGTCGCGAGAGTTGGGATCAACACCCTGGAAACCCGCGATGATGACCACCTTGCCTTGATCCAGGCCATCCCGGACACGTCCTGCGCGGATCTCCAGGATCTCGGCCTGGCCGTGGCGTCCCGTTGTCAGAATCCCCGCTTGAGAGCCCGTGAAGCTCGTAGCGGGCACACCGAGATCCTCGATTGCCATCGCTACAAGGGCCATCGTGACGCGCTCCCCGGCCGTGAGCAACATGTCGAGCTCCCTGGGATGTGACCGATCCGAAACGTCCTGGGCGAGGGCGAGCAGCTCATCGGTTCGTCTACCCATCGCGCTCACAACAGCGACTACGCCGTCGCCGCCCTTGTGAACCTCGACGATTCGAGATGCAACATTGCGAATCCGCGCGGCGTCAGCAACCGACGTACCGCCGTATTTGTGAACCACGAGTGCCATCGACGCGGGAGTGTAGGTGTATACACCTTCGACCAATACCATCGCGCAATGCGCACTGGAAAACTCCCCCTCATGATCATCACGCTCGCACTCGTCGCTGCTGCATGCTCCACTTCGACCGACAGTGAAATGGCGGCCGATGCGGCGACAGGGTCGACAACCACCTCGGCGACCACATCGACCGTTCCACCTGGGACGGTTCCCTCGGACTACGCAGGTTTTCTCCTTCAGCCAACAGCGTGCGGTGCTCAACAGCCGGCACCTGTAGTCGAGATGCAGTACGAGGCACCTGACGATGCCGGAATCGCAGCACCAACCACCGTGACCCTCACAACATCATGTGGCGAGATCGAGATCCTCCTTGACCCCCAGGTTGCACCCGAAACGGTCAATTCGTTCGTCTTCCTGGCCGAGTCCGGCTACTTCGACGGCTCGGTTTCGCACCGCGTCGTTCCCGGTTTCATGATGCAAGCAGGTGACCCGACCGCCACGGGTCTTGGAGGTCCGGGCTACAGCGTTCCCGACGAGTACCCGGACGAGAGCGACTACCGACGTGGCGTCGTGGCAATGGCGAACGCCGGACCAGGGACAACGGGTAGCCAGTTCTTCATCCTCTTTGAGGACTCGCTGTGGCTACCCCCGACCTTCTCGATCTTCGGGGAGGTGACGGAGGGTTTCGACACACTCGACCTCATCCAACAGATCCCTCTCGGCCGCGGCCCAACCAGCCCAGACAGGGAGCCCTCGACACCTGTCGAGTCACTCTTCATAGAGTCGGTAACCGTATCCGGGTAATCTTGTTGTATGGCAACCGACAAGAGAGCACGTCAACGGGCCAACCGTGAAGCCAAACAGGCGGAACAGGCAAAGTCCGACAAACGAAAACATCGATTGAACCAGGTCAAGAGGTACGGGTCGTACGCCCTGTTGTTCATTGCATCCATCGTGATCCTGCGCTTCATCGCTGGCTGATCCGGCACTGATCTCGCTGTGCGCACAGATCTCCATCTCCATTCCACAGCATCGGATGGTGTGGACAGCCCCGCGATGATCGTCACGATGGCGGCCGAACTCGGCCTCGACGCTATCGCTCTCACTGACCACGACACGCTTGCTGGCATGCCCGAGGCAAAGGCTGCAGCGGACAAGATGGGGCTCGGGCTCATCCCAGGAGTCGAGCTTTCCGTCAATCACCGTGGAACCAAGATCCATATGCTGGTCTACGGCATCGAACCGGGGACCGGGCCGATTCAGGACAAGCTCGAGCATCTCAGATCCGGTCGCACCGCCAGGAACCACAAGATCGTTGCCGCGCTCGTCGATCTCGGATACGAGATCACCATGGATGACGTTCTTCGCCACGCACACGGACCATCCGTCGGCCGACCTCACATCGCAGATGCGCTGGTCGAAGGGGGATACATCGCAAGTAGAGACGAGGCGTTCGCTGATCTTCTCCACGATGGCGGTGTCGCCTACTTCCCGAGGATCCATCTCTCAGCCATCGAGGCGATAGAACTGGCCACCGAGAGCGGCGGTGTGAGCGTCATCGCTCATCCGAAGACGGTGAACCTTCGGAGTGATCCTTTCGTGGAGATGCTGAAGGAGCTTGCTTCCAAGGGTCTCGGCGGTATCGAAGCGCACCACCCGATGCACGACGCTGATCTTCGTCACCACCTGGAGGGCCTCGCTCATCAGCTCGGGCTGATCGCTACGGGAGGGTCCGACTATCACGGAATGACGCAGCGAACTTTTCGCATCGGCACGGGTACCGGAGACCTGCGTATCCCTCCTGAGGCCTTCGATCAGATCTCGTCCCTGATTCGGCGATAGTCCTTTATCGGTCCCTTTTGTGCGCCGATACAACGGCTGAGGTGCGCACATGATGTCACTGCCCACGCGGGCACCAATCGCATACGAGGATCTGCGACTTCAATACAACGCGGTACGCGGTCTTGGATCACTCCTGGTCCTCGTTGGGGTATCAGTGTTCGTTGCGACCGGGGGCGAGACTGAACTCCTCTTCATCGCGATCCCTGCGCTTGCGATCGCCGTTGACTCCGCCATCCGGATCAATCGGGGTTCGTCACCACTTGTACCTGTGATGATCGACGCCACGGTGATCGGTGTAGCCATGTACCTGCGTGGCCCCGCGCCCGCGATTCACGCGGTGATGATCCTCTCCGTGTTCGTCATTTCTGCCCTCCTTCTTCCATTCGTTCACGCTGGACTCGTCCTGCTGTACACGGTCATCTGGTCCATCGCTATCACCGCGATCAGCAACTTCGAATCACTACCGTATCTTGGGATCATCGATGAGTCGGGCGTGGCAGTGACCGCGGACCGGATCACGATCGTGGCTGTGATCGCTGTTGTCGTCGGAATACTGTTCCAATCGGTTCTCGTCATCCTCGCCGCACAGGATCGGCAGGAGGAAGCTCTCGCTCAAGAACGGCGAGCAGTTCAACTCAAGAACGAATTCGTATCGATGGTCAGCCACGAACTGCGGACGCCATTGACCGGGATCACTGGCTTCACTGAGACACTGGTCGAATCATGGACGAATCTCCCCCCAAGTGAGGTCGACGAATTCCTCAAGATCATGTTCCACGAAACGGAACACCTGTCGAACCTCGTCGAGGACATTCTCGTCATACCGAGGCTTGAGGCAGGCCAACTGCGTCTCCACCCCGAGGACCTCGATCTCACCGTAGAAGCACATGGCGTAGCGAATGTGGTCTTCAACGATCTGGACTACAGCGTCTCAATCCCCGCCAATGTGATCGTGAGAGCTGACAGAACACGTGTACGCCAGATCATGCGAAATCTTCTCGAGAACGCCAGGAAGTACGGTGGCGACCAGGTGCTCATAGAGGGGGAACTCGCATCTCCGGGTCTCTACAAGGTTTCGGTATCGGACAACGGTCGCGGTATCGGGAGCGAGGACCAGGAACGGATCTTCAAGCACTTCGAACAACTATCGACCGGAGACGCACGGATCCAGCAAGGCGTTGGGTTGGGTCTCCCGATCGCACGAACCCTCGCCAGGGCGATGGGTGGTGACCTCTGGTACGAGAACCGCTTCCCTGTCGGCTCCAAGTTCTGTTTCACGGTCCAGATCTCGGGATCTGACCATGGGGACTCGGATGCAGACGAGCAGCCAATTACACACGCACACGTGTGACGCGGTAGCGTTCACCAGGTGCTGCCATACAACATCCACCACACCGCGATAGCGGTGTCCGATCTCGACCGTACGCTCGAGTACTACGCCACGAACTTCAAGATCCGCCCGATCTCCATCGAAACGATCGATGACCAGGGCGTCCGTGAAGCGATGATCGCGCTCGGCGGCTCACACATTCAGCTTCTCGAGCCGCTGCATCCCGATACACCGGTCGGCAGGTTCCTTGCCAAACATGGTGAAGGTCTCCATCACATCGCGTTCGCGGTCACCGATATCGATACAGCAGTCGCTCATCTCAGGGAACAAGGAGTCAGCCTGATCGACGAAGTACCCCGTCGTGGTGGCGGGGGTCATCGAATCGCATTCGTCCATCCGCGGGACCACAATGGGACCTTGATCGAACTCGTAGAGGTGCACGATGGTTGACAACATCGAGATCAGAGGCGGTGCCGGCGCCGAGGAGGCTGCCGCGATCGCAGCAGTTGTTGCACGAATCGGCGCGGACGAACTCGCCGCAGCTGCGGTCAGACCCCACCCGATCCACAAGAGCCAGTGGGTACAGGCGGGTCGACCGCTCGACCACATGGCACCGGTGCCACCCGAGGAGTACGACAAACAGCCAGAGAGACTCTCATCCGACCCCTCTCGCTGATCATCTTGCCCCCCACCAGCAGGCCTGCCTGTAGCATTCGGGTGTCGCGACGATGAAAGGACGGCAATGAATCCCGTCATCTGTTCGATCGCACGAACACCGATCGGTCGTTTCAACGGTTCCTATTCACCGCTATCAGCAATGGACCTCGGCGGCATCGCCATCGCCGAAGCTCTGCAGCGTTCGAACCTCGAACCGACAAAGGTCGATGAGGTCATCTTCGGCCACGTACTTCAGGCAGGTCAGGGTCAGATCACCGCACGCCAGGCCGCTGTGAAGGGCGGGATACCCATGTCGGTCCCGGCTGTGACGATCAACAAGGTCTGTCTGTCCGGTATGACATCGATCGCCGAGGCAGCGAATCACATTCGCCTTGGCGAGTCTTCCTTTGTTGTCGCAGGCGGAATGGAGTCGATGACGAACGCTCCCTACGTTCTTCCAGGCGCCAGGGCCGGGTATCGAATCGGGGACACAACGCTGGTTGACTCGATGATGCACGACGGGTTGTTCTGCTCCTTCGACTCGTGCATGATGGGTGACAGCTCCGACCGCAAGAACGATCAACTCGACGTCAGTCGACAGGACCAGGATGGCTGGTCGGCACGCTCACACGCTCGCGCAGCAGCTGCGACGGATTCGGGCATCTTTGCAAGAGAGATCGTTCCTGTCGAAGTGCCCCAAAGAAGGGGAGATGCCATCGTCGTGTCACAGGACGGCGGTATTCGAAGAGATACAACGGCAGAATCCCTCGCCGATCTACGGCCAGCGTTCAATAGCGACGGATCGATCACGGCAGGCAACGCATCCCAGATCTCGGACGGTGCGGCTGCGGTCATAGTCGCCGACCGTGGGGCAGCGGAACGCGCAGGGCTACCGATCCTCGCCGAGATCGTCTCGTACGGTCAGGTTGCTGGGCCCGATGCGACGCTCCACGAGCGTCCTGCCGAAGCGCTTCGCGTGGCCATGACGAAGGCCTCGCTCGATGTGGACGATCTCGATCTCTTCGAGATCAACGAGGCATTCGCGTCAGTTGCACTCTGGTCGACACACATGCTTGGCGTTGACCCGAACAAGGTGAACATCCATGGCGGTGCTGTTGCGCTCGGGCATCCCCTCGGAGCCACCGGCGCTCGAATCGTCGTGACATTGATCAACGCTCTCAAAGAAACTGACGGAACGTATGGAGGGGCGTCACTCTGCGGAGGAGGCGGCCAGGGTGATGCACTGATCGTGAAGGTGGTCTGAGACATGCAAGTTGCGAGTTATCTACCGAACAGGAACCTGGCGCTCGAGCTCGTACGGGTCACCGAAGCAGCGGCGATCTCCGCGGCACGTGAGCAAGGACGCGGGGACAAACACCTCGTGGACCAGGCAGCAGTCGACGCCATGCGCGCCGTGCTGTCGAGAACCGATCTCGACGGGATTGTCGTCATAGGCGAAGGCGAAAAGGACGAGGCTCCGATGCTCTACAACGGAGAACGCGTTGGAAACGGGAACCCCCCACAGGTCGATGTAGCGGTTGACCCCGTTGATGGGACCAGACTCACAGCAGAGGGCAAGGGCGGAGCCCTTGCCGTGATCGCACTCGCTGAGAAGGGGTCGATGTACGCGCCAGGAAGCCTCGTCTATATGGACAAGATCGCTGTCGGGGAAGAAGCCGCAGGGACGATAGACATCGATGCACCGGTTCTCCACAATCTCAAACAGGTCGGAAAGGCAGTCGGCAAGGAGATCAACGAACTCACCGTCGTGATCCTCGAGCGACCGCGCAACAACGACTACATTCGCCAGGTACGCGAGGCAGGTGCGCGTATCTCCCTCATCGCTGATGGCGACATCCAGGGAGCGATAACCACCGCGATCAGAGGCAACGGCATCGACCTCATGCTTGGCATCGGCGGTTCACCGGAGGCTGTAACGACCGCATGCGCCATGGCGGCGCTTCGTGGCGAGATCCAGTGCAAGCTGTGGCCACGAGACGATGTCGAGCGAACGTACGCTCGCGAACACGGACACGACCTCAACCGGGTGCTCACCACAAAGGATCTTGTCGACTCGGACAACACGTTCTTCGCCGCAACGGGTGTCACGACAGGTGCGTTGCTGCGTGGTGTCCGCTTTGGTGGAATCCACACATCAACACACTCCGTCATCATGCGTTCAGAATCCGGAACCGTTCGATTCATCGAGGCGGACCACAGGGTCGAATGGGTTGAAGGTGCGATAAAGCCATAGGGCAGACGACAGACAACAGACGGCAGACAGCGGGAACGCCAAAGGCGTTCCTTGGGAGTTCGCTTTGCGAACTCCAGTCCGGTCCGAGAATCAGATGGCCGCAGCGAGCTCGGCGAGCACCTTGTCATAGGTTGGGGCGATGGTTGACCAGTCGTAGATGGTCGTTGCCCGTCTCGCTCGTTCGCTCACATCGCGTTCGAACGCATGTCTGATCAGGTCGACGGCGGTGGAAGGCGAGTCGTAGAGGATCGTGCCGGCATCGAAATCGAGGGCTGAAACTCGCTCGGGATAGACGAGGCGATCTGGCAGAACGGGGTGGGCACCAGCAGCGACCGCTTCGATTACGCCGATACCGAAGAACTCTTGCTCGGCAGTCGAAAGGACAACGGTGGCTTCGCTCAGAAGGGCCGCGTAGTCCGCCGGTTCGGCCCAGCCCTCATGGACCAACCGATCGCCGAGCAGGCTGGTGATCGCCGCGAATGTGGATGGCACGGATACAAAGACCTCGCCACACATCGCCATTCGGAAGTCGGCGCCATGTTCGATGAGTCCACCCACGATCGCCAGCAGATCCTTCGGTCCCTTGTCATGCTCCCAGCGATGGTTCCAGACCACCAGCGGTATGTCAGACCTCACGACCTGCCGGTGCTGGAGTGCTTGGAGATCGATGCCGACGGGCAGCACGACCGAGCGATCGATCACACCATCCACTTTGTGAACATGTTTGTACTCGGGGAACTGGTTGAGGAATCGTGCTGCTTCCCTACGAAATACATCCCGGTGGAACACCGAATTGAAGACGACGAGATCGGCGATCGATGCGCTCGACCAGTTCTTCATCGGGTACGTCGCATCTGCTCGATCCGCCGGTGACAGCGGGTACGTGAACTGGCTCTCATGGAAGTACACAGCGATCGGCACTTCAGGGGCCATGTGTCTCACTGCACCCGCAAATGCGGCTACGTCCATCATGGACGAGACCAGCAGGACGTCAGGTCGATCCCCTGTAGCGATCTGCCCCTTGAGTTCTTCAGCAAGCGTGAGGAAGGCACCATGCATTCGCCACTTCCAGAATCGCGCCTCGTGGGAGACAATCGAGACGTCGTGGTTCGAATGCGATGCGTATCCATCTGCCCATGCGCGGTGTGACCCGCCGTAGTACGGCTCAACGAGGGTGACGCGCATCACAATTCGGTTCTGCCAACCAGAGCCCTTCCGACCGTTATCTCGTCGGCATAGTCGATATCGCCGCCGACAGGAAGACCCGATGCCAGCCTCGTCACCGTGACGCCCAGGGGTTTCAGCGAGCGAGCGAGGTACATGGCTGTGGTATCACCCTCGAGATTCGGATTCGTCGCGGCGATGATCTCGACGATGTTCTCCGTCTCGATCCTCGTCTGGAGTTCCTTCATACGAAGCTGCTCAGGGCCGATGCCCGCTATCGGTGAGATCGCACCCCCAAGGACGTGGTACCGGCCGCGAAACGCCTGAGTTCTTTCTATCACCGGAATGTCCTGAACTCGTTCGACGACACACACGATCGTCGTGTCCCTTCGCAGGTCCTGACAGATCGCACACTCATCATCGGCCGTGACATTGAAACATCGTGCGCACAGATGCACCGACGTACGCATATCTGTTATGGCCTCAGAGAGCCTGCTCGCATCGGCCTCCTCTGCATTGAGGAGATGAAATGCGAGCCGCTGGGCACTCTTGGTTCCGATTCCAGGAAGACGCGCGAACTCATCGATGAGTCGCTGTACCGGTGGCTCGAACATCAGCCGAGCATACCGCCCATATCCATCCCGCCCATCGAACCTTCGGCATCTGCGCTCATCGCGCCGAAAGCCAGGTTCAACGCGGCAACAACGAGGTCGCCAGCCATCTCGGGATCGTTGGGATCCAGAACCTCGGGTTCGAACACTACTGACAGCACCTCACCCGAACCTTTCACGACAACCGTGACAGCCCCGCCGCCAGCGGTTCCCTCGTACGTCTTTGCAGCGAGCGTCTCCTGCGCTGCCATCATCTGTTGCTGCATCTGTTGGGCCTGCGCCATCAACTGCTGCATATCTTTTGGCATTCGTGACATGAGCAAGATGGTAGCTGTCAGATAAGAGACAACAGACAACAGATTCCAGACACAATCCGAGCCCTCACCGATCGGCCACAGCTGTCTGTGTTCTGTTGTCCGTGCTCTGATGTCTGCAACCCGTCTACTGTTCCGAACGAATGAACTATCAAGCTCTGTACAACAAGTATCGACCGCAACGGTTCGATGAGGTCATCGGCCAGGACCATGTCACGACCACCCTCGCACGCGAGGTCGTCGACGCCAAGGTTGCCCATGCGTACCTCTTCACTGGACCGAGAGGAACGGGCAAAACCACCTCTGCGAGGCTTCTCGCAAAGTCGCTGAACTGTCCAAACAGGGCATCCGATGGCGAACCGGACAACACATGTCCCTCATGTATCGCTATCACTGAGGGGACATCACTCGATGTGATCGAACTTGATGCGGCGTCACACAACAAGGTTGAGGACATCCGCGAGATCCGGGTGAACGTATCGACCGTAGCAGCAGCCGCCGGAGCACGGCGTATCTACATCCTCGACGAGGCACACATGCTGTCGCGAGCTGCAAGCAACGCCCTCCTCAAGACACTGGAGGAACCGCCAGAACATGTGGTGTTCGTCCTGGCAACGACCGAGCCCTACAAACTATTGGACACCATCAGATCGAGAACACAGCGATTCGACTTTCAACCTGTCGGTACCGAGACACTGATCGCGTACCTTGCCATGATCTCCGCCAAGGAGGGTTTCGACTACGACCACGCAGCACTCGGTGCCGTGACGTCACACGCAGGTGGATCCGTGCGAGACGCGATGAGTCTCCTCGAACAGGTTGCCGCTCTAGGTGCAGGGACGGTCTCAAGCGCAGGGGTTGCCAGAGCCCTAGGCCTTGCTGATGCAGAAGCGTACGGAAGGCTTCTCGGCGCAGTGCACGACAACGACGCTCCAAGCGCCCTCACACTTGTCTCCGAGCTTGCAGCCCAGGGTGCCGACCTTCGTCGATTCGTGGCCGATGCGATCAGCTACCTGCGGGGAGTGTTTCTCACCCAGTACACGACGAACATCGAAGAGGTAGCTGACGAGAGCACAGAAACGATCGAGGAATGGAAACTCCAGGCAACCAAGCTCACCAGCTCCGAGGTCCTCCGCTCTATCGATGGACTCTCGGAGGCACTGACCCAACTCCGGGAAGGGCGCGAAGAGCGGCTGGTTGTCGAGCTCGCTGTCCTGAAACTCGCCCGACCCGAAACGTCACCAGATCTCGACTCGATCACAGTTCGTCTGGACCGTGCCGAACGAGAGATCAGGGAACTGAAGCGCGGAGTTCCATCCGTCGCCAGTCCGCCGGTCGTGCAGAAACCGGACATCCCGGAGCAGCCAGATCGTCCCTTTACGACTCCCCAGAACCCGACCCGCAGGGATACCGAACCGACATCCGTGGACGGTCCTAAGCCGAACGATGCCTCCACGACAGCTCCACAACGAGAGCCGGACCCTGATCAGTCGTCAGCCGATACCGGACCAGAGACGCCTGTTGCCTCCACAGACGGGGCCCGTCAGCGGCCGTCAGAAGGAGATCTTGCCTTCGAGGATTTCGAACGAGCCTGGCCCGCTATCGTCGCAACCATTCGTCAGGATGTCGGTCCCCGGCGCCATGCGCTCCTCAGGGAAGCAACGCCGTTTGCGATCGAGGGGAACACGGCGGTGTTCGTCGTTGCGGCTCACATGCATTTCCACCTCGAGCAGCTGAAGACGGACGCAGGTATCACGGATGCGATCGTCGCAGCGACCACTGATCAGCTCGGTAAGACCATCGAGGTCTCCTTCCGATCCGCGGGGAACGACGAGCGACCGATACCAGAGGAAGCCGAAACCGTGCCGGACAAGGATGATCTGATCGAGGCAGGTGACGAGGCTGCTACCGACCCTGCCGATATCGTCCTCGACATCCTCGGCGGGGAGATCGTCAGCGACACCAGTGGATCGGCTACCTGAACGATGCGTCTGGGAATCGACCTCGATGGTGTTGTCGCCGACTTCAACGCTGGTTGGATGGAGCGCTACAACCAGGAGAACGGAACCGAACTTGTTCCCGATTTGGTCACGACATGGGATGCCATGCTCCCGCTCACCCGATTCTCCTCGATCGACGAGTTCTGGCAATGGGCTCGCAATGACGGCGGAAGCGGATTATTCCGCGATCTCCCTGTCTTCCCTGATGCCGTAGAAACCCTCACACGTCTCTACCGACACCATGAGATCGTGATCATCACAACCAAACCCCCCTGGGCGAACGCCGAAACCTTCTCGTGGATCGGAGAGCATGCCATCCCGACTCGCGAGGTCCACATCATCGGAGAGAAATGGCGGGTCGATTGCGATGTATACCTCGACGATGGACCACACAATCTCGAATCACTTGTTCTCGAACGTCCGGACAGAACCGTATGTCGATTCGTTCGACCGTGGAACCGGCCAGTCCCTGGTGTCGTCGACATCACGGACTGGCACGCATTCGAATCTCTCATCGACAAGAAGCATCGCTGAAAGAACTCCGCACCTCGCAATCAAGTAACATGACTCGTGGTTGGGGAACCACACGGTTACCTGCCGGAGGGAGATAAACAATGCGAAGGCGAAATATCGTCTCGTTGGTGATTGCACTCATGCTGGTTCTCGCGGCTTGCGCGTCGACAGGATCAGATGACACAACAACAACAGCCGCAGATTCGGGCGGCGAGGCAACAACAACAACAGCCGCAGATTCGGGCGGCGAGGCAACAACAACAACTGCAGCAGCGACGACAACCACAGCGGACCCGAAGGCCGATTGGCCTGAGACGCTCCTCTTTGGTTTCATCCCGTCGGAGAAGCAGGAGAAGCTCGCTGACACGGTCCAACCGTATATGGACTATCTGACGGAGCAGATCGGTATCACGTTCGAAGGCATCATCACGGCCGACTACAACGGACTCGTTGTGGCCATGGGTGCAGGGAACGCGGATCTCGGCGCTTTCGGTCCGTTTGGTTACGTTCAGGCCCAGGAGCAGTATCCAGGGATCGGTGTGTTGATCCAGTCAATCCGTTTCGGCTCCGATCTGTATCACGGTCAGTGGTTCACAAACGATGCTTCTATCTGTGAAGAAGAACCGGTCGTTGGTGCGTTCGAATGGGTCGATGGTGTTCCCACGATCCTCGATCCCACCGAGGTACCTGCACTCCAGGTCGGTTGGGCTTACAACGATGGTGAACTCGGAGCAGAGGTCCTCGACGACGGTCAAGCCGTTGCCCAGGGTCTCGTATGCAACGCTCCACTCGAGTCTGTGGTTGGCAAGAACATTGCCTTCACGAGCGCAACGTCCACATCGGGCGGAGTGTTCCCACAGCTCCAGCTGTTCAACCTCGGCATCGACATCGAGGAAGACCTCGACTATTCGTACCTGACGTCGCACGACGCAACGGTGGCAGCTGTCTACAACGGTGACTTCGACATCGGCCTCAGCTTCGACGACGCTCGTCGTACGCTCCGCAAGGAGAAGACTGATGTCGGGCAGAAGGTGATCGTTTTCAACATCACCGATGACATCCCGAATGATGTTGTTGCTGTCCGCGAAGGTTTGCCGGAGGACCTCCAGCTTGCGATCTTCGACGCAACGAAGGCGTATCTCGGTACCGAAGAGGGCGAGGCAGTCTTCGATGAGATCTACGGATGGACTGACATCCGCCTCGCACGCGACGAAGATTTCGACGTCGTACGCGAAGCAGCAGTCAAACTCGGCGTAGCCGACGAATAAGGCGTAGTGATCGTGGGGGCTGGTCCCAGGACCAGCCCCCACCACTACCTCACCCATGGGCTCCATCGAATTCACAAACACGTCCGTCACCTATCCGGGCGGTCTCGTCGCACTCAAAGATGTGTCTCTGAGCATCGATGAAGGCGAGTTCGTCGTTGTCGTCGGGCTCTCGGGAGCCGGAAAGTCCACGATGCTCCGTGCGATAAATGGTCTCGTGCCGGTATCGGGCTCCGTTATGGTCGATGGCCGCGAGGTCGTCGGTGCGTCGCAGAGCGAGCTGCGAGCCATCCGCTCCGATGTGGGCATGATCTTCCAGACCTTCAACCTCGTCAACCGGTCGCGCGTGGTCAACAACGCCCTCATGGGGAGACTTTCGAAGATCCCGCGCTGGCGCAGCCTTCTCGGCCTGTGGCCTGCCGAGGACAAGGAGATCGCGCTTCAGTCGCTTGAGCGTGTGAACATCGTTGAGAAGGCGTACGTGCGGGCCTCGGATCTCTCCGGTGGTCAGCAGCAGAGGGTTGGTATCGCTCGGGCACTCGCACAGGAGCCTCAGATCATCCTTGCAGATGAACCCGTTGCATCCCTGGACCCTGTTACGTCTCACATGGTGATGCGCGATCTCCAGAGGATCAACCGCGATCTTGGGATCACGACCCTCATCAACCTGCATTTTCTGGACCTGGCCAGACAATATGGCCGGCGTCTCATCGGTCTGAACGACGGCAGAGTCGTATTCGATGGCGATATCGCCGATGTCGACGACGAGGTATTCCGCGGTATCTACGGCCGAGCGATCACACCAGACGACCTGCTCGACTAGAGGTGAACACCTTCGCGCCGGAAACCCAGGTACGGCCCACCGAACCACCGCGTGCGGTCCGGTACCTCACACCACTGGCGGCTGGGATCGCGGCTACCGGTGTAATTGGCCTCGCCGGTCCGGTGGGTCCTCTGTGGGGAACACTCGTCGGGTTGGTCACATTCGGCGCACTCTTCTGGGCAGACATCACGAGACGTATCCTCGACGCTGGCATCCTCGTCGCTGCCGGTATCGCAGGAATGTCCTATTTCGACTGGGTGCTTGCAGGACGTTCTGGTCCGATCGACTTCAAACTCTCGCTCATCGCTGCTGTGGGTTGGGTTGTCTACGGTGCGGGCACCGGGTTCGTGATCCACAGGGCACAACCCAGCTATCGCAGAACCATCATCGGCGCCCAGGCTGTCGCATGGGGCGGTGGCGCCACCCTGGCGCTTTTTACCGCGACCGCGATGGGCGTGCTTGCGCCGCTCAACGCACGCCAGATCAGCAACGGAGACATCCAGGAACTCACGATCGGTCTGTTCATCGTCACGGGTCTTGCGGCTGCGGGCGTTGGGCTTGGTGCCAACTTCTCGTTCGCCACACGGCTCCCGTCTTTGTTCGCCAGCGGTCTCGTGCTCGTCGTGTCGGTGATGGCGTACAACGAGATCAAGTTCTCAACAGCAGCGATCGCGACACAGTTGGGCCGCATCGGTGAGATCGCCGATGATTTCTGGCCACCGGTGTGGAAGTGGCCAAAGAGCCTCGGGCAACCGGATACGTTCAACATCATCGAACCGTTCATCGAGACCCTCCAGATCGCGATCATCGGTGCGGTGACCGGCAATCTGCTCGCGCTACCCCTCGCGTTCTACGCCTCCAGGATGACCGCACCCTCGAATGTTGCGTATCGCATCGCCAAGGGATTCCTCAACGTTGTGCGGACTATCCCCGATCTCGTCTGGGGTATCTTCTTCGCCACCGCTGTCGGCTTCGGGAACCCCTTCGCCGGTGCCCTTGCGATGATCATGTTCTCCCTGGCAATCATGGCGAAACTCCTGTCCGAGACTGTCGATGCGATCGATATCGGTCCCCTCGAGGCTGGAAGGGCTGCAGGCGCACGCCATACCCAGGTGATCCAGTATGGAGCATTCCCCCAGGTCAAACCGAACTATGTGGCGTATGCGCTCTACATATTCGAACTGAACATCCGTGCCTCGGTGGTGATCGGTTTCGTCGGAGCAGGGGGAATCGGGCGGCTGCTGAATGAGCGACGCAACTTCTTCCAATGGGATCAGGTCATGGCGATCGTCCTCGTCATCTTCGTTTCGGTGCTGCTCATTGAGTGGTTCTCGATCTGGGCGAGGAGGAAGCTGGTATGACCGTACCCGACCTCACCCCGGATCAGCAGATGCAACAGCTCCGACCAAAGGAACCACTCGCACCGAGAGTGATCCGATGGATCGTGGGAATTCTGATCGTCATCCCATTCATCTGGGCCACCATTGGGCTCGAGATCTCGCCCGAGCGTATCTGGCGCGCACCCGCAGAGATCTGGGTGCTCCTCACGGGGATGTTCCCACCCGATTTCGAGGACAGCGGAAGGATCGTCGCAAAGCTGCTGGAGTCCGTGTACATCGCATGGATCGGAACGATGATGGGCGCCGTATTCTCGTTCCCGCTCGGGTTCATGGCGGCAACCAACGTCGCCCCCCGATGGATCGCCATACCGACACGCGGTATCTTGAGCGCGATCAGGGCGTTCCCCGAACTCATCCTCGCTGTGATCCTGATCGTGCCCTTCGGACTCGGACCATTCACGGGTGCACTGGCAATCGGTCTCCACTCGATCGGAACACTTGGCAAGTTGTCCTCCGAGGTCATCGAAGGAGTAGACGGTGGCCCCATCGAGGCGATCGGCTCTGCCGGTGGCACGTTGCCCCTTCAGATGCGATACGGCATCGTCCCCCAGGCGATGCCGACGATCGTCTCGTACTGGTTGTACCGGTTCGAGATCAACATCCGTGCCTCTGCGGTACTCGGCCTCGTTGGAGCCGGCGGAATCGGTGCGGAAATCGTCGCACGACTCTCGTTCCGGGCCGATTGGCCGAAAGCCGGAGCCGCACTCCTAGCAACGATCGCAGTCGTCCTCATCGTCGACGCGGTGTCCTCATCAATCAGACGACGGATCATCACAGGTCAACCGTCAACAAGTCTGCTGTCGAAGGGAATGACCGCCCTCACCGGTGCGGGAAGGCCTCCGAGCACCGAACTCGAGGCTTGATGTCCGAGTTCCGACTCCGTACCAGGGAGTCGGCAGAAGCACGGGAGCTCGACTCATTGGCGCCAGGGGCAACACTGTCAGCAGAATCCCGGGGACGGGTGTCCTTCGAGGAACCAGACATGTGGCGAACGGCATTCGAGCGCGACCGCGACCGCATCCTCCACGCCAAGGCCTTTCGGCGGCTCAAACACAAGACACAGGTCTTCATGAACCCCGAGGGGGACCATTTCGTCACCAGGATGACCCACACCCTTCAGGTCACCCAGATCGGCGGAGCGATCGCTCGGTCACTCTCGCTCAACGACGATCTGACCGAGGCAGTATGCCTCGGTCACGACGTAGGACACTCACCGTTCGGTCACACCGGTGAGGATGCGCTGTCCGAATTCGTCGATGGCGAGTGGAGACATTCGGACCAATCGGTTCGCATCTTCAGCGTCCTCGAACCACTCAACCTCACCTGGGAGGTTCTTGATGGCATTAGGGCACATCCCTGGAAGGTGGAGGATCCCGCGTCAACACACGAGGGGAACATCGTTCGCTTCTCCGACCGAATCGCGTATCTCGCTCATGACGCCCTCGATGCCCTCCGCGCGTCAGTTCTTGATGAGGGCTCGCTGCCAGCGGGCGTTGTCGCGACCCTCGGCGCACCCGGGCGTGATTGGGTGGATGTGATGGTGCAATCGGTCATCGATGAGTCCTATCGCCAGGGCCATATCACCATGGAGCCCTTCATCCTCGAAGCAATGCACACACTGCGAGATTTCATGTTCGCACACGTCTACCTACGTGCAGATGCTGAACCTCAGCGACGCCGGGCGCAGCAGATCGTGCGCGAGCTCGTCGAGTACTACCTCGAACACCTCGAGGAGTTGCCAGACTCGTATCTCCACGCGGAAGCAGACGACCTGACCCAGGTACTCGACTATGTCTCAGGGATGACGGATCGGTATGCCATCCGTGTCCACGACGAACTGTTCCGACCACGCCTGTTCGAGTAGCGAGACGTTTACCGTTTACCGTTTACCGTTTACCGAGCCGTATCAGAAGCCGATGTTTTGCGGATCCGGACCGTCGAACGACGCCGTCGAAGGTCAATCGACGCACCGCTGAACCTCAGATATGCGGCGCTGGCCACCTACACCCTTCTTGCGGTAAACGGTGAACGGTAAACGTCTCCGCCGACTCAGCCTTGAGCTGTCGGCTTCCAGAGGGACTCGTCTACTGACCAGCCGGGTGATGTTCCCCATCGCTCTTCGTAGACGACATTCTGGACAGGTGCCCGTTTCGCAAGACCCCACTTCCCGAGCGGGTACCCGCATGTGATCGCCGCCGCGTTCTGCCAACCTTTGTCAGGGGGGACACCAAGGAGGTCAGCGACTTCCTTCTGCTTGAAGATGCCAAGGACGGTCGTCAAGGTGGTTCCTACGTTGTGAGCACGTGCCGCAAGCATCATGCTCCAGACGCCGGGATATATCGACGCCCCACTTGGATCATTGCGGAAGAACGGGAAGACAACAAGCGGGACCTTCTCGAAGTTGTCGGCGAGCCATTGCGACGAACTCAATACCCTCTTCGTCGCCTCATCTCCCCGCTCCTCCGCGGCCTCCTTCTTACCCTTGTAGAACGTCTCGTTCAGTTCCACCCACGCCTCTGCATACAGCTCACCCAGGACACCAATGGCCGAACGGTCGGTGACGGTCAACCACCGCCAATTCTGCGAGTTACCGCCAGACGGTGATCTGATCGCCGCATCGAGCATGGAACGCACCACGTCGCCGGGGATAGGGTCGGAGGACACACGGCGCATGGCGCGTGTCGTGTACAGGGCTTCGAATATTTCCATGAGGTGACGTTAGACCGGTCAGGCAGTCAGTGAGGCCACAACGGCGATGGCAACGAGATTGAACGCAGTCCAGGTCACACAAACGACGACGTACCGACGTATGAACACAAGCCAGTCGCCTGACCCCCGCGCGAGAGCTACGCCGAGGATGTACCAGATTGGGAAGCTGGTCACGATCCCGAATACCAGAACGGTGAACCTGGTCACATCGATGAAACTGAACGAGAGAACCCAGGCGGTTGGTGCAGCGATGAGGAACAGGACGGACGCCGCGAGTGTCGCAGCGAACTCGCCCATGTCTCCCGCTCTCCGGAACCCAACCGATAGAGAGATCGCCGTGAGGAGAACCGGATAGGAGATACCAATGAACCCACCGATCAGCGGTGAGATGCCATGCCTCCTGGGAGCGAATGAAACGTCCTTCTTCACGGGGATGCAGCGTACCCTGCTGGATGACCATCGCGCTGATGCGGCTACGATTCTGTTCCGGAGGTCATATGCCAGATCGACTCGACACGAGCGCTCTCAAGATCATCGAGATCATGGGTGTCTCTACGAAGAACTATGAGGACGCCCTCGAACACGCCGTCGCAAAGGCGTCAGAAAGCATCAAAGGCATCACGAAAGTCGAGTTGATCGACCAAACGGCCTCCGTGCGCGATGGGAAGATCGTGCGCTACGAGGTGAGAGTAAAGCTCTGGTTCGTCGTCCACTGAACATCTAGCCACTCGCGGTGTACCTCGTTTCCCGTGCTCACACGGTGGACCGGCACCGTGGGATAACACATCGTCACACCGCGCTATCCGGACAGCCACACTACGCTGCTGGTTCCGCATGAAAAATCTGATCACGTATCGTGCTCTCCTTCCGTTGCTCCTCCTCGGGCTCCTCGCCGTGGCGCCTATTCCCGCGTCCGCACAAACGTCAGGTGATGTGTCGAGAGCCAAAGAGGCAGAAGAGCAGGCGTACCTGGAACTGCTTGCGGCAGATGCGAAACTGATAGAGGGCCTCGAGGAACTCGAACGGATCCAGGGCAAGATCTACAACCTGAACTGGCGTATGGATCGGTTGGAGGAAGCCCTCACCGAATATGGCGACAACGTCGACTCGCTCAATGAGCGTGCCCGATTGCTCGTCTTTGAGGCGTACACGGCCGGTGGACGCAATCTGGTCACAACTGCGTTCAGCGCAAACAACATCCAGGACCTCATCACCAGTCAGGCACTCTTCGATGAAGCATCGACACGAAACTCCAGCCAGCTCGACCAGCTAGCTGCGGTGAACAGACAGATGGACCGTTTGACTGAGGAACTCACGGAGAAGGAAGCAGAGGTCCAGGTGCTCAAGGTCCAGCAGGACGCGGTGAACGCACAGCTCGTCGATGACCGCGAACATGCGGACGAGCTTCACGCCAGGGCACAGAAGAATTATTCAGCGGCATTTGCACGTTACGAGGCGGAGAAGCGGAGACTGGCAGCCGTTGCTGCAGCGAAGGCTGCAGCACGCACGGGTGGCGCAGCAGGTGTTCCCGCTGCCACCAATGGAGTCAACTGTCCGATCGCTGGAAGCAACTACTTCATCGATACCTGGGGATATCCGCGGTCTGGCGGACGAACACACAAGGGCACAGACATGATCGCAGCCCGCGGAACGAAACTCGTTGCAATGCGCTCCGGAACGGTTCGACTGAACTCACATCCACTCGGCGGCCGGCAGGTGTACGTTTTCGGCGATGACGGCATCACCTACTACTACGCACACCTCTCGAGTTACCCGTCCGGTCTGTCGACCGGAAGCCGCGTGGGTCAGGGTGACGTCGTAGGTTTCGTGGGAAGCTCAGGAAACGCAACCACGAATGTGCTCCACCTCGGCATGATCGTCGGCGGAAGGTACGTCAACCCGTACCCGACCGTCCGCCGAGCCTGCTGACCGAGCACCAGCGAACGTTCGGCGAATCACTCGTCTTCGTCGTTGACAATCTCAACATCGAGTTCCTCGACAACAACATCGTCGATGTTGCCATCACCAGTTGTGTCGAGGCCGTAGAGACGTACGCCGCTCGCTTCCACGTCGGAGAGTGTCCCATCCTCGCCTGGCTCGATTCCTGAAGCCGTGATGACCTCGGTTCGGGTTACATCAGGCTCTCCGTCACCATCGATGTCATAGGCGACGGTGCGGACTTCGGTGATCTCGACACTGTCGATCGTGCCATCACCTGTGAGGTCCATCTCGGTTTCCGATGTCTCGACTGTGGTTATGACGTCGATGACGCCGTCTCCATCGACGTCGACAACAGTCTCCTCGATCCTCACAGTTTCGATGATGTCGGCAACTCCGTCTCCATCGATGTCAAGTTCTCTGACCTCCGTGTAGACCGTCCGTGCGCCGTCTGGCTCGCCGTCTCCGGTGATATCGATCTCGCTGTACGTGGTCTCGATCACGGCATCATCAGCCGCGTCAGGTGAGGCCAGATCGCCGTTCGCGCCAGTATCGACATCGTCAGTGTTCACAGATCATCCTTCGTAGAGTGGTTTCATCGTAGCGACCAGCCGGCACTGGGTCTTCTGCGAGTAGCCAGGATAAAAGCCAGCGGTCGCGCTCTACATCGCAACGGCTGGTGTGTCGGCTCGGGCGACGACACGCAGGCTCTCGACGCTGACGACCATCACGACGGCGAGTAGGAAGAGCACGGGTGCAATGGTCAGTGGTCCGGAGGTGTTCACAAGAAGACCGATCAGCGCGGGTATCACGGCTATCGCCACCATCGCTGCCGACAACTGATACCCGA
>JAMBLJ010000066.1 GCA_023336815.1 Actinomycetes bacterium
AGGCCAGCCATCAACAGAGTGTCAGAGATGGCCCACATCGAAGAGGTCCAAGCCGTTGAATCCGTCGAAGAATACATAACAACGACCACACCACAAGAGCTGAAGGAGGCCTCGTGAACAACAACACCAACTCAACCCCTGCACCCGTCACCCTGAGCGTCATCCTCGACCGATCCGGATCGATGATGAGCATCGCCGACGACATCGTCGATGGATTCAACGCGCTGCTCGCTAATCAGCGGACACAGCCAGGCGAGGTATTCGTAACGCTCGCCCAGTTCGACACTGAGGACCCATTCGAACTCCTCATCGACGCTGTGCCTTTGCGTGAGGTCACCGATATGGAGCGGGACTGGTACCAGCCGCGTGGTGGTACTCCGCTATATGACGCCATCGGCCGACTGCTCAGTCACATCGACGCGAGTCCCCTCGCCTCGAAGGACACCATCGACCATGTCGTAGTAGTTGTCACCGACGGGCAGGAAAACGCCAGCAGGGAATTCGACCGCAAGCAGGTCTCCGACCTCATCAAACGGCGCAGCGACGACGGGTGGGTATTCATCTACCTTGGTTCCGAATTCGAATCGTACGCTGATGCCCACGACATCTCCGTCTCGGCAGCCAACGCCCGGAGCTGGGACAAATCCGAGTATGGAACCCGTGACATGATGGACAAGGTTTCCTCGTCGCTCACGAGCCACCGCCGCAAGAGCCGCTATCAACGCCGTCAGGGCAAGGACGACTTCTACGGTGACGGTGGCGAGCGGTGACGGCTGCGGCCTTGGCGCGCCGCGAGCACGACGGATCGCTGTCGATGCCCTTCCCTGATAGGAAGAGGTCACAGCCGTCGGACGGCACATGGGCATCACTTGTCCTGGAGGATCGAGTCACTTGGAATCTCCTACAAGCACTTCGTGGCACTCAAGGAAGCGGCTGGTGGGCCGTCGTCGTTGCAGCCGCAGAAGCCGACGCCGGACGTCGAGTGACGGATTGAGGCTGGCGGCCCGCAATACCGCCGCTCATTTATCGGAGAGGTACATGTCGAGGATCTGGGTGGCAGCACGTTGACCAACATCCTCGAGCCATTCCGGACTCAGAAACCGTGCCTCCGGGCCGAGCCTCAATAGCAACCGACCGGGTGCGTGTCCCGTCGCGATACGTATACGCCCGATAGCCATCCCCTCGTTCTGGGAGAGGATCTCGAGACCGTAGTAGTCGAGCAGCCACTTGCCAGCCAGTGGAAACTCAAGCTCAGCCTCCACGATCTTCTTGGGTTCAGTGTCCTCGGGCATCGCCATCGAGCGAGGCACGAAACGGAAATCTGTCCGGTGGATGTCGTGGAGGAGCTCCGCTGCGACGTCGACAGGTCGGGCTCCGCTCTCGCCGTACAGCATCAAGATCGCTCGCCATCCGTGGGGTGTCCAGCGCACGTCATGGACCTCATAGTGCATCGAACCGGGGCTGACACGCATGTCTGAACCCTCGTATCGTGCGGTGACGACCACACTGTCATGCTTGGCACTCACCAGGCGCACAACTGCTGGTGGCATTGGCTCACGAACCGATATGTGGGCAATGGCATCCAGCTGCCTCCGAAGGCTCCGCAAGACACCGATGTCGAGACCTTCAATCGAGTCAGCGGTCTCGATCATTGCGAGCAAGAGCGCTGCATCGCCAGGATCCAACGATGTGAGGTCCTGCACCCAATTCTGCAGTACGCAAATCTCGCCACCATCGATCGTCACCACGTGTCCGATATCGCCAAGCAGGTGACCGGAGGTTGCTACGTACTCGAGGTCCGTAAATGGGCGAACCGATTCGACCACGAGTTCCATTGGGACGCCGAGTTCCTCAGCGGCGGCATCGATGCTGATGCCATCCCTATCGAAGGCGAGACCGATCGTGTGCAAGCCGATCTCCATGCGTTGCCTTGCGGCCACCTTCGGGCTCATGTTCGTACTCCACCAATCGAAATCAATCGATCGATCATCTCACGACGCAAATCGGCTGGCTCCAGGATCTCAACGCGCCTCCCGAGGGTCAGAGCGACGTCGAGCATGTTCTCCTGATTGGAGTAGTCGCGGCTCAACAAGAGCCGACCCGATGGATCCTCACCGATCAGTTCGAGGTCGGAAAGCAAACGCCGTGCCGACAACTCAGCATCACGATCCACCGCGAGGACAACCCTCCGGATGTCGCCCTCCCCCCAGAAGAACCGATCCCGCGCCCGCACAACCGTCTGCCGGGCAGCCTCTGTGTCATGTGCATCGGACCATGGCCGCTCGCTGCGATCCAGCGACTGGATTCTGTCAAGTCGGAAGACCTTCGTCTTCTGGGCAATGAATTCGTATGCAGCCAAATACCAGGTACCCCGTTCGTAGCCGAGACGAATCGGTTGGACCGCTCGCGGCGCTGTCTCGTCCTTGTAGAGAAAACGGATGCAACGCTGCTCATCGATCGCCTCGGAGACTGGGGTAACGAAGCGATTCGCCTCGAGCAACAACGAGTCGCCGGCACCATCGAGGAATGCCCCGGGGATCCTAAGTGCCTCTTCCGTCTCGAGATCCCGATACGCGACAGTGAAAGCAAGACCGACAAGCGCCCGCTGCTGCTCGGGCGTCAGCTTGAGGCCGGAAACCCGATACGCGCCGGAAGCGACCGTATCGGCCTCGACCGCAGTGTTTTCGTCCCATTCAAGGACGATCCCGAAAGACTCAAGGTCCTTTTTGGCATGCTCGAAGGCCTTTCTGCTGCCCGGGGTGACCTCTCCGAAATAGCGGAGTCCTTCCACATGCAGCAGGTCAGACCGCCGGAAGAGAGGTTCACCGTCGCGGATCCGCATCCACAGCCACCCCGCCAGCACCACCAAACGTTCGTATTTCTCGACCGTTTGACTCATGATGCTTCCTGACCGTTGTGCAGCGGAGGATACACGGCGGGCGATCGGGGGCGACATCAGGGCGGGCCCTCTCCACCCGTCGAACCAGCGCGGTCACGGCACCGGCGGGAGAAGCTGTCGCACCCCCCAGCGATGATTGGAGAAATTGGACGCAGAACTGGAGGACCACGTGAGCAGGACATACCGCAGGTACAAGCACAAAGGGGCCCAAAGGTGTCAGGAATCAGGCAAGACGTCTTTTCGAAGTACCACCGCTGCTCGACGGTTCGCGAATTCTCGGGCAGAGTGGCGGGGCGACGTCTCTCGTGTCTACCGCTGCGAGTGGTGTGGGTGGTATCACCTCACGAGCAAGCGGACGAACTGGGAACTCGCCCGCACCGTAAGAACCATGGCCGCTTAGGGCTGAAGGAGACGATATGAGCAATGCACCGTTGGAATCCGTAGTCGAATACCTGTGTTCGAACATCTGCCTACCCCGCAACCCCGGCACACCGAGCGGAGACACGGCTCGAGAGTTCCTGCACGAACGTCTCGAGGACCTTGGCCTTGAACCCGCAGGCGAGGACGGGTACGCTCAGCCGATCCAACCGATCGGCGGCACCAACCTCCTGGCCTGTATCCCCGGTCGAACCAACCAGACCGTGCTGCTCGCAGCCCACTACGATGCCTGCGGGTCGAACAATCCCGGCGCTGACGACAACGCAGCAGCCGTCGCCATCGTTCTCGATGTCGTAGAACGTCTCAGGACACGAAATCTGGACCGGACTGTGCTCATCGCCCTGTTCGATGCTGAGGAACCACCGTACTTCTTGTCCTCATCCATGGGATCACAGTGGTTCGTCGACCACCCCACCGTCCCGCTCGACACCATCGAGACGATGATCTGTCTCGACCTCGTCGGTCACGCTCTCGGCCCCGACGGCCTCCCCGACGAAGTTCGC
>JAMBLJ010000067.1 GCA_023336815.1 Actinomycetes bacterium
CAGGCACCTTGCCCGAATCGATTGCCGTGCCAACAGCAGTGCTCCACAGGATGCATGCATCACCGCAGACCGGATCGGCATGTGTGAGATCGGAGACGTCTCGTGCGGCCCGTGCAATGGCATCACGATTGCCAAGGAAGGGGAACGCCACGGGCCCTGTGCGCATCAACGATCCGTTGCCTGCTGAGTGACGCGGGTTCTCTCTGTGGTGATCGAGCGAGATTTGGAGGAGTTCGTCTCCCGAGGTGGCTTGGGACAGAACCGCTCGTGTCTGGTTGCCGATGTCCTTGCACTCTCCAGCCCACGTGAGGAAGCGGTCGCCGACATTGGTGAGGTCGATCGTGCCGGGAGAGGAGTTCTCAGCAATGCAGATCGCCATTTGCGTGTCATCGGTCCATTCTCCCGGCTCCCAGCCGAAAGGTCCACCACCGATCATCTCCACGGGTCCCGTCACCGGGGGTCCGAACTCGTAACCAGCCCCCAGGGCGTCACCGGCTGCGAGGCCGACGAGTGCGCCTTCGATTCGGTTCATTCGATCGCTCACACTGCTTCCTTGGCCAATCGCCTCAAATTCCAATATGTTCGCTCTGATGTGAAGTGGAACCACCCGCAATGGAGGCATCTATAGGTACGGGCAACGTCACCATTCCAGTTGTCGAGATTGTTGATGAAAGCCCACGCCGCTGTCGTGGAAAGAAGGAACGCCTTCCCCCCGACCGCGCATCGCCGTCCCATGCGGTGCCCGGCCCGATTCCGATAGGTCCTGTTCACAGTCGTCCTCCCTGTATCGCTCCAACCCATGGTGAAGGCTGGGTGTGAAAGATTCGCCTCAGGTGGCGTGTCGACGTCGGATCATGTCCTCTACGTATCTGATTTCGCTCGCTGTTAGCTCGTCTCGGTGAGCCTCAAGCCGAATTGTGAGGTCGTCGGGCTTGGAGACATGAACGACCGACGTGCTGCCCGACCAGGACTTCGATGCCTTGGCACAGTCCAGATGCTGCCACCCTTCGACTGTGTGTGTGATCGTTGTCCCCACTCTGATCGTCTTGCCGCAACCAGCCGTACACCCCTGCTCCAACTGTGCCGAAATCACGATTCGAGGTCTACTCACAGTTGTTCACCCCTGCAGAAAGCCTCGGGACATTGCGTTGTGCAGTCTGGCATGGTCGATCGCTCACGCTAGCTGCTCAGAGCATGCTCGAGAGCGCACGGACTGACAGATCAGCGGTATCTTCGATCGCTGTACCTGACCTGCTGCTGCTTGAGGCGGCGGAAGTCCTTGCTCGTGAGATTGGCTTCCTCCATGGCACGGGCATGACCGTCGGTCGTTGGTGCCCAGTCGACAACGGTGCCCTTGCGGATGCCCATTCGCCGAGAGACATCCCAGGAGTTCTGGTTGGCTCCGAGGAAGACGAACTGCCATCCGGAGTCCTCGGCTTCGGTGATGAGGTCGAATACCTGGCGGTCGGTCCACTGTTGAGATGCGTTCTCCATTCCGTCGGTGAGGATGACCACGATGACATCCGATGAGCGCTCTCCGCCGAGTGTCTCAAGGTATGCCTGGGTCTTGGTGACGGAGGATCCAACAGCGTCGTAGAGGGCCGTCATGCCAGATGGGGAGTAGTCCTCGGTGAGTGGTCGCACTTCGGCGCCGGGGATCGCTGCGAACCGTGTCCGTGCCTTCTGATTGAACGTGGTGAGTGTCCACCATGTCTCACCGCCGTGGCCGATCTGGTCCTCGAGGTAGTCGTTGAACCCCTGTCGTGCCTCGGTTTCTATGGACCCCATGGATCCGGATTCGTCGAGGACGAAGGTTATGAGTGCTGAATCCTGCTGCATGTCTGCCCTTTCGTAGGTGGTCCGTATTCATCGTCAGAGTAATACTACTCCACACAAAGTAACACTGCAAGGAGTAATGTCTGTGATAGTGTCCAGACATGGCGACAAACACCACGAGCTCGGACCCGGCCTTCCTTGCCGTCTATGGGGAAGCAGTACGGGCCCGCCGTGAGGAGCTGGGATTCGATCGCAAGCAACTCGCGGAACGCACGGGAATCTCCTATTCGTACCTCTCGGCCATAGAATCGGGTCAGAAGCTGCCTTCGGGCACGTACCAGACGATGCTGTCGATGGGCCTCGAGATCACACCAGCAGAGCTCCTTGCCCGTGCCAATGGCGCTGTCCGCGACATGCCCGTTCCCCAGGAGCGCCAAGAGCTCAGGAGGGAATCAGAAGCACCACGAATGATGGCGGCAAGGGCTCTGAGTATGGAGTCCCCGCAGGTAGCCAGATCGGAAGCTCGACTGGAGAGGTTCCGGACACCGACCGGTGTGATCGCAGAGCTCGAGGAGCTTCTCCCGCGTCTCACACCTGAGGACCAGGACATGGTGCTGGGAATGGTGCGACGACTTGCCGGAAGCGAGCCACCACCACAGAGGCGGAACATCCAGGACAAGTCCCACCGAGGGAGCCAGGGAAAGGGGCTGCGCACCGAGGCCTACTTGAAGTTCTGGACGATGTACCTCGACGCTCTCGAGGAGCAGAGTCTCGATTGGGGCCGCGGACGTCGGCCCGAACCGCGCAGCTACTTCACAACATCCTCTCCGATTAGGGGCTCGTCGCTATCAGCATCATTCGCTCGAAACAAGCTTCTCCGCCACGAGATGTACATCAACCGGGGGAGCAGGGAAGCAAACGTCGAATTGCTCAACGACCTCGAAGCACACCGGCAGGTGATCGAGAACGCCTATGGAGCCAGGCTTGACTTCGAGGACCCCGGCAGGGAACGCAGAGCCGTCCGCATTGCCAAGTATCGCGATGGGCACATCTCCCACCCAGACAAGTACGGCGAGTACATTGAGTGGTTTGTCGATCATGGTATTCGCATGCGCCGAGCGTTGGACGCCTACGTTCGAGAAACACCGGATTGAGTAGTCGCGGCGTTCGGAAGCGGCTTGACTGTGGAGTGACACCGACCAAGCAAGCAGACGAGACAG
>JAMBLJ010000068.1 GCA_023336815.1 Actinomycetes bacterium
GCCCACTCCTGGCGCTGGCTAGAGATGATCACCTTGTGGCCGTCGAGTGTCTCACCCTGGAACCCTGAGGCTGCCCCGACCTTCTCCTGCAACTGCGAGAACGCTGGCGCTGCGATCTTCGTTACGAAGTACATCGAGCCGACGAGGAACGGAACGATGACCAGCGCCGCGATCGTGAGCGGCACGTTGATGAACAGCATCACCACGAGGATGACGGTGATCTGCAGGATGGCCCTGATGATCGGCCCGACTCCCTGCTCGTAGAACAGCGCCACGACCTCGGAGTCGTTGGTCACGCGACTGGTGAGCTCGCCGACCGGGTTGCGGAAGAAGAACCCCATCGACAGGGTCTGGATATGGGAGAACAGTTTCGTCTGAAGTGTGTACAGGGCATCCGTTGCGAGTCTGGCGAAGGTGCGGTCCGCAACGAAGGAGAACACGAGATACACGATCCCTGCAACGACGCCAGCAATGGCCCACTTCGACAGCTGGGTGGTCGTACCGTCAGGGTCCTGCATGATGTTCATCGCGCTTCCGGTGATCCACGGGAGTGCCGCGAGTCCGAGGATCGCGATGACCCTTGCCACTCCACCAAAGATCGCTTTCGGCCGATGGTTGCCACCAAGCATGATACTCAAAAGGCGAGAGAGGGCACTGCGGTCCTTGAGAGATACCTCCGGAAGCGTCACGGTGTCACCTCCAACTCGAGGCCCTCTGTGACTCCGCTACCGAGCTGGGACTCGTAGATCTCCTGATACAAGGCACTCGTTGCGAGGAGCTGCTCGTGGGTACCTTGCGCTGTGATGGATCCGTTCTCGAGCAGGTAGATATGATCGAGGTCGATGACGGCAGAGATACGCTGGGCAACGTAGATGACGGTGCCCTTGCCCATGAACTCAGGGATGGCTTCCTGAACTCTGCCCTCCGTCGATGCATCAAGTGCCGATGTCGAGTCATCGAGGATGATGATTGGCGGTCGTGGTGTTAGCGCCCGTGCGATCGACAGCCGTTGGCGCTGACCCCCCGAGAAGCTGTAGCCACGCCGCGCCACGGGAGCCTCCCATCCCCCTGGAAGGTTCGAGGCGAAACCGTACGCATCGGCAGATTTCGCCGCGTCGATCATCGTGTCGTCCGATGCTTCGGCATCACCGAACTTCAGATTGAATCGCAGGTCCCCTAGGAACAGCAGGGCCTCCTGGAGAGCTATGCCCACGATCATGCGAAGGGTCGAGCGCGGGATCGTTGCGATGTCGACACCGTCGATGGTGATTCGGCCAGACGTTGGTTCATAGAACCGTGGGATCAGGTTGACAAGTGCCGTCTTGCCAGCCCCCGTAGCACCGAGGAACCCGACCTTCTGGCCTGGTTCGATGACCACATCGATATTCTTAAGAACAGGCGGTGTCAGCGTGCCGTCGGGCCTGCGGAACGAGAACGTGACGTCCTCGAAAGCGATCCGTCCCTCCACCGATCCGGGGTCGAGCGTGGTTGGCGTGTCGGTGTCGCTGATCGTCGGCTCTGCGTCGTAGGCCTCGAGGATCCGCTCGGCCGACACGTCGCCTCGCAGGACGAAGGGAATGACGATGCCGATAAGCGCAAGTGGCGTGATCACAAGCCCGAGGTAGGTCGTGAACGCCGAAACTTCGCCAACCGTCATGTCGAGCCCGTTGATCACCTGCGTGCCACCGACCCACACGGCGAGGATGACGCCGAGCTGGCCAATGCCGGTCTGCATGGGGGAGAGGAACGCAACCCTCCATGCGGCCTTGAAAGCAGCCTCGCGTACCCGTTCGGCACCGGCGTTGAACTTCTCGATCTCGTAGTCCTCACGGATGAACGCTTTGACGACCGCCATTGCGGAAAGGTTCTCCGTGAGGGTGTTATTGATTCCGTCGAGGCGA
>JAMBLJ010000069.1 GCA_023336815.1 Actinomycetes bacterium
GGGAACGCCAGGAGCGTTCCTTGGGCAACTCAGGGTCGTTAGCTGTTGGCTTTCTTGCCTATTCCTTGGCCTGTTGTGCTTCGGCTTGATCGGCGATCGCCTGGACGATCTCCGCGTTGGCGAGCGTAGTGACGTCACCAAGGGTTCGATGATCCGAGATGTCACGGAGCAGGCGACGCATGATCTTTCCCGACCGTGTCTTTGGAAGGTCGGGTGTAAAGATGATCGACTTGGGTTTTGCAATCGCACCGATCTTTGTAGCAACGTGGTTGCGTAGTTCCTCATGGAGGTCGTCTGATTCTTCGAACGTTCCGCGGAGTGTCACGAACGCAGCGATCGCCTGACCTGTCAGATCGTCGGTTGCACCGACAACCGCAGCCTCAGCGACTGCATCATGAGACACGAGCGCCGATTCAACCTCCATGGTCGAGATGCGGTGACCGGAGATGTTCATGACGTCGTCAACGCGACCAAGGATCCAGAGATAGCCATCCTCGTCGATCTTCGCCCCATCGCCAGGGAAGTAGACGCCGGGGTACCGCGACCAGTATGTGCTGACGTAGCGCTCGTCGTCCCCATAGATCGAACGGAGCATTGAAGGCCAGGGTTTGGTGATCGTCAGGAATCCACCGCTGCCGAGAGGGACGCTGTTTCCTTCGATGTCGACGACGTCGGCGCTGATCCCTGGCAAAGCCTTGGTGGCTGAACCGGGTTTCGTCGCTGTCACACCAGGGAGAGGACTGATCATGATGCAACCCGTTTCCGTTTGCCACCAGGTGTCAACGATCGGTGCGTCTACCGGACCGATGTGATCCCGGTACCACATCCATGCGGCTGGATTGATCGGTTCACCAACGGTGCCGAGCAGACGAAGCGACGAAAGGTCGTAGCCATCAGGGAACTCAACCCCCCATTTCATGAACGCCCGGATCGCCGTGGGCGCGGTGTAGAAGATCGAGACGTTGTACTCCTCGACAATGGACCAGAGCCGATCCTTATCAGGGAAGTCCGGTGTGCCTTCGTACATGACGCTCGTTGTATGGTTCGTCAGTGGTCCGTAAACGATGTAGGTATGACCGGTCACCCAGCCGATGTCT
This sequence comes from Actinomycetes bacterium, assembly GCA_023336815.1. Taxonomy (GTDB): domain Bacteria; phylum Actinomycetota; class Acidimicrobiia; order Spongiisociales; family UBA5794; genus JAMBLL01. Next base: position 1,098 of record JAMBLJ010000069.1, read on the forward strand.
GCTGCACACCAATACACGTCAGTATCGGGTTTGATGTCGAAGACGAGAGCGTGTGTCGTTGCTGCGCCCGTGAGATAGCCACCCGTGGTGTGCATGATCCCCTTGGGTTTCGCGGTTGTGCCGGAGGTATAGAGGATGTACAGAAGGTCTTCGGCATTCATCACCTCAGGGTCACAATCTGTGGATTGGTCAGCGACGAGCTCGTGCCACCAGATATCTCTTCCCTGCTCCATGGAAACATCCGAGTGCGTGCGGTCCACCACGATGCAGTGCTCGATCGATGGTGTTCCTTCCATTGCGGTGTCACAGTTGTCTTTCAGCGGAACAACCGTGCCACGTCGCCACGCTCCATCACAGGTGATGAGTAGCTTCGCTCCCTGATCGTTCACTCTATCCACGATGGAGTCAGCGCTGAACCCACCGAAGATCACCGAGTGTGGTGCCCCGATCCGCGAGCAGGCGAGCATCGCTATGGGTAACTCAGGAACCATGCCCATGTAAATGGCCACCCTGTCGCCCTTCTCTACTCCGAGCGACCGCAGGCCGTTAGCGAACTTGTTCACCTCGTCCGACAGTTCCTGATACGTGATCGTTCTGGTATCCCCTGGTTCACCAACCCAGTGGTACGCGATCTTGTCGCCGCCTTGGTCGAGATGACGATCGAGACAGTTGTACGAGATATTCAGTTCTCCATCTGCGAACCAGGTGAAGAACGGAGCGTTCGAATCGTCGAGGCCTTCCGTCGGTTCCTTGAACCAGGTGAGGCGTTCCTTTGCCTGGCGTGTCCAGTAGCCAACGAAATCTCGTTCCGCCTCTTCATAGAGGTCCGCCGTACCCGTCGCCGTGGAGGCGAAGGCCTGAGAGGGCGGAAAGAGACGCTCTTCCTTAAGTAGGTTCTCGATCCCGCTGTCTGTCATGACACCCTCCGCGTTCTTCGACGTTGCCTGGATTCTCGCGGATTGGTGGCCGCTCTGTCGACTTCCAACTACGGGGTGCGTTGTTCCTATCGGTGATCTATCGGTTCTCAGTGTTCGTGCTGACGACCGACCCGCCCGAATCCTCGCGACGCTCAGCATTCTGATCGCTGTCGTGATCGTGTTGTTGGTCACCCTGGCAATCCTTGTGCTGCCCTGCCATTTCGTGTCGGTGCCACCAATCGGGTCTCTTTCGTCATCGGAAGTCTCCCAACAGAAACGTGAGACGAACGGGGTAGAACGTCTACGACTTCTTCAGATCGAGAAGTCCGAGCCGGGTGACGATGTCGAGTTCACGCTCGATCGCGACTCGCGGGATCGAAATCCCGGAGCCTTCGGCGACTCGATTCATCATCTGGAAGTTCCCGAATACGGCTGCCGCGTCAACAAGCGCTTCGGTCCCAAGGCGTTCAATGATCCCGGAATGAACGCTCTGGAGGGAAGCCGCGGATTCTCCGTGGAGCACATCCACCAGATGGAGGAGTAGATCTCCTCCCGGAACACCGATCGGGATTCCAGGATCAGCAATGGCGGCGATGTCCATCTCGTACCCGAACTTGTTGGCGCTCGCACGGAGCATCCTCACATGGCTCATGGTTCAGTAGAAACACTCGTTGAGCAGCGATGTCCTGGATGAGATGAGTTCCATCTGTGCGCGGTTGAGTCCTGGCGAACGTTCGAAGTCGTCATATGCCATCTCGGCATCGGTCATGTACTGGGCTCCGAACGACCCCTGGAACACACGCGCCTCTTGTGGCACGAGATCGAGTGCAGAAGGAATGGCACCTCGGGGCATCGGGAGATGAGTGCGACGGCGCGTAAGCCCTTCGCTCACGATGCCGGTTGCCTCTCCGCGTAGTGGGTCGGGTAGCTGTGTGAGGTCGAGTCCGAGGGCGCGATGAGCCCCGTCAACGGCTGCCAGCATGGAGACGAGCGAGACAGCTTCGACAGTTGCAGGGTCTCCCTGGTCGTCAGCTGCTCGGCGCACTAGAGCCTCGTCAACCGACCCTGGATCTGCGTACAGAGTGCGAGCTAGTTCGGCGATCGAAGCGGGTACAGCCTTCTGGTCCGGGTGTGCATGCCCAGATCGTCTACGTGCATGGTGAAGTATCCCCGATCGCTGGGTGGCGTCGTAGGTAGCGCCCGGTTCGGAGAAGTGGCTCCAGATGTTGCGGTACGCCGCCTTGAGATCCTCGCGCACAGGGAACGGAAGGTCGGAGAAGTCGAACATCGAGACCAAGTTACTAGGAAGAAGCGCGGACAGGTGAGGGATCGCGCGACACGAGAGCGTGCGGGGGAACCATGTATCTCTAAGGACGTAGTACGTATCACGTAGTACGAGCGACACGGGTCGCCTGATCTGGTAAACCAGACGCTGACCCCAGTCGGTCTGGAGTCATTCACGATTTCTCGAAACGCGTTCCCTCTGAGTCGTACTTCGCACTACGTTCTACGTACTTCCTCTTACGCACGGGTCGCGTGATCTGGTGAACCAGTCGCTGACCTCGATCAGGCCGCAGTCGCTGATCTTCGTAACACGCAGGGTCTGGAGTCATTCACGATTTCTCGAAACGCGTTCCCTCTGAGTCGTACTTCGTACTACGTTCTACGTACTTCCTCTTACGCACGGGTCGCGTGATCTGGTGAACCAGACGTAGCACCCGAACGAGTTCCTAGTCGCTGAACTTCTCCACGCGTCTCAGTGGATCGCGCGTATCGCCATGACACCGAGAGCCAGCAGGCTCAGTCCAATGACGAGCAATCTCGCGTCTGGTAGGTCGCGTGTCAGGAAAAGGGCTACCGCTGAGATAGCGGCGAGGCCTAGGAACTGGGCGGCGACTCCCGCATCCGTCGTTGGCAGGAAGAAGTCCAACACCTCGGTGTTACGCCTGGGTCCGTTCACCGGCCCGTATTGCGACTGTCATCCAGTTCTCCGCAGGTGGCAGTGCACATGAATACACATCGCTGTAGGCACAGAACGGTGCGTACGAGTAGTTGAAATCGATGAGCGCCGATCCGTCTTCACCGGGCTGGACGTCGATGTACCGACCTGCCCCGTAGCTCTCTTTTCCGGACGTGGCATCTCGGAATGGGAGAAACAGGCTGTCGTGGCCGGTTGAGTAGAGGGCGAGGGTGACATCCTCGCCGTCGACAACGAACGATGCGGTTGCGACCCTCGTGTACGTTCGTTCGTCCCCTGTCGTGGTTTGAATCGTGATATCGGCTGGTTCGGTCGTCTCGAGCGCCACGTTGAAGACGAGATCTTCGTTTGCGTCGAAATAGGAGAGCCCTTCAAAGGTTCCCTTGCCCATATCCGGGAGAGGGGATTGGTCGGCATGTTTGAAGAAGTCGTCCTTCTCCTGACGGAACTGAAGAAGATCTGAAGTGTTCATACAGAGCGCAACGCAGGTGGTTCTTCAATATTCCACGTCACGGTGAGTGTTGTGAATCAGAAGTTGTGCTGTTCACTGATACTCAGGATGATCATCGATGAACCGTTGGAGTTGTCTATTGGCCTGTTCTCGAACCTTGTTCTGTACGAAACCGCTCCATCCAAGGAGTGTTCCGCTCATGCCGAGCGCCATACGTGTCCATTTCCACAGGTCGAAGTCGTCGCGATGATCCAGGATCATGTCGTTCTCTAGTGAGAACGTGGCTGTGATGACATTGTGAATCTGTCGATCAGCTCCCCCAAGCGTGTAGCTCGCTTCCCAGCGCGCGGATGCCGTCGAGCCCGATGCAGTCACATCACTGAACGTGACTTCGAGGTCCGTCCCCCGCTCACACAACATGTGCCACATCGCCTTCACTTCGCTGCCATTGAGATCGCGAAACACCGGATCGGAGAAATGGATACCCGGTGCGTAGCAGGCGTTCATCGCCACGTGGTCGCGCTCTGCAAACGCAACATAGAACGTTGTGATGAGGTCGGTGTTCGCTGTAATGGGATACTCCTGGTTCTCGGCCGCTCACCGTAGCGGCTTGTGGTTGAGGATGGATCAGACCAACCGATTCAGTCGATGAGCGACACTAGGAAGACGGACGAGCTGAATGCCGTCCCCCTGATAGGCAGGGCCTATGTGATGGCGATGCCCCGGTCAGTAGCTACACCGGACGCTCTCGGGACCGCGGTTGCGGTAGGTATCGATGAAGTCGGCGATCTCAGGATCCGCGCCGGAGTACGTCTTGAGACGGTTCCAGGCCGTAGCGACCACAGCGCCGTCCAGCTCAGCGTTGGGTGATAGAACCACTCGGTCATCGAACCGATCTACGAGGGTTTCAAGTTCATCGATGACCTCACCGTCGAGACCTGGTTGATACCAGATGACCACGGTCCCGTGTTCAAGTGCGTGAACGGCGAATTCTGGTGGGAGCTGTTGGTCAAACACTCCACATCTTGCGGCACCAGCAGCATGGGTTCCGCTCGTAGGTGAAGCAGTCTGATAGGCAACGGTTTCGTTGTTGGCGACATGGCCCCGTCCATCGTTGCTTGGCTGGGCGACGTCTGGCAGCTCCTCAGGGATGGCCTTCTGAACGATAAAGAAGCCTGCTGTGGCGACGAGGAGAATCCCGAGGCCGACGCCAACACCAACACGTATACGTTTCCTCGTCGCTGCTGCTTTGCGGTCCCTTGCTTCTGCTGCCTTGCGCTCTTCTCTCCTGGCGCGCTTTTCCGCCTGCTTCGTCTTGTCTACTGGCTTCTTCCCTGATCCGCTGCTCTTAGCCACGGGTCCTCCCACTGTGGTCTTCACTCACGTTATCGCTGCAACTACATTTGTGTCTTGAGTATTTCCGTTCGTGTGGGCGCCCGAAACGGTGTAGGTTCTCATGACGACCGGAAGGGGTTGAAGTCCATGTGTTGTCTGTTCACGTCGTTGGCTCTACTTGGCCCGCGATTTGCGATCCTCGTCTGGTGGATCATTGACCAGGTTCGGTGGAATGCGGCGTTCGACGGATTCCTTGTCCCCGTCATTGGTTGGTTGGTGGCTCCGTGGACGACGATGATGTACGTGCTTGTGTTTCCTGGTGGGGTGACCGGCTTCGACTGGATCATCATGGGGATGGGGATTCTCTTCGACTTCGCCTCCTGGACCAGCGGTGGATTCACAGGTCGCCAGCGTTACCA
>JAMBLJ010000070.1 GCA_023336815.1 Actinomycetes bacterium
GGATACCAGTCAAGGTCGTCTCGGAACGGCTCGGTCACGGCAACCCGGCGTTCACCATCGACACCTACCAGCATGTCCTGCCAGGAATGCAAGCAGAAGCAGCAGGCGTATTCGAGAAACTGATCGCCCCGGAAGCTTCTACCGGAACTGCACAACCGAAACGCGTCCTGAGCGCGTCCCGGGAGAAGATATGAGTCTCCCCCATCGTGCCCGAAACCCTTGCCCCACTTGGGTCCCATGGCTCCGGGGGTGGGACTTGAACCCACGACAAACGGATTAACAGTCCGCTGCTCTGCCAACTGAGCTACCCCGGAAGGTGTTCAACACTGAGGCGAACGGGCCAGAGGTTACCATTGGAGTATTCCAACTCCGTATGGGTGAGCGGTGGAACACGTGGCCAACGTTTCAACGACGATCGTCCAGGGATCGCTCTGGCTACGACCGCGAATCATGGTCCGGCTGCGTCAACGACATGCGCGCTGCGGCGGTGCGACGGATGCCGGCTTCGATGCCACCCGAGGATTATCCTACAATTATCGTTCAATCGACTACTCTCCGTAGCTAAGTGGCAGTACCGTCGACGATGGCTAGAGTCGACGGACGGTAGGCGAAGGCTCTGGAGGGCAGACATGAACGTCGGAATCGGCAGACAAACACTCACGCGATTGGTGGTTCTCGGCGTTCTTGCCGCTTCCCTCGCGGGGATCGCAGCAACACCAGCACCAGTTCAAGCAGCAGAAGACAATACCTGTCCGTTGACCGATGGCATCGTCATCAACGCCGATGGCACAGACTGGGGAACGGACTTCATCCGATCCGATCGCCAGAAACGCGACGCAACACGAGGCCCCGTGCCCGTGAACATCCCAGCTGGCCGCTACAGCATCACGTTGGCGACCTACGACGATCACATCAACCAGAACGACACTCAGCCGGACGAGCGCTGGTTCATCGAAGGATGGAAAGACAACGTTCTGGTGTTCACATCGAACCCAACGGCTGACCTTCCGTTCAACCACAACGTTCTTGTCGAGACCGTCAACGCTGACCTCGACATCACAGCCCTCGATACGGTCGTTGTTCGACATGCCGGATATCCGGACAGGAGCAGCCCGAACTCCATGTTCGCGGTATGTGCATCGTTTGGGCCTTCGCTCACACAGCCACCCGGTGGCGATCCTGCGCAGATCGTTGTCCTTGGTGGCGCAAGTGTCATCTCCCCCGGAGTACTGACAACGCTCAACTCATGCACAACTGGATCAGTCACACGAATCGCTGGAGTCGATCGGTATGCAACCGCAGCAGCGATCTCCCGGGCGTTCTTTGATCCCGGCGTAGACATCGCATACATCGCAACAGGCGAGAACTTCCCTGATGCCCTGGCGGGCAGCGCTGCTGCAGGTGTGGGTACCGGCGGCCCTGTTCTTCTCGTACGGTCCGACTCGATACCTGTCGATGTTCGCGCTGAACTCACTCGACTGGCACCGAAGAAGATCGTGATCCTGGGTGGCACCGCAGCGGTATCAACCAAGGCGGAGAACCTCCTGAAGGCCTTTGGCCCGGTTTCACGTGTTGCTGGAAACGACCGTTTCGCCACGGCAGCCCAAACATCGGCAAACGCCTTTGGCACAGCCGACACCGTGTACATCGCAACGGGGAGGAACTTCCCGGACGCACTCTCGGGTGGTCCTGCCGCTATTCAGGACGCGGGTCCCGTATTGCTTGTCGAACAAGACTCGATTCCCGGCACGGTCAAGACTGAACTCAGTCGCCTCAACCCATCTCAGATCCAGGTGCTCGGCGGGACCGCTGCAGTGAGCGACGCTGTTGTGTCGCAGCTCGGCACCTATGCCAGTGCAGTGGACCGGATCAGCGGACCGAACCGGTACGCAACGGCTGCTGAGGTCTCGAGAGCCACATTCCCGTCCTCGGGAATCATCTTCATCGCAACGGGTGAGAACTTCCCCGATGCCCTTGCAGGTGGACCGGTGGCCGGCATGCTCGGCGGACCGATCCTGCTCGTCCAGAACGATGCCGTTCCTGGCAACACCAAGAACGAGATCGCCCGCCTCACGGGAGAGACCTGCTCGCTCTAGAACAACGGGTGGTCGGTGCGCCCCGATCCGGGGCGCACCGACCACCCGTGGGTCGCCGTCCGACACACACCGCTGCTAGCAATACTCACCTCATCGGACTCACCGTGCGATACCCGCTCCAGTGTGCGAGAATCACTCTATGAAATTTCGTCTCGGACTCATCATTGGACTGATCACCGGATTCATCATCGGGGCACGCTCTGGGCGTGAACGGTATGACCAGATCATGGCGGGACTGCACAAGGTCCGCGGGAACCCGCAGGTCAAGCAAGCGGCCGACATCGCCGAGCGCTCCACACGCAAGACGCGTGCCGCGGCGGGTAATACGCTGGTCGGCACCGCAGGCACGATCCGAGAGCGTGCCGCTCGCTGACGAGACAACCACGCACTAGCGGACTTTCATGCGATCCGAGATCTATCCGTTCTCGAGATACCCATCGAGTTGTTTCGCACGCGCTGGCTGTCTGAGCTTGGCAAGCGCCTTGTTCTCGATCTGACGGATCCGTTCTCTCGTCACCTCGAAATGTGTGCCAACTTGCTCGAGGGTGCGGACGTTTCCATCTGCCAATCCGAACCGCATGATCAGTACCTGTCGTTCACGGTCGTTCAAGGACTCCAGGGCAAGTGATAGGTACTCCTGAAGCAATCGGAACGACGCTTCCTCTACCGGTACGTCGGCACCGAGATCGGGAACGACATCGCCGATCGTGGCGTCATCTTCTTCCCCAATAGGTGTCTCGAGCGACAAGGGGTCCTGTGCGATCCGACGCAACTCGGTGACCTTCCCTGACTCGATGTCGAGCTCTGAGGCGATCTCGGCGATCGTAGGTTCACGTCCGAGATCCTGATGGAGTGTTCGCTGGACCATGGCGAGCTTGTTGATGGTTTCCACCATGTGGACGGGCACGCGAATCGTTCGCGCTTGGTCGGCCAAGGCCCGCGTCACGGCCTGACGGATCCACCACGTTGCGTACGTTGAGAACTTGAATCCCTTGCGATAGTCGAACTTCTCGACAGCGCGGATGAGACCGAGGTTCCCCTCCTGGATGAGATCGAGGAGTCCGAGTCCACGGCCAACGTACTTCTTTGCGATCGAGACCACAAGACGCAGGTTCGACACGACGAGCTGTTTACGTGCACGGTCCGCTACGCGGGCCTGACGCTCAAGGATTATCCGCTCAGCAGCTGTTCGCGGCACGTTCTCGTCGAGCCGTTCTTCGGCTCGAATGCCAGCCTCGACCTGCATTGCCAGCTCAACTTCTTGCTGGGTCGTGAGAAGTGGATACCTCCCGATCTCTTGCAGGTACATACGTACCGGATCGGACACATGGACAAGCTCATCGCCAGACATTTCGATGTCGCCGACGGTGTCGGCCGACTCTTCGCGTATGTCGATGTTGATCTTCAAGAGCTCCGAGAACACAACCTCGAACGAGTCGATCGGAGCTTGTGCATCCTCGAGCTCTTGCTGAATCTCACCAACGAGGAGGAACCCGCGCTGATGTCCACGATCTGTCAACACCTTGACGACGTGGGCAACCTCGTCGGTCATTGATCACTCCTCAAACTTCGCTTGTCCTTCTCTAACGCTATCAGTTGCTGCCATAGTTCCGAATACCCCTGTGCATCGGCAGTTTCATCGATCGTCTGGAGCTTTCGCCGAATCGTCTCAATCTCAGCATCAATCGTGCCAACCTGCAAACGCGAAGCAAGCTCGTGAGGGTCTGAGATTGGACGGTCTTCCATCGCCAGCCTTCGCATCGCCGCAGCGATATCCGTATCGTCTGATCCGATCGCGGCACCGAGGTCCAGCGCCGCACCTGGCTCTGCGCCTCGTGTGATCTCCTTGATACTTGTGTACATGGCCAGCGTCTCATCGCTTGCGAAGAGCTCCTCGGAGACCTCTACGTCCACAAGACGAACATCGTTGCCAAGCAGCACACGGATCATCTCGAGTTCCGTCCGGTACAGCGGCGATCTGTGCGCGGGCGAAGGTTGGGGATCGGTGTTCTCGTGCTGCTCATCCGGTGCCACCGCCGACGTCCTCCTGCCACTCGCGCGGATGGCCTGCTCGATGAAGGACACATCAACACCCGTCTTGCGAGATACCATCACCGCGTACTCGTGGCGCGTCACCTGGTCAGGGTGAAGGGCGATGACGCCAGCCGCACCTCTCACCGCCTTCGCTCGAGCCTCTGGTTCACCAAGTTCGAACTTGGCAAGTTCAGATTCGATACGGAATTGGAGCATCGGCACCGACTCATCGATCGCCAAACGGATCTGGTCGATGCCACCGTCGGCTACAACATCAGCGGGATCCTTGCCCTCGGGCAAGGAGGCCATGCGCAGGTCCAGATCGCCAGGAACAGATCGATCGAACCCTCGTAAGGCAGCCCCAGCTCCAGCCTCGTCCGCGTCGAAGGCGAATACGACCCTTTCCGAGAATCTGCGGAGGAGATCAAGATGATCTTCGCCAAGGGCGGTACCACAGGTAGCCACAGCGATCGGAAGTTCGGCGATATGCATTGCTATCACGTCGGTATATCCCTCGACCACCACAGAAGTGTCGGCGCGCACGATGGCTGACTTCGCCCAGTTCAAGCCGTAGAGAAGTCGGGACTTGTGATAGATCGGCGACTCGGACGAGTTCAAGTATTTGGGACCGTCGCCATCAAGGATCCTCGCACCGAACCCAACAGCATCGCCACGCACGTCGAAGATCGGGAACATGACCCTCCCACGGAACCGGTCGATGAGTGTGTTGCGTCTGCTTCGCGATGCAAGACCGGCCTTGATCATCGTGTCGTCCCGTACACCTCGATCACGCAGGTGGGCAACGAGTGATTCCCAGTCATCCGGCGAATAGCCAAGTGAGAATTGTTCAACCACTCCCCCGTCGTATCCGCGGGACCGAAGGTAGCTCCTCGCTGCGCCCGCATCGGGGGCAGACTTGAGGCGATCCGTGTAGAACTCCACGGCGATGGTCGTAGCCTCGACAAGGCTTTCACGCTGACTCCGCCGCTTCGCAGCATCAGGGTCAACCGTGAGGGTCACACCGGCACGTCGCGCAAGGAACTCGACCGCCTCAGCGAAGTCCAGTCCCTGAGTTTCCTGAACCCACCGGTACACATCTCCACTCTTGCCACAACCGAAGCAGTGATACAAACCCTTCGACCCATCGATGGAGAGAGACGGCGTCTTTTCGGAGTGGAATGGACAGACCGCCATCGTCGAACGACCCGACCGCTTGACCTTCGTCACCTCAGCGGCAAGCTCAACCAGGTCCGTCTTGTCTCTGACGGTGTCGATGTCATCCCTTGAGTAGGCCACGCTTTGACGATACCGCTGTCGCTCGTGGTCTGTCACGCCCGGCTCGCGACGGGTGGCTGTTCACAAGAGCAACATACGCACGGGGAACTCTCGACGCTGGCCACCGAGGCAGACGCGGCTACTTCTTTGCCTGACGTCGGTGAATTACTCGGGCGGACCTCAGGCGCAAACGGACCAACTGCAGCGCTGTATCGGGGTTCATGCCATCACCATACCTTTCCATCGTTCGTTGGCTATTCATGTCCAACACAACATATTCTACTCCCTTTTTGAATGATTCGTGTAAGATTCACACATATGGATGACCTGGACCGCACGATTATCTCATCGCTCACCGAAGATGGCAGAATGCCGTACAGCCGCATCGCCGAGCGAGCCGGTGTCGCCACGACAACGGTTCACCAGCGTGTCAAGCGGCTCTCCGATCGAGGGATCATTCTCGGAACGACCGTGAATATTGATTGGGAAGCGGCAGGGCTCCCCGTTACGGCAATCGTCTCCGTCGAAGCACCATACGACCGTCCTCTCGCCGACATCGCCGAGGAGTTGCGGTCCATCAGGTTCATTGAGGACTGCCATGCATCAACGGGCGAGTTCGATCTGATCCTGAAAGTCAGGGCTCGATCATCCAGCCACCTCGGCGACGTGCTCGAGGACATCCGCCAACACGCGCCTGGCCGAAGTCGAACGATCGTGGTGCTTGCAACCTACTTCGAGGGACAAAGTCCTGGGGTGTGAGCCGGGCACGCTACAGACTGAACGGATGCCTGTCAGGAAGGAAGCTTCTCGATCAGGTATGACTTCAGTTGATCGATGGCAATGCGGTCCTGGGCCATCGTATCTCGATCCCGCACAGTCACCTGGTTGTCATCGAGGGAATCGAAGTCAACCGTGACGCAGAACGGGGTCCCGATCTCATCCTGGCGCCGATAGCGTCGGCCGATTGACTGGGTGACATCGACCTCGATCTGCCAAGATTCCCGCAGCGCCCTTGCAACCTTGTTCGTTGTCTCAACGAGGTCCGGCTTCTTCGATAGCGGAAGCACAGCCACCTTGACGGGGGCCAGACGAGGATCGAGCTTCAGGACGACCCGGCTCTCACCGTTCACCTCTTCCTCGGTGTACGCATCGATGAGGAACGCGAACGTCGTGCGTGTCGCACCCGCTGCAGTCTCGATGACGTAGGGAACGAATCGACTATCGCTCTCCTGATCGAAGTAGGTCAGGTCCTCGCCAGAATGTTCCATGTGAGCCTTGAGATCGAAGTCTGTTCGGTTGTGAATCCCCTCCAACTCGTCCCAACCCCAGGGGAACTCATACTCGATGTCGAAGGCTCCGGCGGCGTAGTGAGCGAGTTCATCTTCGGAGTGAGGATGTGTCCGGAGTTTTGTGGTGTCCATACCGAGGTCGTCGTACCAGGCGTTCCGTGTGGCGATCCATTGGTCGAACGTCTCATCAGCGGCATCGGGGTAACAGAAGTACTCCATCTCCATCTGTTCGAACTCTCGCGTCCGGAACACGAACTGACCGGGCGTGATCTCGTTGCGAAACGACTTGCCAACTTGTGCGATACCGAAAGGCAACTTCATCCGAGCCGTGCGACGCACGTTCTCGAAGTTCGTGAAGATGCCCTGAGCCGTCTCCGGTCGGAGATACACGGCGTTGTCCTCGGACTCCACAGGACCCATATGTGTCTTGAACATGAGGTTGAACTCTTTGGGTTCGGTGAACGTTCCGCTGTTTCCACACGTCGGACACTTGTTGGGATCCTTGAGCTTGTCTACTCGGTGACGAGCGTTGCATGTGCGGCACTCGACCAACGGATCTGAGAACGACGCTACATGCCCTGAGGCAACCCAGACCTCCGGCGACTGCAGGATCGCCGAATCCAGACCCACAACGTCATCGCGCATACGAACCATCGAACGCCACCATTGCTCTTTGACGTTGCGAAGGAGTTCGACACCGAGTGGTCCGTAGTCATAGGCAGACCGCAGTCCCCCGTATATCTCGGATGCCTGAAACACGAAGCCGCGCTTCTTGGACAGATTGACGATCGTATCGAAATCAGCTGGCATTACAGATCCTGCTTGGGAATGCCAGGATGCTACCGCTCGATGTCCGTCAACGATTCATCAACTGCACCACCAAAGCGGCGTTCCCTGCTCTGATACTCACCAATACACGAAGCAAGCACATGCCTATCGAAGTCTGGCCACAACACCTCGGTGAAGACGTATTCACTGTACGCAGCCTGCCAGAGCAGGAAGTTGGATGTGCGTTGCTCGCCACTTGTGCGAATCACGAGATCCGGATCCGGCATGTCTGGCTCATAGAGGTGCCGTCCAATGGCGTCGAGATCGATCGCATCGGGGTTGAGCGATCCGTCTGCAATCTTCCTGCCAATCGCCCGAACCGCGTCCACGATCTCGATACGTCCCCCGTAGTTGAAGGCGAACACCATCGTCAATCTTGTGTTGTGCGCAGTGAGATCCTCAGCATCCTTGATCCGATCCCTCAGGATCCGAGGTACACGGTCATCCATCACGTCGCCCATGAAGATGACCCTGACACCGAGGTCGTTGAGTTCATCTCGCCGCCGCTCGAGCAGATCGACGTTGAACTGCATGAGGAAATCGACCTCGTTGGAGTCTCGACTCCAGTTCTCTGTTGAGAAGGTGTACACCGTGAGCCACTTCACACCGAGGTCCAGAGCCCCGTGGACCACATCGAAGAGGGCCGGCTCCCCTGCCGCGTGGCCCTGAGTGCGATGGAGACCACGGGCGTTCGCCCATCGACCGTTTCCATCCATGATGATGCCGACATGGGTTGGGACCTTGTCGAGATCGAGGTCGCTCCCGAGCCAATCAATCATTGAGCATCGCCAGACTGTCGATCTGCCGCTCGAGGTGGTACTCCATGAACCGTTTGGTCACACCGAGAGCTTCGTTCGAGAACGCGGGATCAGACTCAGGAAGAACGTGGAGTTCTGCAGAGGCGACCGTTGCCAGATAGGGAACGAGACCTTCTCTCAGAAGGTACGACCCCGGCGTCCTGCAGCTCTCACACAACGAACCGCCGGCCGCAAAGCTGAACCTGCGCAAGGTGCCTGTCGTTCCGCAGCCTGCGCAACTGTCGAGGGCAGGCGCAACACCGATGATCGCCGCCGCCTTGAGCAGGAACGAGGTCACGAGATCGGGGTGGGGTGGGCCGTGGTCGAGAACCGTGAGTCCACGCTGGAGGAGCAGGAACATACGTTGCGATGCCTCGTCCTCCTGGACAACCGCATCAACGATCTCCACCATCGTCGCCGCAGCGAGGACACAATCAAGATCGTTCCGGAGGTCGGGAAACGCGTTGATGATGGAAACCGCAGTGATGGTGTCGAGGTTCCGTCCCTCATAGAGGATGAGATCCACGTGGGTCAACGGTTCCAGCCTGCCACCGAAGCGGCTCTTGGTCTTACGCACACCTTTTGCAACGGTGCGGAGTTTGCCGTTGTTTGGACTCAGGATGACGACGACGCGGTGGGACTCACCGAACGGATACCCGCGCAGCACGATCCCCTGGTCGCTCCGAATCGCCATGTGTCCCTTTCATGGGCAGGTACCAGAGAGTACCGTCCACCAGTGACACCCAGGGGTTTCCCTCACGTAGGTGAGACAAGCTGTCAGGAATCGGCAGCATCCGGACAACGTAGGGGTAGGGAGACAGAGAGGAATGGCGATGGATCCCACCGCTCATGTGCGGTTTACCCGACTGTACGAGGCGTACTACCCAGATGTACTGGCGTATTGCGCACGTCGGGTGAATCGCACCGATGCGGAAGACGTCGCCAATGAGGTGTTCACCGTGCTGTGGAGAAAGCTCGACGACGTCGAACAAGAATCGGCGATCGCCTGGTTGTACGGCGTGGCCCATCGGACGATCACCAATCGGTGGCGAAGCAACTCGCGGCGCATCCGGCTGAGGGAACGGCTCGACGGCCTTGGTACCGAGACATCCGAACCGATCGACACCGTAGTTGTCCGTCGAGACGAGGACAGGAAGGTCTTCGATGCGATGGCCAAGCTCAAACCGGCCGATCAAGAGGTACTCCGCCTCTCCGCATGGGAGGAACTCGGTGCTCCTCAGATCGCAGAGGTCGTGGGTTGTTCGGTCTCAGCTGCCGAACAGCGACTCCATCGCGCCAAGAATCGCCTTGCCAAAGTTCTCTCTCCGTCTCTCGAACCATCCGTCGCCATTCACCCTCTGCCTGCCGAGGAAGGAGGAAGGCCATGACCATCGATGCAGCATTCGCTGCCCTTGTCGAAGCGAATCCGATTCCGGATCCCAGATCCTACGCGGAGCACAGACTCGAACCGGCTGCCTTCCTCACGGCAACACGTGAGAGGACAACCGACATGCAAACCATCGATCAACAAGAATCTGGACAGAAGGCACCGAAGCGCAAGTGGCAGCCGCTCGCTGCCGTCGCGGCATTCGTACTCGTCATTGCCGTTGGCGTAGCTGCCGCATTGGCGCTCCAGGGTGGGAGCGACGACGTCACGAACGTCCCTGCACCCCCCTTCGACACGCCTCAAGAAGCGGTCGAGGCATGGGTCGCGGCCCAAAACGCGGGTGACGGCGAGATATACCTTTCGCTGTTTGCTCCGAACGCAAGTGACGGCGCTCTTAACCAGGGGGGTATCGCTTCGGAGAAGACAATCAAGGATCGGGTCGAGATGATCGCCGCTACGGAGACCGTGTTCGCTGTGGTTGAGTGTGCCGCAGAAAGCGCCTCTCAGGCCAAGTGTGTCGTGACGAGAGACAACCCCGTAGCAAGCATCTCATCAGGCACCAGCGGATCTGAAGAATCAGTCGTACTCACGATCGATGAGTCAGGTCTTATCACACGAGTCGGTGTGAATCTCATTGATGGGGGCACTTTCGACGAAGCCCGAATCGAGGCGTACATCGCCTGGATGGAGGACAACCATCCGGAGCTACGCGCCGAGTTGAGGCGCAACTGGGCCAGCGACCCCATCGATCGGCCAGCATCGGATATCGGTCGCGAAAGCCTTGCTGCCGCCAGGGAGTTCGACGCACAGTACGACGGATGACGACAGATGGGTGCGTGGTCACGGCCACGCACCCACTCAACTATCGTTGAGCTATGCCATCAGACCTCACTCCGAGCGACATTACCGATTTCTCGGCTGGCCACCCTGATTGGATGCACGATGGCGAGTCGATCACACGCACCTACCGGTTCGCCGATTTCAATCAAGCGATGGGGTTCGTGACACGCGTGGGGCTCGCCTCCGAGGTCACAGACCACCACCCGGACATCGACATCCGTTGGAACAAGGTCACGATCGTGCTCTTCACCCACTCCGAGGGTGCGCTCACATCGAAAGATCTCAACCTCGCCACGCAGTTCGACGCGTTCACGTCATAGTCCCCGCTGCAGGCGTTCTGTGGGCCACATTGTGCCAAAAGGCACAATGGAACCCTGGGTTCGCGAGTGCGGTCAGCCGCAGGCGTTCTGTGGGCCACATTGTGCAAAAAGGCACAATGGAACCCTGGGTACGCGAGCGCGGTCAGGGTGGTGGGCTAGAAGCCGAGGCGGTCGAGCATTTCGTCCGAGCGTTGCCAGTCCTTTTCGACCTTCACACGGAGGTCGAGGAACACCTTGGTGCCGAAGAGATGTTCGAGGTCCTCACGGGCATCGGTGCCGACGGCCTTGATCATCGAACCACCCTTGCCGATCGCCATCCCCTTCTGTGACTCGCGCTCTACATAGGCGGTTGCCGAAATACGAAGCATGCCCTTGGCGTCGGTCTCCATCTCATCGACAACAACAGCAAGCGAGTGAGGGAGCTCCTCCCTCAAGCGGGCGAGATACTTCTCACGGACGATCTCCCCCGCAAGGAAGCTGTCAGGTTGATCCGATCGTGCGTCCTCAGGAAAGAAGAAGGGACCGGGTGACAACAGCGCAACGAGTTCGTTGACCACGAGTTCCGTGCCATCATGCCGTTTCGCTGATATCGGGACGTACGCTTCGAAGTCGAACCCGGCGCTGGCCGTCAGCTGGAGGAGAATGGCTTCGCGATCAGCGATGTCTACTTTGTTGACCGCCAGAACCACCGGAACCTGTGCCTCCTTGAGACGCTCGGCGATCAATCGGTCGCCCGGACCGATCGGTTGCGTGGCATCTATGACAAAAAGCGCAGCATCAGCCTCAGCGAGCGATCCGTACACAAGTGTGTTGAGCCTCTCGCCCAGGGCTGTCCGCGGCTTGTGGATACCAGGGGTATCGACGAGCACGAGCTGTGCTCGCTCCTCCGGCAAGGTGAGAACACCACGGATCGTGTTGCGAGTCGTCTGAGGACGCGCCGAGGTGATCGCAACCTTGTGGCCAACGAGGGCGTTCACAAGCGTTGACTTGCCGACGTTAGGTCGTCCAACCACGGAGACGAATCCGGATCGTGTCTCGAAGTGGGTCATACCCGCGTTACCTTCACCTTTGCTACCCGACGTCCCTGTACGGTTGCCGCGGTGAACGCTAGGCCATCGTGCTCGAAACGCTCACCCTCATGTGGAACGCGTCCTGCGAGTTCGAGAACGAGACCGCCAACGGTATCCCACTCATCCGATGGCAGATCGATCCCGACAAGTTCTGCCAGGTCGTCGACATCGAGACGAGCATCCACGATCCATGCGCCATCAACCTCCTCGATCATCGGCTCCTCATCATCGAATTCGTCGACGATCTCTCCGACGATCTCTTCGATGAGGTCTTCTATGGTCGCGATGCCAGCGGTGCCGCCAAACTCATCGATCACGACCGCCAGGTGTTGCTGGTTTGCTTGCATCTCTCGCAGCAGCTCGGATACCTGCTTGGTTTCCGGTACGAAGTATGCCTGGTGAGCGATGTCGCCAGCGGTCGATGCCTCCCGCTCTTGATCGAACAATTCGAGCAGATCGCGAGCGAACAGCACACCAACAACATGGTCGATCGTCTCCCCGGTCACAGGAATACGCGACCTCCCGCTCGAGAGAACGATGTCGACCGCATCGTCAGTCGAAGCGTCTGCTGAGATCGTGATCATGTCAGGGCGCGGGACCATGACCTCGCGAACGATCGTATCGGTGAACTCGAGCACGGACATGATCAGTTCCCGTTCGTCAGCGTCGTCGTCATCATCGGACGACTGCTCGTCCTCGTCGGCGTCAGCTATCAGATCTCCCGCGGCAGCGCCGAAGGCGATCGCCCCTGCAAGCAACATTGCAAGTCGGTACGCGAGGGACCCCGCTCGGTTCCGTCCAATCCATCGCGGGATGACATCGACAAGGAGAACGAGAAGAACGATCATGGATATGAGGGCGACGCCGAGCCTTGCCCCCGACAGCAGATCGGTCAGGACCCATGTGAGCGGGATCACAGCAGCGACGATCAGGAACGTGACCGCCGTTCCGAGGGCGGGTTGGATTCGGAGTCGCCCCTCCAGAAGGTGAGCAACGCGCCGAGCGCCGCTCGCGCCGTCTGCTTCATCCTTGAGCGCGTCTGCACGCGAGGTTCTGATGAGGCTGGCACCGCCAGCTCTCAGCGTTGCTGCAAGCAACAGCAGGATGCCAGAAATCACAGCTACTACGCCGATCATCGCCGGCTCCGTCCGATCGTCTCCAGGTGCTCCGCCTCTTTCGTTTCCATCATCTGTGCATCAACATCGGTCTGGTGGTCCCAGCCAAGGATGTGCAACACACCGTGCACAACCATCAGGAACAGTTCATCCTCGTAGGCAACACCGTATTCGTCTGCGTGCTTTGAGACAACATCTGCGCAGATGAAAATGTCGCCGAGTTCGAGAGCTGGGCCGCCGGGTGCTTGAGCGGGTGGGGACCCTGGGGCGGCATCTTCTATGGGAAACGACAGAACATCGGTCGCCCCCTCGATGCCCATGAAACGCAAGTTAAGATCCGCAATCTCGTCCCGATCGATGAAACTGATAGATAGAGACGCGCCGAGCGGCACATGTTCAGATGTCAGCACGGATTCGGCGAAGGTGCGTAAAGCAGGTTCGTCTATGTCGGCTCTGTCCGCCTCAGACACGGCAACGTTCATGTCGCCTCGACGCTGTCGCTGGGCTCCGGAAGCACCGGGTCGTCATCATCATCCTCGGCGCCGCCTCCCTTGTCTTCGACAGTGTCGTTGACTTCAGGTGTCGAGCCATCCTCAACCGGCTGGTCTTTTTGACCGTCAGGCAGCGGGATCGCGGCTTGTTCGCCTGTCGGAAAATCCGGGTACTCGACGCGGGCGTGGTAGTACGCCGACAGACCAGCAACGATCTCCTTCTTGATCGTTGTGAGTTCCCCAAAGGTCAAAGATGAATCGTCGAACTGGCCATCCTCAAGTTTCTCGCTCACGATGGCGTCGACCAGCTTGGCAAGACCCTCTTCAGTGGGCTGCTCTTGTTGTGCGTACGCACGTGCTGCGGCTTCCGTCGCGTCAGAGATCATCACAATCGCCATTTCCTTGCGCGTTGGCTTCACTCCGTGATGTCTGAAGAGTTCGGGATCGACGGCTTCATCCTCAGTCAGCGCCTTGTGATAGAAGTACCTCATCAGGCTCGTTCCATGGTGCATCTGGATGCCGTTTGCAACGGTGTCGGGTATGTGGAACTGCCTTGCGAGTTCGAGCCCGTCGTCGACATGGCCTCGAATGATCTGGGCCGATTCAACAGGGGTGAGTTCATCATGAGGGTTGTAGCCGAGTTGGTTCTCAACGAAGTACTGCGGGTTCTCCGTCTTTCCAAGATCGTGGTACCACGCAGCTGCTTGAGCGAGCAAAGGATCGGCGCCGATCGATCTCGCGGCACGACCCGCGAGGGAGCCAACGAGCATCGAGTGGTTGAAGGTACCCGGAGCCTTCTCTTCGAGCGCCTGGAGAGCCGGGTGGTTCCGATCGAGCAGATCCAAAAGCGACATCGTCGTCGTCACACCGAACGCTGTTTCCATGAACGAAACGAGCCCCTGCGCAAGGAATCCACCGATAACGGCGCCAACGAATGCCCACACCGCGGCGAGCCACGGTGAACCAGCGGTCGAGTTGTACCAGAACAGGAATTCCAGACCCGCTGCCACCGGGGCGACAACGGCGGCTGAACCGAGAACAGACAACCGCAACTGAGACCGTGTCGAGACACTCGACACGAACGCGACGGGTATCGCAGCAGCAACCCCCGCATAGACGGTGAACGTGAGATCCGTTGTTGCGATGGCCGTGAACCCTGCCATAGGAATCGCGAGCAGCAGCGCCGTGCGTTGATCAAAAAGGATCGAAGCCATAACACCGACCGCAACGGCAGGAACTATGTACCCGATGCTGTGGTTGTCCGCACTCGTGACGAACCCGGGAACGCGTGATGCCAGTGCAGCGATTCCCAGAATGATCGCGAGGAGCACGATGTCGCGTGTGCGACGGGTGTTCTTCGGAGCGATCCGGTGCATCAAGAAGGCGAAGATCAGAATGCTGATCGCACCGAATGCGGCAAGCGCCCACGCCGGAGCCACGATCACGATCTCCGGCTCGTACAGCTTAAGCTCGGTAATAGCTGCAACCTGAACCGAATCGAGGATCTCTCCTTCAGACGCGATCGGATCACCGATCGAGAAACTCGTGGTCTGATCGGGTACGGCATCTCTCGCTGCCTGCTGATCGATCTCCCACTGAACCCGATCGATGTCCTCGTTGGACTGGAGTCGTCGAGCAACAAGCGTGGCCATGGCCTGGTGTGTCGTCTCGATATCTTCTTCCGGGATACCAACGATGACCATGGGTGGTCGTGTTGTCGGGTTCAGATACTTCTGCTGGACATCGTTGAGGTCGTTCGCACGGATTCCAGCGGTGAGCTCGTCCTCTGCCCATCCAATCGCGGTGCGCTGCATATCGGGGAACACACTCGACTCACCTTCGGCAACACGATCCAGATCCTTCTCGTGAAGTTCGACAAAGTTGGTGATGATATCAACGCCGATGACAGCGTGAACCTTGGCGAGTTCAGCCACCTGTTCCTCGACTGAGAATCGAGGTCTCGTTGCTGCTTCAGGCAAGGTCGTAGTGGTTGTTGGAGGTACCGTCGTTGTCGTCGTGGAGGAGTCCACGACCCTGAAGACGAAGAGGTTGACGGTCGTCCCTTCCTTCACCGTTGAGTTCGCACGCGGCAACTGGGAGGCGATCGTGCCTTCCTTGTCCGGGTCCTCAGTATCGACGGTTGAGCCGATCTCAGCGACCAGCCCTGCGTTCGTAGTCGCTTGCTCTGCATCGACGGCGCTGAGACCGACGAGGTTCGGAACGGTGACGTCTGCAGGTTCCTCGACAGGTTTGAAAGCACCGTCATCAAGATCTGTGAAGAAGCTATTGATCGTGTTGATGACCCGCTGCGATGTTGACGACACGATGGTGAACGGAGCAGGCACGTTCTCGGCTGCCAACTCCTTTTCCTGTTGGGTCTTGTCAGGATCGGGAATGTTCGAGGTGGTTGCGTTCGCGTTGAAATCCTGGGGTGCGGGCTGCCCTACGCCGATCTCCGGGGGGACATCCGTGGAGCCTTCGTAGCCGATCAGCAACACGACCGAAGCGAAGATGATCACCAGGCCAAGGATGCCCAGATGGACGACCGTTCGGTTCTCCTCGAGCCAGGCGCTCATTTTCGTGCCTTCATCTCAGCTTCGTATCTGGTGTATGCGTCAACGATCGCAGCAACGATTCGGTGTCTCACGACATCGTCGCCGGTGAGCTCGATGAAGCCGACACCATCCACACGCTGAAGCACACCGCGCACGACGTTGAGTCCTGACGGTCTCCCGTTGCCGAGGTCCATCTGCGTGACGTCTCCCGTAATGACCATCTTCGAGTTGAACCCGAGCCTTGTGAGGAACATCTTCATCTGCTCCGGAGAGGTGTTCTGTGCTTCATCGAGCACTACAAAGGCATCATTGAGTGTTCTTCCACGCATGTAGGCAAGCGGTGCGATCTCGATTGTCCGCTGATCCATCAATCTTTCCGTCTCTTCAGGTCCGAGCATCTCGTAGAGCGCGTCATACAGAGGCCTGAGATACGGGTCCACCTTGGCCGCAAGATCTCCCGGTAAGAAGCCAAGACTCTCCCCTGCCTCAACGGCAGGTCGCGACAGGATGATCCTGCGCACAGCACCGGACAGCAGCGCTTCGACGGCACAGGCCATTGCCAGGTACGTCTTGCCCGTACCTGCGGGTCCGATACCAAAGACGAGCGTGTTGTCTCTGATGGAGTCGACATATCGCTTCTGGCCGAGAGTTTTCGCTCTGACGACCTTCCCGCGACCCACAGCGATCGAATCCGTGAAGACACCCGATGGCTTGGGCACGTCGGAGATCACCATGCTGATCACACGATCGACACGATCCGCATCTAAGGACTGACCCTCCTGGACGAGAACGAGCAGTTCCTCGAGGACCGTATGGACCATGGCGACTTCGCGTTCGTCGCCGGTGATGTCGATCTCGTTCCCACGAGCGATCAGACGCGCTCCACCGAACGCGTTTTCGACGCGTTTGATGTGCACGTCCCGATTGCCAAGTAGTTCCACCATGAGGTGGTTGGAGGGGACGCGCACCCGAGCATCAGTGTCCGACGGGTAGGTCACAACCTAACTCCTCGTAGTACCTGGCTTCGTGCGTGGGAATAGCGCAACAAGAGTGTTCGCAAGTATATAGCTCGGATTCCCGTAGAGACGGGGTTCGTCCCGTTATGGGGTCGGTTCGCCGCGCTGGAGTTTGACCACGAGATCGGCATCGGATACATCGAGGATCATGGCGAGCATGGCAAGATCGCTTGAGCGGATCGTGAGCACCTGACCGTTGAAGTCTTGCCGCTGGACCTGGATGCGCTGAAGAAACCGGTCGACGACCCTACCCGTCTCGTGATCGAGCGCCTCGATACGATTGAGATCGACAGCGACACCCCCGGTAACGGCCTGTGCGATCTCGTAGGTGTCCTCCTCGGGGAGGAGTTGGTTCATCGGGACGTCGTAGCAGATAGCAAGCCGCTGGAGGCGTGGCAGGGAGAGTGATCGCTCCCCCCGTTCGTAGGCTCCCAGTACGGCGGCTTTGAACTCGCCTTGCGTTGACTGATGGACGTCCTGGAGCGACATTCCGCGCTGACGGCGGATGGCTCGGAGCCGTTCGCCCACCTTTTCGTTGTAATCCACGACATCTCCCTATACCACTGAGCGCGCAAGCCCGAACACGCTCTGTCATCTTATGCTAGTCCCACGGATCGCACCTTACCAGCCCGACCGCCGCGCACCCAGGACCCCCGCAGCGACGATGGCAGCGGTGTCTGTTCGCAGGACAGATCCCCCGAGGCGAACCCTCTGCAACCGATCCGGGACCTCACCAGGAGCGAACCCACCCTCCGGACCGATCGCGATGCGGACATCGCCATCGAGATCGAGATCGA
Organism: Actinomycetes bacterium; assembly: GCA_023336815.1. Classification (GTDB taxonomy): domain Bacteria; phylum Actinomycetota; class Acidimicrobiia; order Spongiisociales; family UBA5794; genus JAMBLL01. Next base: position 17,911 of record JAMBLJ010000070.1, read on the forward strand.
GAATGGGAAGTCCTTCCGTATCTGCGACAAGCGTCTGACCAAGATCGGCCAATGTGACAGGTCCACCGGTTTCCAGGAGCCACGCTCCGCGGCACTGCTCAAGAGCCCCTACCGACCAGGATCGCACCTTGTAGGGCGTCGGAATCCTGTGACTCCCCCATTCTGTATCGAGCCATGTCAGTCGCCTCACGTCGAGTTCCTGGCATTTCTCAACGATCGATCTTTGGCGATCTTTGGATCGTGGGGGCGCAACCGCGATATCAACAGCGAAGCCGGGGCGAGCAGCGACGCGCTCTTCGCCTCGTTCAACGCGACCCTCGACCCATAATCCTCTCCCGATGTGGCCTACGCCGTCGGTGTATGTGAGACGACCGCCATCGGGATACCGGAGAACCTTTTCAAGATGCCGCTGCGCGGCAGTAGGAATGGGCAGTCGGTCTTCCTGCCATGGACGATCCAGGTACAGGTGGGGCTCATGCTTCATCGACGGAAAAGGCCACGCTTCTTTGCAGCAGGTTGCTCGCCCCGAAGCGATGCGTACTCGCGGAGCGCCTCTTCAGCCTCGTCGTCGAGATCGGTCGGGACCGCGATCTCTACATGCACGAGAAGATCGCCGCGTCCGCGTCTCTGAAGTCGGGGAACACCTTTCTTGGCAAGGCGATACACGGTCTCCGGCTGAGTTCCTGGCGGGATGTCGAGCATCTCGGAGTCACCGTTAAGCAGGGGGACGTCGACCTCGGTCCCGAATGTTGCCTCGGTGAAGCCCACACTCACGCGGTGATGCAGATCATCGCCAACTCGTTGGAACCTGTCATCGTGACGAACATTGATCTCGACGAACACATCGCCGCCGGGTGCCGAGCGCTGCCCCGCCCCGCCTTTCCCGCTCAATCGCAGTCTCGTGCCCGTGTCGACGCCTGGTGGAACCTCAACGGTGAGCGACCGCGTGCCCTGCGTTCTGCCCTCTCCCGAACACTCTTCGCACGGATGATCTATCTGTTTGCCAGTACCCGAGCAATCGGGACACTCCGCTACGGACATCATCGTCCCGAGCAGTGTCTGGCGAGCCACCTGCACACGCCCCTGGCCACCGCAGGTCGAGCATGTGACAGGGTCGTGGCCTTCCGCTGCGCCGCTCCCTTCGCATGTTGCACAGGTCACAGGGCTTGCGAATTCGACCTCGCGCTCGATACCAAATGCAGCTTCTGCAAGATCGAGATCGATACGTATCGCCACATCCTGGCCACGTTGTGAGCCTCGTCTCGCGCCACCGAAGCCCCCACCGAAGCCTCCACCGAAGAACTGCTGGAGAATGTCCTCGAGCCCGCCGAATTGGCTGAACAGGTCCTGACCACCGAAGGTCTCTCCACGGTCATATCTGGCACGTTTCTGATCATCTGACAGGACTTCGTAGGCTTCCGCAACGGCGCGGAACCGCTCCTCGGCAGTCGCGTCACCGGGGTTCGCATCGGGATGCGACTCCCGTGCGAGGCGGCGGAACGCCTTCTTGATCTCGTCCTGCGACGCGTCGCGCGCGACTCCGAGAATCTCGTAGTAGTCCTTCACTTCTCAACTCCGAATGTGTCTTCAAGGCCCTCTGAGACCTGCTCGACGACCTTGATCGTCCTTTGGTAATTCATACGCATGGGACCGATGACACCGACACGGCCGGTAGCACCAGATGGTGTCTCATACGCCGCGGTGATGACCGCGATATCGGAATCATCCCCGATGTCGGCACCGAACCTCACATTGGTTCCCTGTACCTCATCTGACATCAGATCGATAAGGGAGGCTTCTTCGTCCAGCATCTTGAGCAGGTGACGAACCATCGAGAGATCATTCCAGAGGTCAGCCATCTGACTCGTTCCACCCACGAACACCTCACGATCGCTCGAGTGGGCGGCCTGGAGTTGGTCGCTCACCGGCGAGATGATCCGTTTGACGACCGCTGGAAGATCTGTCTTCTTGAGTTGACTGCCTTCGGGTGAATCAAGGGGTTGACCCTGGAATGCTGCGTTCAACAGACGTTCAGCTGAGTCGATCGTTTCGTTGTCTGCCTCAACGACAACGTCGACGTACTCCTGATGAACTCGTCCGTTCTCTGCGATCGCAACAACAAGAAGCGTGGTGCCGCCGAGAGGTACCAGGCGGATATCACGGATGATGTCGACAGAGGAACCCGGGCCGACGACAACAGCCGGATAAGCGGTCAGTTCACTCACGAGCGTTGATGTGTCACGAAGCATCTCCGAGATCTGGACATGGACCGCCCGGAAGAAGTCGTCGATCTGGTGGCGGGTAGCGGAACGGAGGCGAGCCGGCGAGAGATTATCTACGTAGAAACGATATCCCTGATGCGTCGGCACCCGACCTGAGGATGTGTGTGGTTGCTCAACGAAACCATACGATTCAAGACGCGCAAGATCGCTCCGTACGGTGGCTGAGGAAACATCGATACCGCTCCTACCGAGCACAGTCTGCGAGCTGACGGGTTCCCCCGTCCTGATGTATTCCTCGACCACTGCCTTGAGCACCTTGGATCTGCGATCGTCGAGCATCCCTGGAAGTTAGCAATCACCAACGGAGACTGATAACGCCTCGCGCGCAACAGCGTCCGTGAGCATGGGATGCGTGACCACGAGTCGGTCGGATTCGATGTCGACGATGCCCGCGTCGATCAATCGTTTGCCCCGCTCCGACGAAGCGAAAGCAGTTGCAAAAGGGGTCAGTGCTACGCCAGCAGCTAGCCGCACACCGAGCATGAACCGGTCGCGTTCTTGATCAGACACGCTCAAGGTCTCCGATCCGATCCTTGGCCGGATTCCTCCTTCGATGTCCTCGAGGTACCGGTCAAGTCGCTGGTGATTCCTGGACCGTTCGCCGCGACGATGATCGTGGGCACCTAGACCGAACCCGAGATACTCCCCGTGAGACCACGTCGAAAGGTTGTACACGCATACATGCCCCGGGCGGGCATGATTTGATACCTCGTAACGGGCGAACCCTGCGTTGCCTGCAAGATCACAGAACATCTCATATCGGTCCGCTTGATCGTCAGGATCGGGTGCAGGGGCGCCAGCAAGGACGTCACGTGAGAGCGTTGTCCCGCGCTCGACGGTCAGTGCGTACGTTGAGATGTGGTCGACAGGCAAGGCGATCGCTTGTTCGACCGTTGCCCTCCAGGAACGAGCGGATTCTGAGGGATGACCGTAGATGAGGTCGATGCCCACCGACTCGAAACCAGCCGATCGCGCTTCAACGGCAACATCCTGGGCAACACCGACACCGTGCTCGCGACCGAGAACACCGAGCACCTGTCCGTCAAAGCTCTGTGCTCCGATAGACAATCTCGTGAACCCTCGACCAACGAGCCCTTCGATGGCTCTCTGATCCATGTCCTCGGGGTTGACCTCAATGCTGATCTCGACGCCTGTCGTCAGCGTGAAGCGGCCTTTGAGGGCGTTGAGGATCTGCTCCAGCTGGTCGGATGTGAGCAGAGAAGGCGTCCCTCCTCCGAAGTTGACGGAGTCGAGCGAACCGAACGGATCCTCCATGGCGATCTCGCTGATGACCGCATCAACGTACCTCTGTCGGTCAACCTCGTTGGCTTGCGATTCGTCGACGATCGCAAAATCGCAGTATGGACACCTATGGCTGCAAAAGGGGATGTGGATGTAGGCAGACTTCCATGATCCTGCCGCGTCAGCGAGACCACGATCATCCGCACGGAACTCGGAACGACGAGGCAGGTCGACCCGACCGTTGCCAGGCGTCGACGATCGTGCGGCATCTGGTGATTCAGTCATCACCGATCTTGAGCGCGGCAACGAACGCTTCCTGAGGCACTTCGACGCTACCGACCATCTTCATGCGCTTCTTGCCCTCTTTCTGGCGTTCGAGCAACTTACGTTTCCGCGTGATATCGCCGCCGTAGCATTTCGCCGTCACGTCCTTACGTTTCGCCTTGACCGTCTCCCGCGAGATGATGCGTGATCCGATAGCTGCCTGGATCGGGACATCGAACAGCTGACGCGGGATGAGCTCACGCAACTTCTTGACCATGAGTTTGCCGTAGGTGTTCGCTCGGTCGCGATGGACGATCGTCGAGAACGCGTCGACCGTTTGGGAATTCAGCAAGATATCCACCCGCACGAGGTCGGATTCGCGGTAACTATCCGGTTCGTAGTCCATCGACGCGTACCCTCTCGTCCGCGACTTCAGCAGATCGAAAAAATCGAAAACGATCTCAGACAGTGGCATGAGATAGTGCAGTTCGACACGTTCGGTCGAGAGATAATTCATCTCACCCATTTCGCCGCGTTTGGATTGAACGAGCTCCATCACGGTCCCGATGTACTCGGCTGGGGTGATGATCATGACCTTCACGTAGGGCTCTTCGATCGACTGCCGGATAGCGGCATCAGGCAAGTCCTGGGGACTCTGAACAACACTCGATGTGCCATCGGCGAGGTTCGCAACGTACTCCACGGAGGGTGCGGTCGCTACGAGATCCAGGTCGTATTCGCGCTCGAGTCGCTCCCTCACGATCTCCATGTGAAGCAACCCCAGGAACCCTACGCGGAATCCGAATCCGAGTGCCCGACTTGTTTCGGGTGTATAGACGAGAGACGAATCGTTCAGTCGCAGCTTGTCAAGCGCCTCTCTCAGACGCTCGAAGTCATCGCCGTCCGTCGGAAACAGTCCTGAGAACACCATCGGTTTCGGCTCGGCGTAACCAGCAAGCGCATCAACGGCTGGGTTCTCGGCATGGGTGACGGTGTCACCTACGCGGATGAGGTCGATGTCCTTCACGCCGGTGATGACGTATCCAGCCTCACCGGCGCCGAGACGCCCTGTTGGTTCGATCGCCGGACGACGAACGCCTACCTCGGCGACAACGAGGTCTTCCCCGCTCGCCATAAGGCGAATGACATCGCCTTCTCGCATGACACCATCAACCACGCGGACCAGTGCCACCACCCCTCGATAGGTGTCGTAGTACGAGTCGAACACCAGGGCCCTGAGCGGCGAATCGACTTTGCCCTGCGGCTCAGGGAGTTTCTCAATAACGACCTCAAGAAGTTCCTCAATGCCGGTCCCGGCCTTCGCCGATACGCGAACAACGTCGTCAACGGAACCGCCCAGTATCCCGACGAGTTCCTCGGCGACTGCGTCGGGATCGGCCGCAGGAAGATCGATTTTGTTGACCACAGGGATCACCTCGAGACCACTCTCGATCGCCATGTATGCGTTGGCCAATGTTTGTGCTTCCACGCCTTGAGATGCGTCGACGAGAAGCAGCGCCCCTTCACACGCTTCAAGACTACGCGATACCTCGTAGGAGAAGTCGACGTGCCCTGGCGTGTCGATGATGTTGAGCTGGTACTCGAACCCATCTTGAGCCTCGTAGTCGATCCGGACCGCGTTCGCCTTGATCGTGATCCCTCGCTCACGCTCAAGATCCATCTCGTCGAGCAACTGGGCGCGCATGTCGCGCTCGGAGATCGCCCCGGTGCGCTCCAACAGTCGGTCGGCGAGCGTGGATTTGCCGTGATCGATGTGGGCGATGATGCTGAAATTGCGGATGCGCGACTGATCCATGGACGTCTCCGGTGAGAACCACCGTCTCGGGGAAGGAATCTCAGTGTACCGTTACGGCGTTCTGCTGCTATCCTTGCATCGATTCCCACCACCTCGTGAGGTTCTTTTTCGTTATGGCCAATATCAAATCACAGATCAAGCGCAACCGGCAGAACGAACGTCGGAATGAGCGGAACAAAGCAACACGTTCCGAAATGAAGACGCGCGCCAAGCTGGCTCTCGCCGCCGCCGAGGCAGGCGACACGGAGAAGGCAGAAGAGCTTCTCAGACTCGCACAGAAGCGCTACGACATGGCAGTCACCCGCGGCGTACTCCACAAGAAAACTGCGTCCAGGCGCAAAGCACGCCTTACCGCCCAGGTGCGCTCGCTTCTCGCCTAGAGGCCGGTCTCGAACATCATGACAGACGACTCTGGCACCTGGCTCACTCCCGCAGCATTCAAGAAGCTGCAAGATGAACTCGATCACCTCACGACCGTCGGTCGTGAGGAAGTTGTCGCCCGTATCGCTGAGGCCAGGTCCCACGGAGATCTCAAAGAGAACTCGGAGTACGACACCGCCAAGAACGACCAGGGTCTCATGGAAGCCCGGATCCGACAACTGAAGCACACCATCGACAATGCACATGTCGCCGAAGTGGAAGACTCCGGATCTGTTGCAGTGGGGACGGTTGCAACCGTTGTCGACGATGATGGCGATGAGATCGAGTTCTTCGTTGCGCCGGCCGAAAACAAGATCTCGGGAATGCTCCTCGCATCACCAGATTCTCCTCTTGGTGCCGCACTCCTCGGTACCCGCCCAGGAGATACAGTCACGTACGACGCCCCTGGAGGAACATTCACCTACCAGGTAAAGCACGTCAGGGTCTACGAGTAGCGATCGCAGCAAGCTGCGCGCCGTAGTACGTACGACGTATCACGTAGTACGACTCGGAGCGATCATCGTTTTGTGCACACACTCCGACGATCCCGCAACCGCTGCTACGTCGATCTGCTGACGCCTGTCGGATTACGTGATCCGTACTACGTTCTACTCCCTGTGTAGCAGGGCCTTCAGATGGAGCTGATGGGGTTGGCCAACCGCACCCATCCACATCTCATAGGTAAGGGCGTCCCCTTCGACGTCGATGCGACGCTCAACGGAGACCACTTCTTTCGCCGTCGAAGTTCGGGCCACCGTTGTTGTCTCGAGGCGGAGGCTTTGGCCATCGAGCGCTCCCTCGTACACCTCGACGATTCCCGTAGGTTGCGCCATAGTCGCCTCTGCCCTGCCTGCCCCACCGACCCGGAAGAAGCCGGACTCCGTGTGAAGCGCCGTCCCTGCGTCAGGATGATCGCCTGCACGCCAGGTCATCTGCGTGTACTTGAGGAATGGCTTGCCTGGAGGTGCGACGAATGTGACCTCTTCGCTGTAGGCGAAGTCGTCAATGGTGGGGTAAATACCAATGCCGTCGCCCGACCACCTGCCGATGAGGTACGAAAGCGGTGCAATGTCTGGTTGGGTTGTCATGAAATCAGAATACAGACGGCAGAACGTAGACGGCAGCCTGTGGACCCACGGTCATCCGACGATCCTCGACCGGTCCCCCAATGTGTACATTCCTGATTCGGCGGCCTGGCGATAGCCGATGCTTTTGTAGATGCGGGCTGGACGAGTCGCACCATCGGCTGAGCTACCGGCTCATCCATCGGCACATGGCAACCGTCAGGCGCTCGAGGGTGACGCGATGCGTAGCTTCGGGCATTGTCTTGAGTGTGAGGTCGGCACGCGAGATCGCACCGACAGCCTGGGAAAGTGCTCCGGCATTCGCTCTCGTCCTCGCCTCCCAGATCTTCTTGGTGGCGTACGAATTAGGGTTCGCCTTTGCCCAGGTGGTGAACGTGTCGTAGTCGGGGGCGACCGATGCGAGTGACCTTTTGCGTACCTCGCCTTCAAGATAGGACAGAAAGATCAGCGGGTGCTGGTGATGGAGAAAGTCACCAAGGCGACGGAGCGCCTGACCCTGATCGCCAGCCATGATCGCATCGCCGAGGAACCACAACGGTTCGTCAGGGCGGTTGGTGAACCGATCTTCGATGTCATCTGCTGTCACCGTCGATGATCCAACGGCGATCTGTTCCAGGGCGTTTTTCATCTGCGACGTATTGGAGCCAAACGTTTGGATCAGCGCTGACCTGGCGGCTTGATCGATGCGGAGTCCGTTGCTCTTTGCATAGTCAGTGATCCACAAGGCTGCATCACGCTCGGTGGCAGTCTTGACCGAGGTAACCTTGCCACTTGTGGCGACGAGCTTCTTTATCGCGGCGGGAAGCGTGCCTGCGGCAAGAAATACCGCAACTGCCTGATCCTCGTCTGCGTTCTTGAGCATCTCGGTGATGGCATCAACCTCTGCCTTCAATAGCTGCTGGGTGTCGACGATGACTACTCCGGTCTTACCACCGAACAGTGACCCCGATTGCAACGCTGGCACGATGGCATGCACCGCTTCTCGAAGCGCCGTCCCCTCCGTGGCGGCTGCTGTTCCCTTTGCCGGAACATCGACGCGCTGCGGGTCCTCGACACCTTCACTCTCGAGGATTGCCGATGCGCGCGCGAACATCTGATCACGTTCCGTTGCGCCCGCTTCTCGCGGGCCGACTATCGCGTACCAAGCCATCCCGACAATGTAGCGCTACAACACGTCATCGGGAACCCGACAGCGTCACCGCCACGTCCCCCTCGGAGAACGTTTCACGGATCTGGACACCACTCTCCCTCAGCTGAGCAAGGATGCCGCCATCGGGATGGCCGTACGTGTTCAATCCATACGAAAGTACAGCCACGCTGCCAACAACGGCCCCGATCCACCGAGCGGAAGAGCTGGAAGAGCCGTGGTGGGGAACAACAAGGATGTCCGGCTTGACCCGGGGAAGCTCAGCCTGACCGATGGCCTCGATATCGCCAGGTATCAGGGCAGATCGTTCGGAACGTGCGAGGATCACAATGGATCCGTCATTGTCGGATGCGTAGCGGCGTGACGGGCTCAGAACCTCAATAGCGATCCCGCCGATCACGGTGCGGTGCCCTGCGGCAACCCCGCGAACGGGTATCGCTGCCGCCGACGCGGCGGCGATGACGTTCGCCAGCAGATCGGACGGGTTGGCATACCGGGATACCCAGACCTCACCAACCTCGTACGACGTGACCACCTCGATGAGACCCGCAACATGGTCCGCATCTCCGTGCGTGGCAACGACAACATCGATTCGGGACACGGCTTGGCGACGAAGCGCTTGGTCGATCAGTCTCGGCGAAGGACCGCCGTCGATGAGCATCGTCCTGCCGCCAGGGTCACGGAGCAAGATCGCGTCGCCCTGACCTATATCAAGCACAGTCATCGTTGGCATCGTCGGCCACGGACTGGGACCGCTCGCCGTGAGTCCGGCAACAAGTACCGCGATAGCAACACCGAGTGGGCGGGTGAACCTCAAACCGATCGTCGCTCCGAGCAATACGACGCCGATGATCGCTACACCACCCAGCTGTGGCCCACTCGCAACCAACCGCGCGATCATCAACACCGCGGACGCCGCCCCTGCAGCTACCGGTTCGAAGACGCCGCCCACGAGCGAGAGCCCACCGGCAACAGTTGCGATGGTTACCAGCGGAGCAACCAGCAGGTTCGCGACAGGAGCGAGCAGAGGCATCGTCCCGAATACGATGATCACGATCGGCGCGACAGCCAACTGCGCTGCCACAGTCACGAACAACGATGTCCACAACCACGCGGGTTTCCGCCCACGAGCGAGGCCAACACCTACGAGTACGCCAGCGGTGGCAGCGACCGACAATTGAAAGCCGACCGAGCCTAGAAGGTCGCCCGAAACAAGCAGAAGAGTCGTCACAGCAACACCAAGCGCCATCCAGGGGTCGACCGGTATACCAACAACAGATCCGAAGAGCGGAACTGCCGTCATCGCGGATGCGCGTACCACCGATGGTTCCCAACGAGTGACAACAATGAACACCCCGAGGCCGATCGCACCGATGATCGCCCGAGCCCTGGGATGAACAGCCAGCGGAGCGGCAACGATCCACCAGCCAAGCATGAAAACGGCGACGTTGGAGCCTGAAACCGCGACGAAGTGTGCAAGACCACTTCGCCTCAAGTTCTCGACATCGCGAGCGCTCAACCGCCTCGTGTCACCGATCAGGAACCCGGTGATGAGACCATCCGTCGAAGACGACCCATCGAAAACCACCTGGACACGGCTGCGCAAGGAATTGCCAACGACAAGAAGCGGATTCATGCTCGCATCCACATTCAGGATCGTCACGATATCCATCGTTCCGGCAACGACCTCGTCTCGCACCCGGCGCGTGCCAGGCCGGAGACGTCCAAACGCCTCAACCGTCGCACCTGCCTCGATCCCTCCCAAACCAACGATCGCAAGACGCGGACCCGACCACGAAGCTCCATCGATCGAGAGCGGCTCGCCGACAGAGATCCCGTAGGCGTTCGCGCTCTCGTCCTCCACCAAGCGAAACACAAGCGTTGCTGAACGCTGCGGTACATCGGCAGTCACCGTGGCAGTCAATCTCGTCGCCGCAACCAGACCCGACACCGATCCCAGCATGAGGAACACGGTGGCGGCTGCAACGAGGGACCACTTACGCCGGGTCGCACAAACCACGATCACACCCACGGCCAACGCCAGGACGATGGGACGTCCACTTCCAAGAACCCCGACCGCTGTTGCCATGGCAGCAAGAAGCGTCCATTGTGCAGGAACCGTCGGAACGATCGCTTCGTATCGAGTCATGAGGGCCGACAAGGCGAACCTACCAACCTCGTTGGCTGTGTCAGGGATACACGATCCCATCCCGCATGCCCGCGAGCTTTGCCTCGCCGATTCCGGGCACATCGAGTAGATCCTCAACCGCCACGAACGGCCCGTTCGCATCCCGAAACGACACGATCCGCAACGCAAGCACCGGACCAACACCATCGAGTTCCTGGAGCTGGTCGGCGGTCGCCTGGTTCAGATCCAGACCCTTGCCTTGCCTCGTCGCCTCGCGCTGGCCATCGTCGGTGGTCGAGGGAACCGCGATCTGCTCACCGTCGCGTACAGGAGCCGCAAGATTGATCCTCGAGAGATCTGCATCTGATGTTGCACCTCCGACGGCAGCGACCGCATCCGCGATCCTGGCTTGCGAACCAACCCGTGCGACCCCTGGGCGAACGACGGCACCTGACACATGCACGGTGATCACGCTCGAGGGAGGCGCGATATCAGTCGCAACCGGGCTGGCGGGTGGTGATTGTTCGGGACCCAGACCAAACCAAAGTGCACCACCCAAAAGGATGAGGATCCCAACACCAGCAACGGTGAGTTGTAGGTTGAGCGGATTGCGCGACTCCACAGTTCTCCAGCACCGCACCGCACAACATTTCTATCGCACTGATGTCACGAAATCAAGATGGTCGCTATGTGAACAGTCTGATAATGCCTTCGATTTGGTCGAGCTGTTTGTCCGACCATTCGAGGAGTTCTTCTCCATACAGAATGGAGATCGCTGCGAGCATGTTGATACCACTGTGAAGCGCTATCGGTAGCGACAGATCGCCCTTCCATGTCGCTGCCCAGGCCAATGCAACTCCGAGCAGGAACAATCCGGGAATGACAGCGATCGCGTTGGGATCGAGTAGATGGACGCCCGCGAACACCGCAGCAGAGACGATGATCGTCAGCCACTTTGACATCCACCGTGACAGCGCAGACAAGAGCATCCCTCGAAATATCACCTCCTCGATCAGCGGAGCACCAACCGCTACAGCAACGAATACTGCCAGCTGTTCGATGATCGTTTCGGATTGGGCTGCCACCTCGGCAACACCCTGCTCTGGTGGACCATCAGGAAAGAGCCAGAAGACCAACGGTGCGGTGATCAGCGCTATCGCTATCTGAAGCCCCATGCCAGCTGGCACACCCCACCAGTCGCGGCCCCGGACGACAAGACCCACATCGGTCGCCAGTGAACCGGTAGCCTTGCGCCGAGAGATCACCCAGACAACACCGAAGCTTGCAAGAACCTGACCGCCGAAGATCAACGAGAATCCGATCGGCGATAGTGGATCGGCTCCGAATGATGCGACCAGGACACCGGCGACGATGGCGCCAAGGATCCCTGCACCGAAGGCAGCCGCGACATCCCACAAAGTCCACGGCGCGTCTGGCAGGAATCGCCTTGTCTGGCGGTCGATCGATGTCACGCAGCGAGGCTTTCGTATTGGCTTGCTGCGTCGTAGGCAGCATGTTCGAACCCGATTCCACGATATGCAGCATCGTGTCCGATGCCGAGCATCCTCAACCTGACGTAGTCTGATAGATATCGGGCGCTGAAGCAGAACACTCCGTTGTCCCTCCACTGCGAAACGTGTACCAACTCGTGCACCAGGAGGACGGGGTCGGATCCGGCAACAACAGCGTCATAGTGAGCCGCGTTGATGAAGACGGTTCGATTAAGCGTGATCGCTTGAACACGTCGGCCTAGGATCGCTCGCAGGACGGTCGGCATGCGGCGAAGGCGGACACCGGTCGTTTCGAGTGCGACGATATTCAGCCCGGCACGACGGACAGCGACATCAGCTTGGACGATCACACCACGATGCTCAGTACGTTCGGAAGACGTGCGATGACCTTCCGCGGCTCGGATCCACCGGTGTGGGCCATCACACGCTCTGATGCCAGCGCGATGGCTACGGCCTCTGACTCGATGATGTTCACCGGCACCTCGATGCGGTCACGAACCTTGCCGTTGATCTGGACGACCATCGTTGCAGTGTCCTCTGCAATGAGAGACTCGTCATACGCTGGCCAGTCGGCGTTGATGAGGAACCCATCATGTCCGAGTCGATGCCATAACTCGTCGCTGATATGGGGGGCAAGTGGCGCAAGGAGACGTGGCAAAACACTGGCGACGTCGGATGGGACAGCCGTCTCAGCAACGAGAGCGTTGTTGAGTTCGAAGAGTCGAGCCATTGCGGTATTGAAGTGCAGATTCTCCATGTCGGTTGTCACCGCCTCGATGGTTCTATGAAGCAACACAGCAAGCTCACCGCTGGCTGGCTCCTCAGACACGAGCATCTCCCCCGTTTCTTCGTCGACGAAGTTCCTCCAAAGACGTTGCAGGAAACGGTGCACACCCACGATGTCGCGTGTCGACCAGGGTCGTGAGGTATCGAGCGGACCCATGAACATCTCGTACAGACGGAGCGTGTCGACCCCATATTCGTCGAACATGTCGTCGGGGTTCACCGAGTTCTTCAAGGACTTCCCCATCTTGCCGTATAGCCGGTTGACCGGTTCTCCGTTGTGGGTAAAGGCCCCGCTGCTCTCAACGACCTCTTCTGCAGGTACATAGACACCACGCTGGTCCTGGAAGGCATCAGCAAGGATGTAACCCTGGTTGAACAGTTTTCCGAACGGTTCTTTCGTCGACACGTGACCGAGGTCGTTGAGAACCTTGTGCCAGAACCTGGCGTACAGCAAGTGAAGCACGGCATGTTCTACGCCACCGACATACAGGTCCACGCCGTGCTCACCCATCCAGTACCGCTCTGCCTCGGGTGACACGAGTACCTCGGTGTTGGTCGGATCCAGGTACCTCAGGTAGTACCAGCACGACCCAGCCCATTGGGGCATCGTGTTGAGCTCGCGTGTGTACCGGATGCCATCGATCTCAACGTACTTCCATTCATCGGTTGCGTTCGAAAGCGTCGGGGTCGGTTCGGCGTTCTCGTCGTTCGATGCATGAGGTCTGTAATCATCTACCTCGGGCAGCCGGAGCGGGAGTTCGTCGTCCGGCACCGCGCGAAGCTCTCCGTTGGGCCCGTGAAGGATCGGGATCGGTTCACCCCAGTATCGCTGACGAGAGAACAGCCAGTCGCGCAGTTTGTAGGTGATCGTGCCTTCGCCGTGACCGTTCACTTCGAGCCATTGGATGATCCGGGCTTTGGCTGCTGCAATTCCTAGCCCGTCGAGAAAACCTGAGTTGATCGCAGGACCTTGACCGGTGTAAGCATCACCCTCGAACTCTCTGGGTGGCTGCACCGTACGCACGATCGGTAGATCGAAAAGCTCGGCGAACTCCCAGTCACGTTCATCCTGTCCGGGCACGGCCATGATCGCTCCGGTTCCGTATCCCATAAGAACGTAGTCGGCTACGAAGATCGGGACCGGTTCGCCAGTGAGCGGATTGACGGCGTGAGCGCCGGTGAATACACCCGTCTTCTCACGGTCCTCGACCTGACGATCGAGCTCGGACTTGCGCGAGGCAGCAAGACGATATGCCTCTACCGCCGTCCTCGGGTCACCGATTCCGAGCGTCCACTTCGAATTCGTACCATCCGGCCACTCGGTAGGTGTGATCTCATCAACGATGGGATGCTCCGGTGCAACGACCATGTAGGTCGCGCCGAATACGGTGTCGGGTCTCGTTGTGAAGACGCGGAGATGTGTGTGGCCGGAAACAGGGAACAGGATGTTCGCACCCTCGGACCGACCGATCCAATTTCTCTGCATCGTCTTGACCGACTCAGGCCAATCGACGAGGTCAAGTTCGTCTATCAGCCGGTCGGCATAGGCGGTGATACGCAACATCCATTGGCGCAGCGGTCGACGAAAGACCGGATGGTTACCTCTATCCGATCGACCCTCAGGTGTGACCTCCTCGTTAGCCAGCACCGTGCCCAGGGCGGGACACCAGTTGACCGGGACCTCGTCGATGTAGGCGAGCCGTTGACTGTCGAGATACGCCGTTCGGTCGTCCCCCATGAGGTTTCGCCAAGCCACACCATCTGCGTCCCTCGCCCCTTCCTCGAGTTCAGTCACCAGTTCCGAGATCGGACGCGCCCTCTGCTGGGACTCGTCGAACCATGCGCCGAAGAGTTGGAGAAAGATCCACTGCGTCCACCGGTAATAATCGGGATCCGTGGTTGCGATGCTTCTGTCCCAGTCGTACGAGAACCCGAAGGCTTTGAGCTGGCGGGTGTAGTTCGCTATGTTCTTCTCGGTTGTGATCCTCGGGTGGATGCCGGTCTCGACCGCGTACTGCTCGGCAGGAAGACCGAACGAGTCGAACCCCATCGGATGAAGCACATTCGCACCCCGCATGCGGTGGTAGCGTGAATAGATGTCGGTTCCGATGTAGCCGAGAGGATGGCCGACGTGGAGACCTGCTCCAGAGGGATACGGGAACATGTCGAGGATGTACTTCTTCGGCTTTGCATCGTCGAAGTGTTCGTCGCCGGGATTCGGAACGCGGTGAGCTCCGTGGTCAGCCCAGCGTTGCTGCCACCGGTCCTCGATCTCTCGAAAGTTGTACCCGGTCATCGAACTCCTTGTGAACGCGCAATCGTAGCGCCCTTATGCCACGAGGAAAGATTCCGATCAGCGGCCGAGGTCGAGGTCGTCCTGGATCACTCTCGTGCGTACGGTGAATGCGGCATCACCCGAGAGGATCCCACCCCTCCCGAAGAGCCTTCCACTTTGCCAGTTGGAAAGTCCGAGTTCGGGTTTGTTCAACGCGTACTGCCCATCAACCCAGCGGGTGAAGCCGTTCCCCACGAACGGAGCGTCGATCGCACCAAAGAACGCTTCCTGTTCCTGGGAATCGGATGAGATCAACGAAGCGGCGAACCTTGGGCTGTAGGTATTGAACCAGTTCACTGCTTGGGCGACGTCGTCAACCACCACGAGTGTCACTTCGGGGCTGTCCTCCCATTCCCACTCGTCTCCGATACGGTCAAGTGGGATAGATTCCGCCTGAGGTTCGATCACGTCACCCTGGGCACGCGCTATCGGGACACGCCGGTTGAACCAGTCCTGAGGAACTGCATCTACGTCTGCCTCAAGGACATGCAGTTTTGCGTTCGTGCCCCTCCGTGCCCCTGCCCGTTCGATCGCTTCGAGAATGACCGGGATGAGCTGGCCCGCAAGCGGTCTCGGGACACACACGGTATTCAGAGTGTTGCAGACCTTGCGATCCAGCGAGTGATACACCGCGGCACCAAGATCTAGCGGCTCCGCATGGAAACCTGCAACGATCCATGCCCCGCCTGTCCCGTGAAGGCTGACCGCGTTTCCCGCCTGTCTGGCAACCGCACCGAGACGCTGGGTTGCAGTACCCGACCCTCTCGCTACAGCTAGCGCCAAGCGATCATCATGCATCATCGCGAGACCGGCCTCGCGGTCAGAACTCGCTACGAGCGTCGCCGCACCGACGGGGAGACCCGACATGACAAGCGCCGGATCGAGGGCATGTTCGACGATCGCCTCAGCGGTGCCGAGCGCATCCGATCCGATACGAAACACGACCGTGTTCCCACCTCGCAATACACCGGTCGCATCTGCGAACACGTTCGGTCGACCTTCGAACACGAACCCGATAACCCCAAGACCATCAACGATCTGTTCGACCCTCCATGATCCGTGATCGACGGAGTCGACGATCCGTCTGCGACCGGTTGGAGCGGCACCCCAGCCCTCTAGACCATCGATCATACCTCGACGCATCGCATCGTTGAGGGTGAGACGGGTAACTGATCGACCAGCATCGCGAGCGCGTTCGATGTCCGACTCGTTCGCTGTGTTGATCCGATCGAATACGACGTCATTCCCAAGCCGATCGGCGAAGGCGTGATAGAACTCGGTGATCTGATCATCCGACACAGAACCCATCAGGGCAAAGGCGTTGTATGCACGGGTCACCGCAGACCTCGCGACCTCCATCGCTGCCAACGGAATATGGATCAGCTCGCCAGTGTCCTGACGGACGATCAGCGAGTCGCCATCTGTGAAGGATTCGGCAAGGGCGGACGAGACGTTCGTGACATGCGACCCACCCCATACGATGGGCATGCCTGCCTCGAGCGACCGGAGGGGCCGGGTGGCCATGTCGCGCTAGTAGCTCAGGATCGCGTGAAGCGGTCCGTGGAACCGGGAACGACCGTTGAGGAACGTAAGCTCCATCAGCATCGTTGCACCGACAACCTCTCCCCCAGCCATCTCGATGAGCTTGCTACTTGCTGCAAGCGTCCCACCCGTTGCCAGGACGTCGTCGACGATGAGAACGCTCGCTCCGCCTGGGAAGGCATCTTCGTGGATCTCGAGGGAATCGGTCCCGTACTCAAGGTCGTAGGTAATCGAAACGGTCTTTCGCGGCAGCTTGCCCGGTTTACGAACGAGTCCGACGCCCGATCCGATTCTCTCCGCGATGGAGCCGGCGAGCAGAAATCCCCGCGACTCGATCCCGACGACGATATCGACGTTGCTGTCGGTGAAGGGATCCGCCATTTCGTCAACGGCCTGGAGGAAAGCCTCCGGTGAGGCAAGCAGAGGCGTTATGTCCTTGAAGACGATGCCAGGCTCTGGGAAGTCGGGCACGTCGACGATGTATTTGTAGAGATCGACCATGTGAGGCAGGCTAGCCACCGGTCGACCTCTTTCCCTGGCTATCGCACATCAGCGTAGGCGGAGGCCTAATCCAGCGACCGCTAGGACAGCGCGTCGCAATACGCATCTGTGTCGAGCGTGGGATACGATGGCACGAGAAATGCGTGCGGCAACTCGACGGGCCGGCCAAGAAGGGAAGGAGGCGTGGTGACCGATAGCGGTGATGGATTCAACGAAACACTCGAGGAGAACTTTCCTGGTGCTGTGTCAAAGGACAGCTATCTCGCATCGACGTATCAGAGCCTCAGCGCAGAAGGGTTCTCAAGAGACAACACGCTTCCATGTGTTGCTCTGTGTCGTGATGAGATTGCTGGGCCGCTCGTGAGAGGGGTTGAACGCTACTGGGGCCATACGTTCAGTCTCGTAAGCCTCGCTGGCATGGTGACGGCTGGACGGACGGGCATCTCTGCGGCGATGGCACATGCACCAACGTTCGCTGGTCGCCAACACGTGGTCGTGTACGCGATGCCTCACATCGCAATCGCAGCGGATGGGACCATCGGGCAGGTCGAACGCTCCGGCCTCACAGGAACATCGGCGGCGTGCGGGGCGCTTAGCCTCTTTCGGGATGGCCTGCTCGAGGGAAGAGTCGATATCGAGACGGATCGACTCGATGCCGAGCAGAGCCTCCTCTCGCATCGACTGCTCACACTGATCCCATATGGAGACATTCCAGGTCTCGTGGAACTGACGATGCTGACGGCTCAGGCGATCGAGGATGACCTCAGGGCCATCGTTGCAGACCTTCTCGAAATAGCCAGATCACAGGATGTCTCGACGCCAGACCATGCGCTCTTTACAGGAGTGCAGATCCACGGACCCGACGCGACGAACTACGTGTGGCCGAAATCAGCCCACATCGTCATCGGAGGCGTTGAGCGTGATCTGGCACACGACGGGGTCGCGACGACGCCGTCGTCGACTCCCTGACCACAGACCCAGGATGCGTTTCGACCAAGGCACGGAATCGGACCGAGCGCCGAGGCGGGTCCTATTCCCTCCGTTGCATGTAGCGCTCGATGAACCTCCGGAGAGTCGCGTGCCATTGCGGTGTTGACGTCCGAATGCCGGGAGGCGCTGATGCGAGATCGTCTAACCATGCCTGCAAAGCGCTCACTCTGAGATCGACGAATCTCAGGAGGTCATCGGAGTCGACGCTGTCGCTACCGGCACCGGATCGATACCCAGCGAGGAATGCAACCTCGAACTGCCCGTAGCTGTCGAGGCCGTCCGAGCCGTCGACCATCTCATCGAACAGCACCATGTACAAACTGTTCGCGACGTCGAACGCTCTTGGGCCATACCCGCAGTCATCGAAATCGAAGATGCGCAGCCTTCCTCCCTGGTTGCGAAGGTTCTGGTCGCTGAAGTCTCCGTGCAGCAGCTGGAGTTCGTCAGTTGGCCGGCCGAAGTTCATCACCGAGAGGGCTGGCACGAGCGGGATGTCGCATCGCGGCAGCCTGTCAAGGGTGTCGTGGAGCGTTGCGAGCTCCACGCCCATCAGATGGGCGTCCGAGGCTCGGCTGTGGTCCACGTATTCGCCGTCTACAAACTCGAACAACGTACCGAGCATCGTTCTCTCGCCCAGTTGTACCTCCGACAC